>JAEOTX010000082.1 GCA_016839605.1 Candidatus Thorarchaeota archaeon | reverse complement strand
TTGTAGGATTGATGCTGCTCAGTGTTTCAATGTATATCGACACCATATCTCTTGATGTCTGGAACGAAGAGATGGATGTTGGTTCAATTGCGATGCTTATACATGGTGGCGGAGTAGAAACTGTTGTCGATGAGATACGTCAGGTGGATCATGTAATTGCTGCGGCTATGACTGTTGATGCATTATCGTATCTTCGAATGGATACAAACGAGTTCTATCAAGGAGGACTCTTTCCTGATTTCCTGGCAACTGGACAAAGCTATGCTATATCTGAGGAGTTTATAGAATCCTTTCCAACTTGTTTCACATTTCTGGATGGTAGGCTGCCAAGGACAGAAACTGAGATAGCTCTAGCGCTCAATGTCGCTGACTACGCTGACGTAGTCATTGGCGATTTGATGAATTACTCAATTGAACTCAATGTTGGGAAACGTCCCGTCTACGTTTGCGGCATCTATATTCAAGAAACAGGCAATGAGATATTCGACTATTACTATAACTCAATCTGTATTGTTTTACCAGAACTCCTCAATCCTGATGATTTGGAGTATCGAGTGAGCGTAGAAATTGACAGAAGCAGTCTTTCGCCTTTTGACCCTCAGGGCACGCATCAGCGACTTCGAGCCATCGAGAAAGACATTCAGAGTCTATACCCTGGCTATCCAGAAATAGTATCGGTACCCCGGTTCTATATCACAGATGACTTGGCGATAGGCGTGAAGAATTATATAGACTGGCTCGCTGAGCAGAGATTCGCTCAATTAACCCGTTCGCAGGGGTGCATCCTTCTAGGTGGTCTTCTCCTTATTCTGACTGCTCGATTCTATGTGGACGAAAGAAAAGATGAGGTTCAGGTTCTCCAAGCTAGAGGAGCCTCCAACCGTCAGCTTCATGTCTTTCTTTTGAAGGAATTCCTAGGACTATCGGTCATTGCTGTCCTCCTTGCGATCTTCGCAGCTATCTTTGTCAGTCGAATCGCATTCGCGTCAGTCGACTTCCTGGTGTTTAGGCCGATCTCCATTTTAGAAGCACCATTGCTGATTTCAGCTCAAACAATGACTTACGCGATTGGAGCCGCCATTATTATGCCGATGATTGGCTATAGCGCATGCGCCCCATTTGAGAATCAAAATTACCAGAGTGAGCAAGACCAAGGAAGACTAGCAAGGCTCAATCGCGGACTTCGTCTAATTCGATGGGATGCATCCCTCATCATCCTCTCGGTCCTTTTCCTGGCAGCCATATATCTTGGTGGACCAGCAATCCAGGAAAACCCAAACCTAATTCTGATTCAACATGTTTTGCCATATCCATTATTCATTGGAGTGGCGAGTCTAACAACGAAAATCATGAATCGGCTTGGAGAGAGTCTAACGTCACTATTATCCAAGACAAAGGGGGAAATGGCTCTATCAATCGGAGGAAGGAGAGCAGCTAAAAATGTTAGGATCGCAGGACCAGTCGTTATGATGCTTGTTCTCTCAATGTGCGTTTCAATAAACAGTGCAGTGGTTGCATCATCCTTGCCTCAGACCGAAATTTACCATGCCAGATTTGCGATTGGAGGCGACATCACAATACTGCTGAATGATATCTTGGAGTATCGTTGGGAACATCTTGACAACTACACCAAGAGTCATAGTGATTATGAGGCATCATCCTTCGTCAATGTTGGTATCATGTACCTCTCAGATGGCAGACAGGGAAAGATTACGTTTGTTGCGATTCAACCTGAAGAGTATTCTCTTGTAGGCTATGATCATATGGGAGTAAGCCTCAACGATTCATATATCACAGAATCACTTCAAGAACTTGAAACCAATCCCACTGGTGCTATCATCACTGAGAACCTCGCCATAGAATACGAGCTTGAGATTGGAGATGAGCTACATGGGTTCGGACTAGGTGATACTGAAACCTCTGCAGGGTTTACAATCATAGATATCGTCCCTGCACTTTCCAATCCAATTATTTTCGAGGATGTGCGCGGTCGGGGAACCGTAGGTAAGTCGAAGATTTGGCTCAATGTTAATTGCATGGCTGCGCTAATCAACCTCCTTGATAATGCAGACACGTACTATTGCATAAGATCCACAACCGACACAGGCAGTAGGCAATTGCTGGAGGACATTATTGACCAAATGGGAATAGAAATAGCGTATATGGGGCGCAGATCCTCCGTAGGAACTGCAATTGAATCTTATCTAGGGCAGACATCCTATCACACTGATCGTGCTGTTGACAACCTCATGACACTATTGACATTGCCGATAGCTGTTGGAAGTATCCTTCTTTTTGGAGCGAGTGGCAATAGAAGAACAAGGCGACAAACTGGCATTCTAAGATCGATGGGGGCCGAGACCACCCATTTGACCATCATTCATTTGACTGAGGTCCTAGTCATAGCCATCATAAGTCTAGTTGTGCTTCTCATCTATGGTCCTCTATTCATAGCTAATTCTCTCGAGAGAGCATATGCTACGCATTTAATCTGGCCATTGGTTTATCCAGTTCTGATTTTTGCCAACCCAGTGTGGGCATTTACATTGCCTGTGGTGTTCATCTTCATTCTGACAATCCTCGCAGTTTCAGGTCTAGCTTATGCTCGAAGTCAAGAAGATAGTAGCTTTGAGTTATTGGAGTCGCAATGGACTAAGTCCATCATTCAGGAGGTGTCAGGGTAGTGTACCTTCTCTCACGCCTGACGTCGCAAGCACCAGAGGTTTTGGTGACACTCCTCGTATTCTCATTGTCAACGGGAGTTGTTGGAGGCATTGCGTTCTATTTAGACAGTTCGGGGCCCGATGTGATATCTGAGATGTCTGAGGAGATATTTGTAGACATGGAGATATTGTGCCATTCATCATTCTATGAGCAAAACGAGTCATCAGTCGACGACTTCCAAGAACTTGCTGCAGGACAAGAAGGAGTAGAAAGTGCGGCAAGCTTGTCTGTGCTTCGTTCTTATGATCAAAACATAACAAACCCGAAATACCGCGTGAGCGTCACTCTTGGCGCTGATGATGGATTCTTTTCGAGCTTTGAGGATGCGATTGAGATTAGCGGAAATCGCGATGCCCTCAATGAAACCAATTGCTATATTTCTCAAGAGATGTTGCTTGAACAAGATCTGCATATTGGAGACAACTTCACAATTTCGGTGCCGTCATATGATGATTATGGAAATTTGACGAGAATTGAGCATTCTCTGATAATCGCGGATGTCTTTAGCTCAGACTTCTTTCAGTATCGACCATCGCCGAGAGAAAGCGCGTTCTCGATTCTACATCTCATTGCTTCTCGTGATGCTCTTTGGAGTGCATTTTCGGAGCTTCCCCACGAAGGGATAAACAGCATTCAGGACCGGGTGTGGGTGAGATTCGATAAGACCACTCTATCCCGAAGTGATCCAAAATCTATGGCATCTTCACTCACGAATATCGAGAAGAGAATCGAACAAAGAATCTTGCCAATCGCGTCAGTCAGTAGCTTTGCGATAGTGGATGTCATAAACGAGTATTCAACATGGGCTGTCAGTATGAGGGTGATAGCACTTGCGTTCGCCATTCCTAGTGTGATAATGGGGCTGATGCTTGTCTATTATAACGGGCAGCTTCTTGCTGACCAAAGAAGGAAAGATGTTGGAACCCTGAAGACGCGTGGGGCCAGCGGAAAGCAGGCATTCTCATGGATTTTAAGTGTGATAGTGACAACAGGAATCATTGGAAGTATTGGTGCAGTGGTGACAGGCGCGGTCTCCGCATTCCTATCTGGCAGCATTCGCGATTTCATGGTATTCAACATCACTCAGCTTTCAAACTACAGCCTTGCTCCACTCCCAATATCCATAGTATCGTTATTCTTGTATTCATTCGTTGTTGGACTTGCAGTAGGAGTGCCTTCAGCGCTTGGAGCCTTACTTATGACTCCTGCTGAGGCTCATGGTCAGCTTGATAGAAACATACTTCTTGAAGAGGAAAAGATGGTGAATCCTCTGATTCTGCTTGCAGGAGTAAGCTTGTCTGGACTACTTTTAATTCCCATTCTTGGAATTCTTCAGTCAGCCAGTCTGAATGCACTTAGTTCCATGATCTTTGCACTAACATTGATTATTCTCCTCACGCTATTCGTCGCAGGATTGAGTATGCTATTGTCACGCCCTGCGGCCTCTCTGAAATCAAGAATCCTCTCACGTGTTCAAAGACCATCAATCATGATTGGGGCTCGCATTCTTGGGAGAACTGGGAGAGCTTACAGGAAGGCTGAGGCATATTCCCTTATGTTCATTGGTCTTGTTTTCACTGCAAGTGTCTTCTCGTCTCTGGCGGCGACTACGGGAAGTGCTCACATGAAAGAGCTCTTCCAATTCCAGACCGGAGCGGATGTGGTTGCAATCGTCAACTCAGCCCAATCTAATGTTACGATAGAACTAGCAGAGAACATAACACGTGTAGAGGGAGTAGTCAACGCCGCAGCAATGCTGAAAGTTTCCACCTACGCTCAGTTCTGGCTTAATTGGTATGGGAGTGTCTGGCAGACAAACCGAACTATGACTGTATATGGAGTGCAGCTTGACAACTGGCTTGATTCAGCATTCATACTGCCATACTCCACATACTATGAAACTCCGGAGAATGCATATGCAATGATAGAGGGAGACTCTAGCAAAGTTCTTGGTTCTTTCAAGCCAATCATCGACTATGAAACTGGGTATTTCGGTGAAAGAGTGCCTATCTACGATGACATCGTAACCCTACGGCTAAGAGGTCGGAATGAAACACACCATGTGAATTGCAGCATAGTGGACGTTTTGGCTAGTGGCCCTGGAGGTTACCGACCATCAACCTATGGATACACCAATTTCTATGAGGAAACATACTTTCCAGGGGAGAGGGGTGGAAATGCCTTCTTTGTGATGGACATTGACGAAATGCATAACATAACTGATTCTCAAAGAGTGACCAAGTTCTACATCAGACTCGAGGAAGGGGCCAATTATACTCAAGTCATGGAAGATATCTGGAGTATCTCGCCATCAAGCTTCACGAGTCTAGAAACCCCATATGATGACATAGATTCGATTCTGGATTCACGAGCAGGACAATCTATCTACGGCGCTTATACCTTGAATGTTGTCTTCTCAATTCTATACCTGACTGCAGGAATCACACTAGTCATTACTATGAAGATTCGAAATCTACGAAAGCACTTTTCTCTGCTACGCGCCCTCGGTACGGATGCAGGCTCGATAGAGAGGGCGGTGCTTATGGATAGCCTCTTGGGCACATCTTTGGGGCTCATAACCGGAGTCATTGTAGGTTTCTTAGTCACTGCTATAATGTTGCAGATGCCAGTGATGTATTTAGGACTCTCATCAGGGGTCTCTTGGGAGCTTCTTCCACTGACAATCACTATTCCCTATGGGCTACTCGCCATAATAGTAGGCACGGCTCTCGTCTTCTCTGTTCTTGTGACTCGAGCCATTATCTGCAAAGCGTTGGCAGTTGACATAGCAGATGATCTGAAACTTGTTGAGTAGCTTTCGCTACGGGTAAATCCTACTGACGGTCCGCGGGAATGGAATGCAGTCACGAATGTGTTCTAGCTTGAGCATCCATGTCATCAGCCGATCCATACCAACACCAAAACCTGAATGTTGGACGCTCCCATAACGTCGGATATCGATGTACCATTCGTACTTCTTCGGATCATCTCCGATTCGTTCTAAGTTATCGAGTATCTTCTGAGCATCAGTTTCGCGCTCGCTGCCCCCAATCATCTCACCGTAGCCCTCTGGAGCAAGAAGGTCGCTGTTCTTGT
>JAEOTX010000081.1 GCA_016839605.1 Candidatus Thorarchaeota archaeon | reverse complement strand
TATCGTTCTATGGTCGAACAGATGTGCATGTATCTCGAAGGCAGATCTGATGAGCTGGCAGAGATGCTAGAGGATCAGATGAATGAGGCCTCTAAGAACATGGAGTTTGAGAATGCAGCGGAGCTAAGAGACAGACTAACTGATATGCAGATTATAATGAGTCGCCAGAAGGTCGTGGAGTTCAAGGGTACCAACCGAGATATTCTGGGACTTTCTCGTACAGAACAGTCTGCATTGGTGGAGATGCTCATTGTCAGAAACGGCCGCCTAATTGGTCAAGATCATTTTTACTTTGATATAGACCTAGATACTCCTGACCAGGACATTTTGACAGCATTTGTTGGGCAATTCTATTTCACGATTCCCAGGGTTCCCGACCAGATTGTCCTTCCAGTAGAGATTCCCGAGATGGACCAGCTTGGAGAGTGGCTTACGGAAACAGATGAGCATGTGGTTGAGTTTCTGCTTCCTTCCGACCAGAGAACCCAAGACCTAGTAGATATGGCCAACAAGAATGCATACAGGGCCCTGAGGAAGATCTTGATTCTAGGAGAAAGCAGTGAAGAGATCGTTCATGATGGTGTGAAGCAGCTCAAAGAGGCGCTTCGTCTGACTCAGGCACCCATGCATATCGAAGGTTTTGATATTGCGAACATCCAGGGTACTGATCCCACTGGGTCCTGTGTCGTGTTCATCAATGGGGATCCTGATAATTCCAAGTATAGAATGTTCAAGGTACATGGGAAGACAACTCCTGATGACTATGCTATGATGAACGAGGTCATCTTTCGCAGGTATAAGGGAGTGCTGGCCCGCGGCGACTCTCTACCCGACCTAATCCTTGTTGACGGTGGAAAGGGCCAGCTGAGTTCTGCTCACAAGGCACTTTCACAACATGGCCTAGAGTACTTACCTCTTGTAGCGCTTGCCAAAAGAGAAGAGATACTATTCACAAGAGATGCTAAGGATGGGATTGAGCTTGAGGTTTCTTCAGCAGGGTTGAGATTGGTTCAATCAATCAGAGATGAAGCTCATAGATTCGCTCAGAAGTATCATCATAAGCTTCGTGAGAAGAGGTTCACTGGCTCAATATTGGAGGAGGCTCCTGGCATCGGACCAAAGAGACGCCAGGTGCTCTTGGAATCATTCGGGAGTTTTGATGCTGTAAAAGATGCCACCGTTGAAGAGATCTGCAAAGTAGAGGGAATGACCCAGAAATCCGCTATAGCTCTCCGGAAGTGGCTTGATGAACAGGCCTAGTTTTCCTTCTTATCATGATTGAAATCCGTTGGTTTCTCAATCATTGGAATCTCAGTTTCAGTGATGGGTGTATAGCGTCCCACAGTGTTGTCACTGCTGAGATTCAATTCGAATACAAAGACGGAACTAGCTACTCTCTCAGGTCGGCTCTCCTGCAATCTCTTTCTGCTGCGTCTTCTTCCGTAAACAACGTAAATCAGGAAGCCAATCAACGCAAGCCAGAATCCCATCTGTAGAGCTTCGAGTGACTGATTCACAATGAATAGCACGCAGATTGATGCACCAAGTATCGGGAACGCCGGGAAGAATCTTGCTTTGAAAGTGCCAGGGACATTGAGCCTTCTGATGCGCATGACTATCACCGAGGAATTGACGATGACTTGTCCAAATAGGTACGCAAGTCCAGCAAGGGAGGCCACAAGATCAACCCTCCCTGTAAGAGCAAATGCACTCACGGCAACAAATCCTACAAAGAGCGCAGGGAGTGGAGTCTTGAATCTTGGACTGACTCTTTCCAAAATACCAGGCAAGAAGCGATCTCGTCCAAGTGCATAGGTCACCCTCGCCGTAGATAGAAAGGTGGCATTGAGTGCTGCGTAGTTTGAGGCCGCCATTCCTGCCAGTCCAAAGTAGAATGCACCAGTTCCAAACATTGAACCATAGACATATGCTACTGGAACTGGGGACTCAAGACTTGCTATCTCGCCATATGGTACGACTCCTACCATCACAAATGCAGCTGTGACATAGATCGCTGTAGCAATCAGCAGAGTCAGAAGAATGGCTCTGGGAATGTTCTTGGCGGGTTCTTTGATTTCTTCTGAGGCTGTGGTGATGAGTTCGTATCCAATGAAGCTGATGTAAATGAATGCGACGGTAGCCATCAACTCCATAAATCCAGTTCCGGGTGCAAAGAAGGGGTCAAGATTGGTTGGCTGCACAAAGAATAGCCCAAGCCCAATGAAAGAGAACAACACAATCGACTGAGCAATGTTGAACACGCCAAGTACCCCGCTGACACCCTTCACACTTACGATATTCGTGATTAATGTGAACGCGATGATGACCACAGCGATTGTTGTCACCATCTCTGGAGTGGCACTAGGAATGAATAGAGCAAGGGTGTGAGCGACTGCAAGCGAGTAAAGGCCGCACGCAACAATATTCCCGATTAGCAGAAACCATCCAGTTAGGAAAGCTGGGAATCCGCCATACGTATCATGTACGAAGGTGTATCCGCCACCCTGTTTTGGGATTGATGAAGCCAGCTCAGCGTAGTTAATCGCTGTGAAGATAGTGAGAAGCCCAGTGGCAAGGTACGCAACAATAATGCCGGGACCAACCATTCCTGCGGCGATGCCTGAGATGACATAGATTCCACCACCGAGCATAGCCCCCAGACCGAGGTTGGTTGCTCCTACGAGACCAAGTCGTCGAGCAAACTTCTCTTCCGAGTTCCCTTGCTCGGACATCTCTGACATCATCTTCACCTGGAAATCCTTCAGCTTCGCCCTCATGTAGTATATTTGACTGTTCTCTGCGCCACCTCTAAGTCTGCTTTTGAAAGTTCCGAAGTCGCAATTCTGGAGCGATAATGCCCAACCCCGAAGTTTAAATGTGACATATGGCGGCACTCATCTGTAGGACTTGCATAATAGTCCGGTATCGAAGTGACTGACCATGATGTGGAAAGTAACTGATGCATGCACAGCATGCGGCACCTGTGCCGACGTTTGCCCAGTCGATCCAACTCTATATGTTGTGAACGACACGGCAGTCTATCAGGAAGCTCGTGCTGATGAATGCACTGAGTGCTACGCTTGTGTCGACAGTTGCCCCGAGGGCGCTATCGAAGAAGCATAGCGTTTGTGCAACTAGGAATCCGACAGGGGAGCTCTAC
>JAEOTX010000080.1 GCA_016839605.1 Candidatus Thorarchaeota archaeon | reverse complement strand
TTGCGCCAAAGAGAGAAAATGCGTATGACAATGACGAGCTGACAAGGACTGTGACGAAAGAAGAAGCCCTGAAGATTCTGAAAGACTCAGAAGAAGCTGGATTAGTTCACTGTACTATGAATATTCAAACTGGCCAGAACTACATCTGCAACTGTTGTACCTGCTGTTGCGGTGTACTCAGGGGGCTCACAGAGCATGAACGACCATATGCATTCGTTAACTCGGACTTCTTGATTGAAGTCGACACCGACCTGTGTACGGGATGCGGCACATGCGTTGACAGGTGTCAGTTTGCTGCGCTAGATGTGCCAGAGGACCTCTGCGTTGTGAACAGAGATCGTTGTGTTGGCTGCGGAGTATGTGCTATAACATGTCTTGAGGACGCTCTTCAGCTCATTGCACGTCCAGACCGGGGTGAAAAGGTACCACCAGAGAAATTCATGGACTGGATGACAGAAAAAGCAATGGCCAGGGGCGTAGACCCGTCTGAACTAATGTGAACAGCGCTCAATTTAACAAAAAGACAGATGCTTTAAGAGGCCTGCTGATGACTAGAGAGCGAGACTCCTTATGACAGTCCACTCTGAAGAAGGAGAAGAAAAATCACCTGCTCGGCGAAGGTCAAGGCGATATATCCCGAATCTAGCCGAGTTCTACTTCAAGCCAACCTATGACTGGACTATAGATGATGCCAAATCACTCTATAGGGCTCGTGATGGAGTTCCACAAGAGATTGCGCTAAACACGGTATTGTATGAGGACTCCATTCAGGGTATGAGAAAGCTCCCCGAAAGCTCGATTGATTTGGTAATAGCGGATCCCCCCTTTGGCATCGATTTCGATGGAAAAAGCAGTGTGTACAACAGAGATGAGCGGCTAGTTGTTGAAGACTACGAAGAGGTTAATGGGTCCTATTTGGAGTTCACGAAAAGATGGATCAATGAGCTGCCACGGGTTCTCAAGGATGCAGGATCTGTATACATCTTCAGTGGATGGACGAATCTAGAACCCGTGTTGAGAAGGGCCAGAGAGGTCGGACTCACAACGCTAAATCATATCGTCTGGCATTATCCTTTTGGAGTGTTCACAAAAAGACGGTTTGTCACCAGTCACTATCATGTGTTGCTTTTGGTCAAGGACCCAAAGAACTACTTCTTCAATAAAATCGAACATTATCCTGAGGATGTATGGCCTGTAAAACGCACGTACAGAACAGGAAAGGTGAAAAACAGCACAAAGCTTCCGCTAGAAGTAGTTGGACGATGTATCGATTTCTCCTCAAAGCCAGGTGACCTCGTTCTTGACCCATTCATGGGCAATGGCACAACGGCTGTTGCTGCCAAGTCCAGCTGGAGGCATTTTATCGGATATGAAATCAACGAGCGGCTTAAGCCAGTGATTGATTCTGAAACTTCTTCAGTGGAACTCGGCGAATGCTATACACCCTATGCCAGCCGACTTCCGACACTCGATGAGCTAGCAGAGGCATACCCAAACGCCTATCGCGAATTTCTTCGAAGAGAGAAGGAGGAGAAAAGGTAAAGCGCCGTATACTATGATGGGCGTGAAAGAATCCAGAGGCACAGATGGGAGGCTATACAATGAGTGCTGAAGACATCTACAACCTTCTTGACAAATCAGAAGATAGGCTGTCAGATGTAACCGCAGCGAGTGATGTCTTCAATAGACAATTCGGTTCGGAGATGGCCAGTTGGGAGCTGAAGCTCCAACAGCAGTTCAAACATCGTATGTCTGGAGCGCGATATCGCTACCATGGGTTTGTTCGATACACTACTGATAAGTCTCGTATTCTTCTAACTCCAAGTCCATGGCTGGTTGAAGGTATTCTCGTTCAACTTCCTGAAGATATTGAACCCCCAAATGAAGGGGCAAGGGTTGAAGTCACCGGAAGACGCATTGCTCTGCCAGACTTCTTGGAACGTGAGAAAGCATCTCCAGCTACAATAATGTCTGATTCTTATGAGCCATCGACAGAAGATTATTTGTCAGACATCCGCCCTCCACTGAATCTCAAGGGTCTCTCTCGACTACTGTTTGAGAATGTTGGGATGGCTGAAGCGAGCAAACAAGTATTCGCGCGTCTATTCGTATCAAGCCCTCCCTTTCAGGAGAGTATAGGGGGCTTGACTGCAGGAATTCAGGCAATAGCATCCAAAGCCCAAGTTAGGCGACTAATGAGGTTCATGCGCCAAATCCTGCCGCCTACACTCAGAGGAAGGTGGGCCAAGACCAGAGATGTGGGTGGCATCAGGGTGTCTACTCCACGGATTTGGAGATTAGATGTTGGACATCTTGGTAAGAAGGGAATGGAAGAGCTATGTGTGAAACGGCAGGATAGCTCTGGATTCAGGGAGGTTTCCTTAGGTACTCTCACAACTCAAGAAACCGCAGCGCTACCTGATGTGCCTCTTGCTCTTGCATCGGAGGATTTCTGGATAGAGACCTCAAACCCTTCTCATCTCAGACTTCCCATACTGAAGTCTGCTATTACTTACCAGATGATGACTCCTGAGGTCCCGAAGAGGAGCATTGAAGCAGGTACTAAACACATCCTGTCCAAGCTAGAGGGGCTAAAGGAGAGTTTCGGACTTAATGACTCTGCGTTTGCCAGGGGGCATCTCTTGGATGCTGATGCCTATGGACGGCCACTTGGAGCTATACGACTCGCCCGTTCCACCGCAAGAGCCTACTGGAAGGATAAGATTGCGACCACAGACATAAAGCGATCATGGGACCGTGTCCTCGAGCCCGCTCTGAAGGAGTTCATGGAGCTCACGCAGCTGAAGAGTGAGACCGAGCGTGATTGGGGAAAGGATCGTCCGATTCACAAATTCAACACAAAAGTACTCCGTGCTCTCAAGAAACTTGATACAGGTGCTAGTGGATTTCTAGGTCCAACATTGGATGAAATTACTGCTGAGGCCGGTGTAGAACGTCATGTTGCAGCAGAAGCACTAGTAAAAATGAAAGATAGCGGGGTTCTCTACGAACCCCGAGTTGGTCACTATAGACTGGTGTGAAGGCGATATGATTAGAAAGATCTCCAGAACTCGTCTGGTTCACTTCCTTCCTCGATGAGTTCAATCTCTTGAACGCCCACACGTTCTGCATCGTATTGCCTAGCAAGTATTGTACCATCGAACTTCTCTCTGGCACTTGCTCCAGACCCTCGCCAGACATAGATGTCATCCCATGCATCCAGGAGAAACA
>JAEOTX010000079.1 GCA_016839605.1 Candidatus Thorarchaeota archaeon | reverse complement strand
GGATTCTATGAAAAAGAAAGAGGCTGGCTGTTCTCTGCGGATGCTGTCCCACTGCCTTCAAGAAAACAACTGGCAATGCCTGATGAGAATGTTCCTGAAATGATCGCCACAATGGAAAAGATTCAGGACCTCAATCTCAACAAGCTCTTTGATGGTCACAGGGGACCTGTAGAAGCTCCAGAAGAGTACATTCAGAAACGAATCGACTATCTCAAGGACTTACAGGGTTCCATCAAGGAACTACATAGTCAAGGACACGACATTCCTGAAATACAGGAAAGACTTGGAATAGAAGGTCCTTGGTACGTCGACATGACAGAGGGACGATTCAGAATAGACCATTTGATAAGATCACTCATTTTTGACGAAGTGTCCCTATAAGCTGATAAGTAATAAGGGCAAGATTCGACTAGTACGTGATAGAGAGTTGATTCAGAGATGCTCATGGGACTTGTAACAATAGCAGTCATTGTCCTAGTAGCTGCAGCCACTCCGCTTATCTTCCCGAGCATCTATGCTGACACCATTGGTCACTTCTTAGGGGCAAGGCCTGACGACTACGAGGGTTGGACTTTCTATGGACAGATTCTGACTAGACTGAAGGACTATGACTTTGCGCTATTTGCCTTTAACAAAGCAGTTGCGATTCGGCCGGACTACTCAAAGGCATGGGAAAAGATGGGGGATCTCTTCATGTTGATGGATGAACTCGAAAATGCCAATCAGGCATACAGAATGGCAACAGATGAGTAGTTCTCTATCATTCGTTTTTAGGCATCCTCTTTCTTGCATAGACCTCTTTGTCATTCATTTCTCGGCCAGTCACATCTTCACGGCCGACAGCCCTGAGTCGGACAAGGGCATGAGGATATGGGTCAAGAAACTCTTCTTCTACTCCACGTCGTACAGTAGGGTGAATATCATTCAGTCTGTCGTAGATGATGGTCTTCTCTTCCTCTGAAGTGAATCTCGGGTCCACCACCACTGCCACATGGAACGAAGCACCTGCATCCCAGAGGCGCTGTGCGGCTTTAAAGGGAAGGTCAAGAAACTCCTTAGAGCAGCCAGTCTTATCCATGAAAGGATCAGGCAGCCCACCACGAATCGATAGACGCACATGCCCTACCGTATCACCCTCCCGTGAAGCATATTGGGCCAATCTTGAAGCCAAGCCATCTTCAGTTCCTATCACTACTCCATTGGTCTCAATGACAAACAGGTCAAATGCTTCTGCATCTTGATGAACACGCTCAAGGATGCCGCAGATGTGTTCTGGACATAGTGTGGGTTCGGCTCCACTGACTCGAGCACGTCTCAGTTTCTGGACATTCATAATGTCCCTGAGCTTCGAGTACACTTCTGAAGGGGAGTAGAAATCTCCATACCTCTCTGGCCAGTCTCGGCTCCAGTCAACCCAGCAGAATGTGCATCTGTAATTGCACCCTACTGAATATGCAGTGGCGATTCCACCGTAGACTCCCACCGCATAGAATCTCGTATACTTACGCATGTGAACTCTGTTTACTACCTTGCACACAATCTTTCTCGTCGACTCTGTGAGCTTGATTGGATTCATTGGGAAAGGCAGTTCGAGTTCGCCATCTGGTCCATGTTTGGCAAAGCGGACTGGCTTTTCATCATAATCTGTCATTGTGATGCACTCAGGAAGAAACGTGTTTTAGGTTTTGCACGAGGAAATGCTAGGCTCTCATCGTCTCTTCTTGGACTTCTTCCTACGTTCCTCAAACCTGTCTGAGAATGATTTAGTCGCCTTTTCGCGATCACGTTCAGCTTTGGCAGCTTTCTTCTGACGAGAGCAATTAATTCTTGCAGCACGGCCAAGCTCAGCAATTCGTGCTGCTTCCTTGTTCTCACCACGTTTCTTGTAGAGCTTGCGTGCGTGTTCCCAAGCTTCTGACGCTGAACAGAAGTCATCAAGTCGGGCAGATGTTGTTGCCTTTGCATCGAATACCTGTGGGTTGTCCTTGACACTTGCAGTAAGCTTGTCCCAAACTTTTCGAGCTTCGGCCCATTCTTCCAGATCCATCAAGACAAAGCCGAGATTTCGAAGTGCAGAAGTATGTTTCTTATCACGCACCAGCGCTCTTCGAAAGTGCGCCGCCGCATCTTTCAACCGTCCAGATTTGAACTCGACCATGCCCATTGTGTTCTCAACAGACGCGTCACTTGGATCAACCTCAGAGGCCTTCTTGAGGGCCTTCATAGCAGACCTATGCTTCCCGAATCTGAGATTCACATCGGCAAGAACACGCCATACTTCTATATCATCTGGAGCAAGTTTGGTAGCTTTCTCAGCTGACTTCACTGCTTCCTTCCATTGCTCCATCATAGAGAAGCCTATTGCGCGGTGTACTAGCGCCATGACCTTTTTCGGGTCAAGCTCGAGCGCGCGATCATAGTTGATGACTGCAGCGCTGAAATTTCCCAGCTCCAACTGGATGTCACCCATGCGAATCCAAATCGCAGGAACATCGGTTATTGTCTTGCTGACTATTTCATAACATGCAAGTTCTTCATCAGTTCGCCCAAGTGCATGCAGGGCCTTGGCCTTGTCCACAAGCGCCTCTAGATTATCTGGTGAAAGTCTTAATGCCTTGTCGAAAGACTCCAATGCACTGCCTGCTTTCTCATGTCCCAATGCCATGAGCACCCGTCCACGGTTGGTATAAGCTTCAGCAAGATCTGGGTCGAGGCGTATTGCTTGATTCAAGCAACGCAATGCCTCTCCGAACTTGTTCTTGCTGGCTAATAGGACTCCTTGGATATTCCATGCGGATGCATCATCTGGATTCTCCTCAAGATGTTTCTTTACCGCTCGGAGGGTGTCATCCACAGATGTCATCCAAATCGAAATGATATCACTCGATTAGAAGAAAAAGGTTGAGCGGTTAGACTCCTATGCCGTCAGATATAGATACAGGTTGAGCAATGGAAGGTTCACTTGGCGGAATAAGAATGATCAAAGGAATTGAAGCTGCAATCTTCGACCTCGGCGGAACACTGTACAAGACTGAGAAAGACCTTGGAGATGTCCATAGACGATTCCTGACAGAGTTGGGTCTTGAAGAACTTGCAGCCATTTCTGACAAAGAACTCGAAGGGGCACAGTCCCGTGGACCAGACGCCTGGCTCGATGAGATTATGCTAAAAAAGAGAGTTGACTTTCACTGGGAGCCGTCTAGAGATGATTGGGTGGAGTACGACAAGCGGCTCTTGAGAAGCCTTGGAGCGGAAGGAGATATTGAGAAACTAGCCGATGAGTATCAGACAAAATGGGATATGTGGCTAAGAGTCGACAGGTACATTCCTCTTGATGGTTGTAAGGAGACCCTTGTGGAACTGAAGAACAGAGGGTACAAGCTTGGTGTGGCTTCAAATCGCTTTGGAGACCCAAGACCATTTCTTAAGAAAGACGGGATTCTTTCGCTCTTCGAGTCGGTTGAATATACAGCGGTTCCAGGGTACAAAAAGCCATCTCCATATATGTTGCTCAAAGTTGCAGACGATTTAGGAGTCAATCCCAGGAAATGTGTGTATGTGGGAAACTACGTGAGATATGACATCGAAGCTGCTTCACGAGGGGAGTTGACGCCCATTCTGATCATTGAGTGCAATCTTGAAGAGAGAGCAGTCGCACCTGCTGATACCATCATAATAGAACATTTGCCTGAGTTGCTAGAACTCTTACCGGAATCCTAATGTCCGTTCAAGTGGAGATTCAGGTCTATGAGGCTAAGACTGTTTGGCGTCATGCTATTACTCACTTTGTTCGTTTCAATACTGAGTGTGCCTCCGGTCTCAGCCCAGAGTAATCACAGTCTTGAGTGGGGAGTAGAGGTTGATGACGAGTTTACGTATGTTTTACAACGGAAGCTGCTCGATGAAACAATCGGGTCCTATATGACGATGTTCATGCCATTTATCTCAGAAGTGGATGAGGGACAGAGAATTACGGCACGGATCTCGTATCTTGACCCCATTTTTCCCATGATTAATGAGTCTAGTCAGATGCCAGGCTCTAATTGCACACTGATACGTCAGAATGACTCTGAGGTCATAATGGAAGATATGTTCATGGTCTTCGTGCCCATTGGTGACTGGAATTTCTCCAGTGAACTGGGCGGGTTCGCATTCTTTGGAGGAAACAACACATCAGAGGGTCCTAGCAACTTCACGGATTTCGCGGGGGATTTTGAATTAGTAGACACTGAAACCACCTGGGGTACGAAAATAGACACTTCATTTGTTTTCGGCATTTTCCCAATCACCATCTACATGGAGATGCTGTATGAAAAGGTCAATGGCTCTCTGACTAACTTACGGATGCGTGTCAATTTCGCCGGAAATGACATGATAGACCTTGTGTTCACACAATGGCACCCGGGAATGGCACTCATCCTACCACCGGAGTTACAGCTTCTCACTATAGGGCTAATCTCTATTGGGGTGGTGATAATAATTCTCGTGGCATTCTTCTACAGGCGTCGACGGATGAGGCGGGCGTTGTCTACGGTGCCTCAGGATGGATATACTCATTTAGAGGACAGTTCTGGCATGTAGCTAAGTGTCCAGAGCGGAGATTACGATGAGATATCGAAGCATAGCCCTCATAGTTCTCGGGATTACGCTGAGTTCATCAATAGCAATTGTGTGTGCTCAGCCAAATCACTCGCTTGAATGGGGAATCTCTGAGAGTCAGGAGTTTGTATATGTCCTTCAGAGAAAGCTCATTCTAAATCCCAGTGAGAGTTACTTCGTAGAAAGTCAGTTGCCCTTTTTAGCCCAGCTCGATGAGGGAACGAAGGTCATCGCCACTGTAGACGGGCTTGAAACCGTGCCCTCTCAGATAAACACCTATGAAGATATCCCCATAGCCAATGTTTCTCTATCTAGGGAGAATGATTCAATGGTCATTTCCTCAAAAATTGAAAGCTTTGCTGTCCCCACAAATGACTGGACACTGCTAACTGAAGCCTCTGGCTTTGGAACGATTGAAGGACAGACGCTGGTTGATACTCAGACAGAATGGGGCTACGTCAACACAGGAGCATTCTCATCTGCGGGAACTACAGTCAATTTCCTCATTGAACTTCGTTATGAGAAAGAGAACGGCACTCTAAACTACATCCGTCTAAGATACAGTGCTCTAGATCAAGATCTGATAGATGTCGTGTTTGTTCAGTGGCATGCTGGAATGCCCACGATTCTTCCTCCGGAAGTCCAACTCTCATCTATCCTCGTTATTGCTATCGTGGCGATAGTAGGTGTACTCTGTGGGTTTGCGGGATATCGATGGTTTAGGAGCAAGTGACCGTTAGTACAGTAGCTTGGCGAGTGATATCATGAAGTCAGACAAGCCGAATGAGGTCCGACTGATTAATTGCATGAAAGACTGGTGTGAGGAAACCGTGCAGGTTGGTGAGCGTTTTGCATATCTCTTTCACAGACATGGTTCTGTTGGCGAAGATGCTGACTTCGAGATTGATGATGACACAGTAATCTATCTCGAAGACACGGAAACAGAGTATGTCAATCCAGAGAATATGAAGAAACCTGGGTGGACTGGCGGTGATGCAGAACGGGGTAAGTGGATCTTCAGAGCGGTCCGCCCTGGGAAAGCACTCCTCACTATCCGAATCATGTTCAGATTCGAAGTAGAAGAGGAACGAAGAATTGAGTTTACGGTAGTCTTCTAGTCGTTAGTCTTCTCAGCCCATACGTATGTATAGCCAGCAGCGTAGTCTAGCTTCTCTAGCTTCGCAAAGGACTGCTGGAGAGCTTTGAGGCCCTCTTGATAATCACTTTCTGGAATCTTGTGTAGCATTGAGTAGCCTTTCCTCGAAACTGTATCAAAGTATTCCTCACCAAGCATGATTGGAGCGAACTTGAAGGACTTGGACCAAGTCTTGGTCAAGGAGTTCTGCTTCATACATTCTTCTATCTCAGGAATGTCAGGATATCGTTTCTTATCGATAGCGATCGTGGCGGGAAAGAAATGGGAGGTCATTCGCTCTTCTATCTGTTTGTGGGACTGTGTTACTATGCATATGCGTCCATCAGGCCTTAGAACACGACTCATCTCTTGCATAGCATCATCCATGCTGGGCAGATGATGGACTACCTCCGTCATGAACAGCATGTCGAAGCTATCTGGTCTAAATGGGATACTATCAACAGACGCATGAATGAAGGAAATCGGGGATTCTTTCTCTCGGGCTTCAACAAGCATCCCGAAAGAGGAATCCAGTCCAAATACCTGAGCGTCAATAGCCTTCTGCAAAAGCAATGTGTTGTTGCCTGTCCCGCAGCCAACGTCTAGAACCTTTGAGCCTGAGTCCGGCATATATTCCTCGAGTAGATGGAAGACCATCTCAGGTTCGCCAGCACGGATTTGGTCATAAATCTTCGACACCGAGTCGTAGTCAATAGACTTGTCAGGCAAGGTATTCACTCCCACAGGACTACACCTTTAATGTCTTGGGGAGGATATAGTATTGACTTGCGATGTCTAGCCTACTTCTCCTCTGTTTTTCTTTTCGCGGTCGTAAGCCTCCCATGCATCAGCTGCCGAGGTTGCATCTCTTGAGCGGAGCTCTGAAAGCACATATTCGCGAATCTCTGTGCTCTCTATAGTGCTCTCCTTCCTGGCAGACAGAGAGCTCGCTATCTCGCGGGCAGTATCATATGGACAGCCGCACTTAACAGCACTGACGACAACTTTCTCTGGCATGAAGACTTCAGTCGACCCACTTTTCTTCCTAACTTCCATTCGAATCCCAACTTTCTTCAGAAGAAGGACGCAATGACACGTCCCTGTGCTTTACGCATAATTCTCAAATAAGGAATTGCATCGTTCGTGATAGCTTTCGAATATCAATCAGCCATGGTTCTGGCAATGATTGTCAAAATGAGTCCTATCGCCCAACCAGTATTGGCTATGAGTAAGCCTAGCACTAGAAGACCCATCCAGCCAGATACAACAAGAACCCAGAGAACGGTGAGTATCAGACTGATCAGACCAAAACCTGCAGCAATTGCGATGACGAACTTCCCTAGCCTAACGTGAGATGTTGTCAGAAGGTAGCCGCCTAGAATCACCGCGGCACCGCCAAACCAAGCAATCAACCATAGTACGAACAGAATGGCGTCAATGATAAAGAAGTATGGAGCGAGTACCGCAATTCCGTGAAGAAAGAGATAGAGAAGCACTATGGTATTGACACCATGGGTGTAGTTGACAGAGATGAGCAGCAATCCACCGATAAGGCAGAGTACGAATGGCAACTGGTTTTTCATTTCTCACCCTCACTAGACAATTGGCTAGATGGCGAAGGTGGATATAAAACCAAAGCATAACCTGAGGTTAAGTATCTATAGGCATGCCAAGAGGAGCTAGTACACAATGAAGTGTGGCATCAGCATCTCCAATTTCGGAGTTTCAT
Organism: Candidatus Thorarchaeota archaeon; assembly: GCA_016839605.1. Classification (GTDB taxonomy): domain Archaea; phylum Asgardarchaeota; class Thorarchaeia; order Thorarchaeales; family Thorarchaeaceae; genus SMTZ1-83. The sequence goes on along the minus strand of JAEOTX010000079.1, from coordinate 4,380 downwards.
CAAAACCGCAAGACTACGCCAAATTAGCAAAAGCTATTGAAAACGCTGGATGGGATGGTTTCTTTGTATGGGACCATCTGAACTTCGGGAGGGGACTGAATATTCTGAATCCTTGGATTCTATTGGCTGCTATTGCAGTAGAAACTGAGAGAATGATAATGGGAACTGCGGTCACTCCGCTTCCTCGTAGGCGACCTCAACAGCTTGCTTCTGAAGTGATGACACTGGACCAATTGTCTGAGGGACGAATGGTCCTTGGTGTTGGTCTTGGCTGGCCCCCAAAGGAGTTCAGGGTATTCGGAGAGGAGGATGACATTCGAATCCGTGCCCAGAAGTTGGAGGAGTCACTCGACATCATCCAGAAACTCTGGTCAGGTGAGGAACTCTCTTTCAAGGGAGAGCACTATAGTGTGGATGGGTTCAAGCTTCATCCAACTCCTGTCCAGAAGCCACGAGTTCCGATATGGGTGGCTGGCATGTGGCCAAAGAAGAAGCCCTTCCAAAGGGCGGCGCTGTATGATGGTGTCGTGCCTATAGGCACAAGAGATCCAACCACATTCGCAGATATGAAGGAGTATGTTGAGAAGTATCGGATGAGTAAGGGGGAGTATGCCTGGGTCTGCTCCTTGACTCATCCATCAAAGACGAAGCGGGAGGAGCTACTGCCTCAGTTCGAGCAGGCAGGAGCGAACTGGTATCTCGAGTCCTGGGGGACTGTTCCAATCGGGAAACAGATGAAGAGGACCAAGAGAGGCCCTCCTGACATCTAAAAGGTCGTTAAGGTAGTGAGTCTGAAAGACTCTGTAATTGACCGTCTTGGTCCTACTAGGGATTTGGTCGGTGGTCATACTCCTTTTTCATGGCTATTTCAAAGACAAGCCTCTCATCACAGAAGAGACTGAATGGGATTAATGCTGCGAGAGAGAAAAGAAGGAGTCCCCTTATACTAAGATTGTCAGAATAAGCATTTAAAGTTAGACGCCTCTAACATTTATTAAGCACAGTGAAACTCGAAAAAGGGGCTGATGAGATGAGCTTCGAGATGGAGATATTCCCCGTTCTTGAATTAGGCCTCTATAATGGCTGGATTCTCTTTCTGATTCTTGCAATAACAGAGGGCCTGATGTTCCTACTATTTCCGCGAGAAGTAGTGTCAAGGCTTACAAGCTTTGATAGGTCCAAATGGAGTAGGGGGCAAAGAATCTCATTTGCTGCCGGCAAGACTTTTTCCCTGATTTGCATCATCCTGATCGTACTCACTCCGTTGAAGTTAGGAACCCTCGGTTGTGGAATTGGGGTGGTAGTCTTTGTATTTGGATTAGCAGGGCTTATTGCATCAGTGATTACATTCCGAAAAGCTCCGTCAGACAGACCCGCAACTACTGGGCCTTATCGTTACTCACGACATCCACAGCAGGTATCGCTGTTCACCATTTTCACGGGAATCTCAATTGCTATTGGATCATGGATTGCTTTTCTGGTCTTGCTTCTCTCTCGGATTCTCAATAGTGCCGGAGATAAAGCTGAAGAACAGGAATGCCTTGAGTACTATGGTGAGTCGTATCAGGAGTACATGGAGCAAGTTCCACGCTATCTCCTGTTTGGCGGTCGTATCAAGATGACCACTGATGAAGATGGTCTGTGATTAGCTATGTCAGGGGTTCATTGTTTCATTGTGAAGATACGATGCATAGTGTCTAATCCACTTCCAATTTACTTGAGTGAATAGGTTGATTTGCCAGTATATTGAGGTTTCATTGGAAAGAAAACGGTGATCTTCACATGAAAGGGCGTAGGGGTTCCCTGATTACACTCTTGCTTATAGCGCTGATATTGAGTGGACTCTGGATCACTATAGCCTTCATCTTTACTCAGGGAACAACTCCCTTTGATCCTGGCTCGGGATCCTACAATCCTAATGATAGCTCAGGCACAAAAAGGTCTAGACTATCAAGCTCTCTCTATGGTGGCATATCTTTCGATATTACAAAGACCGATGGATATCTTGATGGCTACAATCTGTTCAATCTACATGCAATCAATGCTAGCAAACGTGGTGAACGAATAAACAACTCACTAGTGATCTTTGACATGGATGGCAATCTGATTCTTGAGAACTCAGCTTTCATCAAACCAATCGAGATGATAAACTCCACAACAATACTCGGCAGCAGCCGAACTGGCACTCTGCTTTGGAACATGGAAACTGACGTGTATCATTTTCTCGATTTTAGGGGACATCACGAAATTGAGTATAATCCAAACGACAACACCATCTTTACTCTTCAACTAACAAGTGAGGAGATTGGAGGTGAGGATTACCGATTTGACGAGATCCATGAATATGCTCTCAATGGTTCTCTTGTTTGGAGTCTGGATGTTCAAGAGTTCATTGATTATACGCAATGGTGCCCATATCAAGACCACAAAAAGGACTACAATGACGTAACGCACTGTAACTCTGTCTTCTACAATGCGGACGAAGACAGCATTTTACTGAATGTACGAAATGTAAACACATTCTACAAGATTGATCATGCTACTGGAGAAATCATATGGGCACTTGGAGAATATGGGGATTTTAGACTGGTCGATAGGTTTGGTCGTGAGCGAAAGAATCTCTTCTATCATGCTCATTCCGTTGAACAGATTGATGATACTCGTTTCATTCTTTTTGATAATGACCTTCACAATCAGACCAAAGAATACTCCATGAGGTCACGAATTCTCGAAATCGAAATTGATGATGAGACCATGACCGCACGTGAGGTCTGGACATGGACTGGCGATCTGAGCTATTTTTCAGGATGGTGGGGTGATGCTGACCGATTAGCCAATGGCAATAGATTAGGCACATTCGGTAGTGAAGCGAGAGAGGCAGACCCCTATGGTGCGCGTCTTGTCGAGGTGAATGATGATGGCAAGATTGTTTGGGAGATGTCATTCAGAAACAAGGACGACATCATCTATGGCGTGTATAGAATGGAGAGAATCCGATTTTCCCCCATTCTCTCTTCACCGGCAGATGTCTTAGTAAGCTATGGAACGGACCTTGACCTATCGTGGCAGGCATGGTACAACTTCAGGCCAAAACGAACTATGCACGGCACCTACGACTTGTACGTAGATGACCTTCTCTCGGATTCTGGATCCGTTGATTATGACAGATTCTGGCGCCCCACAAACATGAGCTTGAATATCGGATCTCTTGATGTTGGGTTTCACAATGTCACCTTAGTTGTCAATGATGAAGCGGGTCACAGCACCTCTGACACAGTGAATGTAAGCGTACAAGCATTTCATGTTGATCGAACTGGTCCTCTGTTCACTGAAACTGGTGCATCAAATTCTACAATTAGATGGAGTGGTGTCACATCCTATTCAGTTTCATATGAATTCTCAGCAAACAACACCGTTCTCGAACAGGGATCGTGGAATGGATCAGACATTCAATTAGACTTGAATAACCTTTCAATCGGCAGTCATAATGTCATTCTGGAGTTTACGAACGCCTCTGGAACAGTGTATACCGATTCCTTTTGGGTCACTGTGAATCCTTCCGCGATACCTGAATTCATCAATTCACCTGGTGATGCTGCAATAGACTGGAATTCAACTACGACAATGAGCTGGTCTGTCTTTGATCATTCTCCAACTCAATGGGCGCTCTATCAAAATGGGGTACTCAATCAATCCGGTACTTGGGATGGCGGCAATCACATCATAGATTGGTTTGTCTCTGATATTGACGAGGGTGTATACAACATCACGATGGTTCTCCAGGATGTCGCCTCTAACGTGGTTTCTTCCACCGCTTGGTTGGATGTCATTCCCCCAAGTCCACCTGTGCTGACTGCAGCACCAGATTCTGACGTCATAGAATGGGCAAAACAAACTGAGCACTACAGTTGGGAGGCCCATGGTGGAAGTCATTGGATGATATACAGAAATGGAACTTTGCTGAAGGAGGATGTAAAAGGAAAACCAACAATCACTCTGAAGATTAAGGACTGGCAGGCAGATGGCTGGCGCTTGGGCAACTATAACATTACTCTGCTTGTTAGTGATGACTCACACTCCATATCGAGCACAATCTGGTTGACAGTATATGTTGACTTTGGCGATGCATATGTTGACTCTGTAGTCACCACTAGATCTTCTTGGTATTCTAATGGAGAAAATGCCGCAGGTGCTCCTGATAATGAGTTTGCGAGTCTCTTCGAGGATTATGGCCCTGGCTATATGACGCTTGATATGGGTGAGAATGAAGGGATACTCAATGATGTAGGGACCGATTTTGAGATCATAGCAAGTGGTGGTGATTATTCAGTATCGGTTTCATCAGATTTGAATCACCCATTCATAAGTCTAGGAGTTGTT
>JAEOTX010000078.1 GCA_016839605.1 Candidatus Thorarchaeota archaeon | reverse complement strand
GCGAGAGCGAGTGCAGCACTAATGCCTGCCATTCCGCCTCCAATTATGAGGACATCTGTTGGCTTAGTCGGAGCCTTTGAGTCTTTAGCTGAAGTACTGGCCATCTTGGAGTCTCCAAGCTGCGGTTGTACTGGGGGCCTCAGCGGACTGGTGATATAACCTTTCTGTCATGGACCAATGGTTATTTCCTACACTCATCACAGAGCACATAGACATCCAAACGCTGCCCTAAAGGCTCAACATTCATCTCCATGACAATACGTGACCAGAGTTCTCGGATACCCTCAGATTCGAAATCTCGTATCTTGCTGCAGTTCTGACAAATAATGTTGGCATGTACTGAAGTATTTGGGTCAAACCTTGATGAACTACCACTAAACCGCATCTCTTGGACAAGACCCAGGTCAATGAGCATGTCCATTGTTTGATAGATCGTGTTCAAGCTGATTGTAGGATTTTTCTCCAATATCTCAGAATGAATTTGTTCAACAGTAGGGTGTTCCTTGCTCGAAAGAACGTAATTGCAGATTGCAAGTCGTTGCGGCGTGACCTTATACCCACTATCCCGCAAAATCGAGATAAGTTGGTCCTCGGTCATTGTCATTTCTCTTTCACTTTCTACCTTCTGAACTTGCATCTCTATTAATTGCTAACTATATGACAAAACGGTTAAATATAACCATTACTAGTTAGTAATCATTACGATTTGTAAAATAGTCTAGATGATATGCTAGAGGGAAGTGTAATCATATGACAAAGGAAAAGAAAATGACAACTGCATCAGGAATCCCTGTTGCAGACAATCAAAATTCTCTTACTGCGGGAGAGAGAGGACCAGTACTACTGCAAGACTTTCATCTCATTGAGAAACTAGCTCACTTCAATCGAGAGCGTATACCGGAGAGAGTAGTTCATGCTAAAGGTGCAGGTGCCTTCGGCACCCTGACTATCACACATGACATAACCAAATACACCAAGGCAAAGATGTTCTCTAAGGTTGGAAAGAAGACCGATCTCGTGCTACGTTTTTCAACTGTGGCTGGAGAAAAAGGCTCAGCGGATACTGTACGTGACGTTCGCGGATTTGCAATCAAGTTCTATACTGAGGAGGGCAACTGGGATCTTGTTGGAAATAATACTCCTGTATTCTTCATCCGTGATCCCTTAAAATTCCCCGACTTCATTCACTCCCAAAAACGTGTCCCGCAGACGAATCTCAGGTCTGATGAGATGCAGTGGGACTTCTGGTCATTAGTTCCAGAGTCCTTGCATCAAGTGACAATCCTATTCTCAGATCGAGGAACACCAAAAGGATATGCTCATGTAAACGGCTATGGAAGTCATACTTACAGTTTCATCAACGACAAGGATGAACGATTCTGGGTGAAGTTCCATTTCAAGACTGCTCAAGGCATAGAGAATTTCTCTGCGGAGGAAGCAGCTAGGTTGACGGCTGAAGACCCTGATTGGGCCACAGGAGACCTCTTTGAACGGATCGAACGAGGAGATTATCCCAAGTGGAACTTCAAAGTCCAGATTATGCCTGAAGAGGAGGCCACTGATTACCGTTGGAATCCATTCGACCTCACAAAGATATGGCCTCATGAAGACTATCCTCTGATTGACGTAGGAGTCATGGAACTCAACAAGAATCCAACGAACTACTTCACAGATATTGAACAGGCTGCCTTTGCTCCGTCAAATATCGTGCCTGGAATATCCTTCTCGCCAGATAAGATGCTTCAAGCTAGAATCTTCTCATATGCCGATGCTCACAGATACAGACTTGGTGTCAATCACCAGCAACTTCCTGTGAATCAAGCGAAAAATGCTGAGGTCGCCAATAATCAGCGCGATGGATACATGAGATATATGGACGGAGGTCCAGGGTATAACTACGAACCTGACAGCTTCGGAGGGCCGAAGGCTGATCCTGCCTATCGTGAGCCACCTTTGAAGATCTCCGGTGATGCTGATAGATATGACCAGCCTAGAGGAGTCGATGATGACTACATACAGCCTGGAAATCTATTCCGTCTCATGTCTGCTGAAGAGCAGGGACGGTTGATGGACAACATCGCTGGACCACTAAGTAATGTTCCAAAGGAAATCCAAAAGCGGATGGTCGAGCATTTCACGAGAGCTGATCCCGACTACGGAAAAGGCATCAAAGAAAGATTAGGTCTTTAGGATATTGAATCAACAACGGAGCGGCTATAATGCCGCTTCCATTTCTTTTGCAATATTCGAGAACCCTTCACTCATATTCAGACTTCACTAGATTTGACGGTTTCCCCTCTGGTTCCATAATAAGGCCCAGTAATAATGCCAAGAATAAGACAGCTCCGCCCGCAAAAGCCTGAAGTGTGCTTAGTGTAGGATCTACGTCAGGTCTTATGACAGTCTGGGTTTCTAAGTAGGACAGTTCTATCTCCACATCTCTATCGATTCTCTCAAGCAACAGAGTATGGTATGCACCACCAGTTGTGGTTCCCTCAATCAACCAATTAGTTGAGTTCACAAAGGATGCCTCTAAAAGACTACTTCCATGAGAGTCTTGAATCACCATTCGGTATATCATTTCAGGGTTAATCTGGAGCCCACTGCGAATACTGTAGTTCACTGATTCTATTCCCCTGCCAATCTCCAGGTAATCTGTTGGGCTTCCTGAATCCAAAACGAATGTCTGACTTCCACTGTTGATTGTTTCAGTCTGTTCTATCGGAACAAACGAACCATCAAGAGACCCTGCGATATACGGTGCAGTAAGGATGATATTTAGCAAGACTAGAAATACAATCAAGAAGTGTAGCCGCCTTCCCCACAGACCCACCCAACGAGATTCACCCTTCACTAGAATCAACATCACGAAACCAATTATGGCTACTAATGACCAGAACAGTATATTCGGAAAAGGAGACGCAATGGCAGTTGGGGGCGGTGGAATGACTTCGATTACTACGACAGTGAGAGCAACTTCAGCATCACCATCTGTCCTCTCTACAATAACGGTGGACTGTCCTGCAATATAGCAGGTAACGGTCACATTGCTAATTTTGGTAACGTTGGAAAGACATAACACGATTTCGTCATTTGATGCAATAATAAGCACATCCACTGCTGTGCCATTTGTTTCTAAGTCAGTGATCCCAATCTGTGAGGTGAAGGTCCGATCTGATGTTTCATTCCAGCTTGGCTCATCGCTAGTGATAACGAAGGTGTAGGGATTGAAGTATGAATACTCCCGATATGAGTAGGTATAATATGGATATCCCAAGAGTGCAACAGCCGCGGTGCCTCCAAAGAATATCATCAATGAGAATCCAATCACCTTGCCATTTATCACCCATCGACTCAAGCTGATGCACCCTCTAATCACGGCCAAGTCACTTTGGCATGACATACATTGCATATTGAATGGTGTGGATGAATGGTATGTATGAATCATTCTTGACATAACAGCCAATAGATTCCATAGGAAGAATATCTCTTAGTTTTGTCCGACCTTCTCTCGTGTTTGAACAGAGAAACCTGTTACTATTGCTAGGATTAGTGCTATGAATCCCATGACTCCTAGAATTAAGCTTGGTAGAACGTCAACTGGGATTCTTGTCATCATGACACTGGCTTCTATGGAGAGGCTAACATCAATGTCAATATCCACTCTTTCAAGAATCAGACTGTGCTCCTGACTGACATATTCCCCAAGAATTTCCCATTCTATAGTGGAGTTTTGATGAGTTGCAGAGAGGAAAACTTCGCCACTAGCACCGACCAATTCAAAATGATATTTTTTGTTGGCATCCTCGAACGAATGGATTCTGAATGATTCTGCGTTATTTGGAACTTGATTGCCAAAGGGGACAAGGCTGTTTGGATTGGTGCCATTCAACACCAGAGTTTTCCTATCAGAATAGACTTGCTCTGTCACTTCTGTGGGAGTGAAGAAACCCCCCAGAGAACCGGAAATGTAAGGAGTTACTAATACGAGGCCGAATAATACCAGAACAGCTACCCAGGCTGGTCGAATGCTTTGACGTGTCGTCTTCATTGTGACTATTTTCCAAAGAACAATCACTGCAAATACTAGAAGCAAAAAGTTGGTATATACGAAACCTATGACTATAGGATCAAAGTCCGGAGGAGGCGGCATTCTTTCCCAAATCAATATCACAAGACTGCCATTGGCGTTGCCAGTTTCTCTAGTCACAACGATTTTGAAGTCTTCTGAAACTTGGACAACCAGAGAGCTATTTACAATTTGGTTTACACTAGAGATTTCAAAGACAGTAGCGTTACTCCCATCTTGGATAGCAAATCCAATCGGTGTCCCATTTGTTTTCATGTCAGTAATTCCAATTCGAGTGGGCATGCCGAAGTAGGTAAGTGGTTCAATTGGATAATTCCGCACAGAATTATCTAATGAAACGTTAAAAGAAACAGAGTGAGGATGTGGTGGTTGTTCACGAGGAGCGTAGTAACGTGGATGAGGGCTAAGGACTATTACAAGTGAACCGAATAGCATCAGAATCAATGCCATTCCGACGAGCTTTATGTTCCCAGGCTTCAACCTCAATCTCACTCTTTCCACTCAACCACCTAACTAATAGTGGAAGCTTACAGGCATTATTGAGGAGTATGGATGAATCATTCTGGCGAGGTTCTCTCACTCCGCCTTCTTAGTGGCTTTTAGATAGACGTAACCAATTCCAGCCACAACAGCGGCAAGCAGATACAAGATGATTGGGATCCACAGCATCTCCAAACGCAGCAGGAAGGAGATATCTCGCCCATATCCAAATGGTGCAGGGATGTAGATCCAGGCAAGGAATGCGAAGTACAGTAGAGTGACAAGCACTTTCACTTCTTTTCTCACATTCAATGCATACATGTAGGTGAAGACCCACATGAAGACAAATCCAGACAGGAACATGGCCCACATGTCAGTGCTACCATGGTCTAGTGTATTGAAGACCGCAACGATAAGAGCATGCACGCCAACAAACCCCTCAACAGTGATGACCCATCTCTTGTCGATGTGGACTGATGTGTATGCCACCGTCATCTGCGTGAACAGAAGGAACATGTAAAAGAACCCTGTGAGTAGCTGTGGGTCATAGAACATCGGATGGAACCAGAACGTGTAGACTAGCGCCCATGCAATTGGGTACATGTGAATACGTCTTACGAGTCCTGACACGCGTGCCGTGAATGGCCTACCAGCCCGCTTTCCAAGAATCAGACCCCGTCTGGGATTCTCGATCGCAAGTATTAGAACGAGCATTACTATGACTGAGCCCTGGCTGGTCCAAATCGGAACATCTTGAGCAAGTCCATCAAACCAAATCTGGGTCTGGATTAAGTGCAGTACCACAAATACGACATTGATGACTACCATTGCCCAGTTGTACTTAGTGAGTGATGTTGTCGGCTTTGTTTTCTGTGCTATCAGGTTCTTTTGAGCCCAATAAATTGTAAACCAAACAACAAACTGATGGGCAAGATAGAAAGACCATACTATGAACTGAGCAATTACATCAGGGGATGGTAGCTGCCAATAGTACCATTCAGGACCTGTATCAGGACCTAAGACGAATCGATCAAGCAGCGGACCAAAGAACCAGATAAGAAAGGTGAATCCAAATGCAAATGCGATTCCCCCTGCCCAGAGCACATATGCTGCTCTGGATTTCTTTTCTATTGGTGCTGATTCAGTTTCCATAGATTGATCTTCAGAAGTCATCTTTCTTTCCTCTCAGCGGAGAATGGCGTATCTTCATTTCCTTGATAAAAGCTCCTCTATAACCTGAATTGAGAAGAAAAAAGAGAATGAGAAGGAACATCTGTCCCTTCCCTAGGATTTCCTATCTAGTTCCATATCGGCGAAAGAGAACTATGCCCACAAGAAGGACTACCATGCCAATCGCAAACACCAGTGCCAAATCTATCCAGATCGAGAGAGTGGACACTGGAGCGCCCCGCAGGAAAATGGTGGTCAAGGCATTAGTCACGTAGTTACTTGGCATAAACTGTCCTACAATCTCTGCACCTCCGCCTAATGGCATGAAGGTGCCGAGGAACATCTGTGGCATAATGAAGATGAATGACACTCCAGATGCGATCTCAGCTGACTTGGAAATGGTTGCTGCAATCAAGCCAAAGCCCACATTCACAAGGGAGAAAGCCAGCAAAATCGCGAACGCGAATGCCAATCCACTGACATCAGTTGCAGGTCGATAGCCAATGGCATAAGACGTGGTGAACACTAGAAGCACTTGGATGACCGCGATGACCATGTACGCGATTACTTGACTCAACATGAACTCGTGTGACTTGAGTGGAGTCGTACCCAACCTCTTCAATAGTCCACCATCTCGTTCCATTGTCAAAGACTGTGCAACTATCATTATCATGAAGATGCTAGCAAACGCGAATATCCCTGGTGCCATGAAGTCCCATTGCGAGAAAGTGCTTGCTTCTACCATGGAGGGACTCCCCATATCCACTGGCAGGTCTAGAGTGGTGGCCTCGCTTCCGAACATAGTCGTCAAGATAATCTGCTGCACTAATGGTGGCACTGCACTGCTTGCAATCATGGAACCACTGTCTACATAGAGTTCCACAGTGGTGTTGGTCCAGGAGCTTCCGTTGAATGGAGAATTCCAGTAGGAAGTGCAGCTGTCGCCAAAGCCTTCTGGAATCACAATGAATGCATCAAGATTTCCTTGAAGCAACTCTGCCTGACCGGTTTCGTTGGCCTCGTAATGGAGCACTGTGATGCCGTCAAGTTCAGTGAGGTTCCCTTCGAAGTTGCCGGCCCATTGAGCATCAGTTGTGGCTGTGTCTAGATTCAGCAGTCCCACGTCGAAGTTGGTCACACCTCCTTCACCCATGCCTCCAAAAGCCAAGCCGAAGGTTGCAGTAACAATTATTGGGAACAGCAGGAGTAGGAATAGAACTGCTGGCTGTCTTGTGAACATCTTCACGTTCTTCTTGGTAAGAGCTGTTACACGTCTAAGACCCATTTAGACCGCCTCCCTCAGTTGCTTTCCAGTGAGTTTGATGAATACCTCTTCGAGATTCTCAGCATTGTGCTGCAGCATCAGCTCAGTGGGAGTGCCAAGAGCTATGAGCTTGCCTTGGTCTATGATTCCAACCCTGTCGCAGAGCTCCTCAGCTTCTTCCATATAGTGAGTCGTTAGGATGATAGCCTTCCCGTTGCTCTTCAGCTCACGGATGAAGTCCCACACCGCACGCTTGGAAACAGGATCCATGGCCACTGTGGGCTCGTCAAGTAGGGCAACCCGAGGGTCGTTAATGAGGGCCATCACAGTACTGACACGGCGTATCATTCCGCCGCTGTATTGTCCGGCTCTTCGGTCCGCATCCTCAACCATTCCGATCTTCTCGAGCATATTCTCGACCCTTTCCTTTAGGACATCTCTTGGCACATCATGAAGGTCTCCGAAAAGCTCGATGTTCTCTCTTCCAGTGAGATGCTCATAGAACGCCGGTTCCTGAGGACAGACTCCGATCATCTCTCGAACTGCATCAGCATCGAACACCACATCGTGGTCAGCAACTGCTGCTACTCCCTCAGAGGGTTCAAGCAATGTGCTTAGAATATTGATTACAGTAGATTTCCCAGCTCCATTGGGACCTAGAAGCCCGAACAGCTCACCCCAACCAATCTCTAGGCTGAGTCTATCAACAGCAGTGACTTCCTCAAACCTCTTTGTCAGATTCTCTATCTTTATCGCATGTTCAGTAATTGTAGATGACATGCGTATGCTACTGCATAGTTAGTATATAATACGTGGAATCTTTTTGCGGCGGAAAGTGTTTTGCGGCGCAAAGTGACTTTCTATCCATTCAATGTCTATATGCACACAAGATATATCGCATAATGCACGCGGTTCTGCGTGGTGCTCGAATGACTAAGGAAGAAATCTTGGCGCAATTGAAACAGCTAGGGACCAGGTTTGAAGATCCAAAGATTCAACGACGGTTTAAGGAGTTCAACAAGACTCTGCAGTTCATCTTCCCTGACATCGATACTCAGATGTACATGAAGATAGGAGATGCAGAGTTGCTTGAGCTGGCTGAAGGGACTGTAGATGCAGAGATGACGGTGACAATGGATTCCATAGTCTTCTTCAAAATAATGGACAAGAGTGAGAGTCCAATGGCGGCATACCAAGCTGGGAAGCTCAAGACCAAGGGAGAAGTTCCGGACCTTCTCAAGCTGCAGAAGCTAATGCTTTAGTGATGACCACCAAACCTGCTCAACTTCGAGGAGACCATGAAAATGAAGGCGCTAATCACCGCTCCATTCTCAGAGTCAGGATTGAAGATGCTTGAGAATGCTGGGCTAGAGGTGCACCATAGGAGCTGGCTAGAAACCGGTAAGCTCTACCTCGGGGAAAAGCTTCTAGATGTCATCAAGGATGGCGGCTATGAAATTGTCATCGTTGAGGGTGACGAGGTGAAGGAGGAGGTTATTGAGGGATCTGAACTGAAGATTATTGCTTCTGCGAGAGACAATCCAAACAATGTTTCAATAACTGCTGCAAACGCCAAAGGAATCCCTGTGATTGGAGCACCAGGTCGAAACACAGTAGCAGTTGCAGAATTGACGCTCACGCTCATGCTGAGTCAAGCACGACGAATTGTAGCAGCGGACCGGATGCTGAAGAACGATTTCATGGTAGATGACTACTCGGACTTCGCACAGATGTACAAGACTACGAGAGGTTTTGAGCTGCATGGTCGGACAGTGGGAATAATAGGTCTTGGAAAGATTGGTTTTGAGGTAGCAAAGCGACTCCAAGCCTTTGGAGTTGATATTCTAGTGCATGATCCGTACGCGCCTCAGGACAGATTGAAGGAAGCGGGTGCCAAGGCTGCGTCATTAGAAGACCTCCTCAGAAACTCAGACATAGTGTCAGTCCACTGCCCACCAACAGACGAAACCAAAGGAATGCTGGGAGCAGCGCAGTTTGAAATGATGAAGAAGTCTGCAATCTTCATCAACACTGCACGCGCATCTATCACAGACGAGTATGCTCTGCGCGAAGCACTGGAGTCAGGGAGAATCGCAGGCGCAGGTCTTGATGTCTTCTCAATGGAGCCTGTAGACTGCGATAACGAGTTTTTGGAATTGGAAAATGTCACAGTGACTCCGCATATTGGTGGCAACACTGTCGATACGATTGAACGACAGTCCATGATGATTGCGAAGGACATTCAGGCAATCCTAGAAGGAGGCCGTCCAGAGAACGTTCTGAATCCTGAGGTCCTCAATAAGGAGGAAACCTAGAGTGCCTGTTGCTGCGATAGATGCTGGTACGACCGGCGTACGATGCATGATTGTTGGAAAAGACGGTGAAGTTCTGGGTCTGGGAAGGAGGACCTGGGGTTACGAAACTCCAGAGTTTCTTGAGATAGCAAAGGAGTTCAATCCCTCACGATTCTGGGACTTGATATGTGCTGTGACCAAAGAAGCTATAAACGCCTCTGAATTGTCACCTTCAAAGATAGAGAGTGTGGTTACCACAAGTCAGCGTCATGGTGTCGTCTTTCTTGATTCGGATGGAAAGGAGCTTTACAGTGGCCCGAACATAGATGCGCGGGGCGCGATGTCCCAGTATGTCATCGAAGATGCTCTTGGGAAGAAATTCCTGGAGGTCACAGGTTGCTGGCCTCCCATGATGTTTACTCCTGCAAGAATGGCATGGTTTGAGGAGGAAGAGCCTGAGATTCATCAAACTGTGGCTCACGTTCTTCCGATCAATGACTGGATTACGTTTAGACTGAGCGGAGAGTATGTCACTGAGCCAGCCTCTGCTAGTGCCACTGGATGCTATGATATTAAGGCCCAGAAGTGGAGTGAAGAAATATTCTCAGCGCTAGGTTTCGACAAAGCAATCCTACCTAGCTTGAGGAGGGCTGGTGAAATTGTTGGCAGTGTCACATCCGAAGCTGCCAAGGATTCAGGACTTCCTGACGGGCTATCTGTGACCCAGGGAAGCACTGACACACATTGTGCGCTTCTTGCCGCACAGGCAGGGCCTGGAGAGATTACTGTCATTGCAGGGAGTACAACTCCTGTGATGCTCACATTGGACAACCATGTCTGCTCTTCTGAACAGACACTCTGGTCTTCCTGTCACACGGTTCCGGGTATGTGGACATTGGAGAGTAATGCCATGCTCACAGGAGCATACATCGAGTGGGTCATAGGGCTATTGTGCGAGCTCTCGGAGGATCCTGAAAGGTGCAGAAAGAAGACATTTGATAGTTTACCCGAGCTTCTCAAGGATATTCCCCCGGGTAGCAATGAGGCCTTTGCTGGTCTAGGACCCAGAATCATGGACTCAACCCGGATGGCTGACATCCCGTTAGCTCGGCTTCATTTTCCACAGCCAGCATTGCCCCAGGTCAAACCTCTTGACTCTGCGAGCCTGATTCATGCAGTTCTAGAAAACATCGCGTTTGCAGTACGTGGCAACATAGAGCAGTTGCAGGAGTTTGAGGATCCGCCGATTGTAAAGGCCATTGGTGGTATCTCCAGATCGCAGGTATGGCGACAGATTCTTAGTAATTCAATTGGAAAACCAGTGATGAATCCTAAGCAGTTCGAAGGCAGCCTCATTGGAGCCGCGATTTGTGCTGCGGTTGGAGCCGACTGGTATCCTAATCTCAATAAGGCTTCAGAAGCAATGGTGGCCTGGCAACCAACACTGGAACCTGATGAGAGAGCGTCTGAGTATGAATTCTACTACTCCCGCTGGAAAGAGATATGGTCTCTAGGAAGTGACGAATAGTGTACGAGAAGGAAAAAGAAGAACTTCTAGCAGCATGTGGTGAGATGATCAAAGAGAATCTTGTCATTATCTCAGCTGGCAATGCGAGCATCCGAGTGAGTGATGAACATGCCGTAATCACACCAAGCTCGGTTCCTTACGCTAAAATGACCTTGGATGACGTGGTCGTGGTCAATATGGAGGGTGATGTCATAGAGGCCGACCGGAATGCTAGTGTTGAGACCCCGACGCATCTTGAGATATACAAACAGCGAGAAGATGCAAACGCAGTCGTTCACTCCCACAGTGTATATGCCACAGCTCTAGCAGTTCTACAAAAGCCGCTGCCGCCAATATTGGACGAGGTGGTCCCAAAGCTAGGTGGCGAGATTCGGGTCACTTCCTATGCAATGCCAGGCACAAAGGACCTTGCGAAAAATGTCGTTGAGGCTATGAATCGGAGAAGTGCGGTGCTCATTGCCAATCACGGAGCAGTGACGTGTGGGAATAATATTAGAAAGGCTCTTGACAATGCGATTCTTCTCGAGCGAACATGCCGAATCTATCTACTTGCGCTCAGGGCAGGCGAGCCCATCCCTCTTCCAGAAGACGTTGTCGAGGATGAGGAAGACCTGTGGGAAATCATGAGGGACTTCTAGGAGGGATGGCCATGCATGGGTACATGGGTCAAATCCTTGTAGTGGACCTTACTGAGAAAACTACATCCCTGCATCCTATCGATGAGGGAATTGCATCAAAGTTCATTGGCGGGAGCGGCTATGCGAGCAAGCTTCTGTACGATATGATGGATCATTCTGCAGACCCTCTGGGACCAGATAACATGCTGCTATTCATGACTGGCCCATTGACAGGTACTTTGGCTCCAAGTACGGGGAGGCTTGTGGTCTGTGGAAAATCCCCTTTGACTGGCATCTGGGGCGAGGCACATGTGGGAGGCCATTTTGGAGCGAATCTGAAGTTTTCGGGCTTCGATGGCATTCTCGTCAAGGGTCGTTCTGAAGAACCTGCAATTCTTCACATCAAAGAAGGTAAAGCAGAGATTGCATCTGCCGCTGACTTATGGGGTATGAAGACAGATGAAGTTCAGACTCTCCTGAAGAAGAAACTGGGGCGAGTTCGTATAGCCTGCATAGGACCTGCGGGAGAGAATCTCGTCAGGTTCGCTGGCATCATGACCGATGAAAGGGCTGCAGCTAGATGTGGTTTAGGAGCGGTGATGGGCTCAAAGAACTTGAAGGCGATCACAGTATCCGGCTCCAAAAAGATAGAGGTGGCTGATCCTGAGGGATTCACAAGTCTTGCCAGAGAATCATCCAAAATTCTCGGTGAGGTCATGCATCATCTTCGCGACTCAGGCACATCTATGTACGTTGAAGTTGGAATGATGTTCAATGACATGCCCATCAAATACTTCCAAGAAATTGAATTCGAATACGATTCATTGACTTCAACGGCAATGAAGGAGTTCCTAACTGGTAGGACTGCCTGCTATTCGTGCCCAATCGCATGTGGTCGAGTTATCACCTTGCAGGAGCAGGGTCTCGAGAAGATAGCAGGACCGGAGTTTCAGACAATTGCAGCCTTTGGGTCTAACCTAATGGTGTCTGACCTGAAGAAAGTGTCAGTGATCAACAATCTATGCAATCAGTATGGATTGGACACTATTAGTTGTGGCAGTGCAATTGCATTCGCAATGCACCTCTGTGATCTCGGTAAACTGAATCTTGGTCTGGAATGGGGAGATGCAGACAAGGTAATTGAGCTTGTACATGCGATTGCAGCAAGGTCAGGTGTCGGAGATGAATTAGCTGATGGTTCTGTGCGGTTTGCAAAGAAACATGATGCATCTGACTTGGTCATCCATGTGAAAGGACAAGAAGTACCCAATCACGACCCACGAGCCTTTGCAGGAATGGCCACAGTATATGCTACTGCATCCCGTGGCGCAACTCACCTGGAGGGTGACATGTACAGCGTTGACATGGGCGTGGAGGTGCGTGAAATTGGAATCAATTCAGGTGATCGACTGGAGAATGAAGACAAGGGAAGCACTGCTGCACGTGCGCAAGATTTCAGAGCGTTCTTTGACTCTATCATGATGTGCCACTTCGCTCAGGTGCCATTTGACACGATTCTGGGACTTGTGAACAAGGCAACCGGAGCGTCACTTACCAGCGAGGATGTTCTTTTGATAGGTTCACGTGCAGTCACTCAAAAGAGGTTGTTCAATCTCAAGTGTGGACTAAGACCAGATGATGATTGTCTTCCTGCGCCACTCCTGAAACCACTTCCAGACTATGCTACAGACGATTTCGTGCCAGATATGGATATGCAGTTGAAAGATTATTACGAATATAGAGGATGGAACCGTGCCACGGGAGCACCCAGCGATGAGACCCTTGAGAGATTGGGTCTATGAGCGAGGAATCGAGGCTGGTGGATAGAGCTGCAAGTTATCGACCTCATTACGAACTTAGGCTCTTTCTATGGTTCGATTGTCATAGGTTATGTCATCGCTAAAATCTCAGGCCGGGGACAAGAGGTCAACAAGCACTTGATAGCACTCCTTGTGAATCTTCTAGTGCCCATTCTAGTTGTTCAGTCTTTACTCACATCATCCCTAGAAACTCTCATTGAGATTCCATTGGTCCTCCTTGCTGCATTAATCGTTCACCTATCTGGTACAATAATCATGTATGTGCGATTAAGGAAGAGCACAATCGAGAATCCAAGAAAGGGCGTTCTTCTGCTCTGTTCCACTTTTCAGAACGCTCTCTTCATTCCCCTCCCTCTAGCAATTCTTTTCATTGGAGATCAAGCAGTCCCCTTTGTCATCATGTTCTCCCTTACTCAGATGATTCTTCTAGTCAGCCTGGGTTCTGTAATTGGCTCCAGGTATAGTGAAACAGGCGCAAATTGGAGGGAAATGGCAAGCCAGTGGCTGAAGTTTCCTCCGTTTATCGCTGCTATCTTGGCGTCTGTACTTCTGATTCTAGGAGTTTCACTGCCTCATGAGGTCGCTTCCTTACTCTCAGTCAATGGCACTATCACAACCTACCTATCTCTTGTCACAGTTGGCCTTGGAATCGGATCGCGATTCTCCAGAGTAGACATTATAGGTGGCTTCGAGGTGGCTGCTGTGAGGCAACTGTTTGTTCCAATTCTGATGGGCATTTTGCTACTCTTTCTGGGCCTTTCAGACCTAGCATCAAAGGTGGTAATTATTGAGGCATTGATGCCCCCTGCTGTATTTACTGTGGTATTTGCAGGTGGCCTCAACCTGGACACTGAATCCGCTGCAACGGCTGTTACAGTAGGAACCATTCTTCTTCTCCCAGTAGTCCCACTACTACTACTCTTGCTTGGTTGATTCGCCTATGGCCCCATCTCAACGCATATATCGAATCTAAATCGAAATGAGTCTGGTGTAGAGTTTGAAAGAGGACAGCAAGGACGCTGAGGAGATCAAAAGTTCGCTCGATGAAGTAGTTGGCAAGCTTGAGCAGGATTCTAAATCGAGTGATAGTTGGGGGGAATCAGTATCAACTCGCCGCAGCCATTGGGAAGAGATCAAGGAGAAGATAAGAGAGCGTCAGAGTGAACTGAAACGACTTGTGATGGAGAAGAAGGCTGGCACCATCGGACACGACGAGTTTGAGAAGAAGTACCGTAAGCTTCAGGACGAATTGACTGAACTAGAATTTGAGGTCTATAACATGCGACTCGGGACCTCTGTTGAGTTCTAGTGCTCATCCTCAAGTTCTTGGCCTGGCTCTTGTTCTGTGGACACAGCAGTGTCATCGAGCCAAGGCTTTGGATAGCTTAGACCCTTCCGAATCATAAGCACTCCTATTGTTGATATGCATCCACATAGGAACAGCGTGGTGGAAATACCCAGCAATGGAATCAACCATCCGAAGAAAGCAATCTGGGGTATTGCGAAAATCAATACAACTGTCGGGAACAAAGAGTATACGCCATTCCTTACTCTATTTGGAATCGCATCAACAAAGACACGTGAAGTCAGAACTCCTCCCAGTTGGAGGAAAGCGCCACCGATGAAGAACATGACAACCATCAGAAATACAGGTACCAATGAAGCCACAGGAACTCTGAGTAATAGAATATCAGTACCCGGAAGGATGTAGTCTATCATTGGTGAGTTCGCGGGAGGTGGTTGGAACACAATCATCAGCACTGCAAACACCCAGAAGAACACAGCTCCACATGTCTGGATAAATCTGAAACGAGGTATCCACTTCTCTGGATCGTACCTTTTTGCCCAGATGCCCGAGCGTTCTGAATAGACTACAAGTGGCACCATGACAATGGTGCGAAAGCTAGCCACAGCTACGTCGGATACCAAGTATGTGTAGTACATTGGGAAGAGTATGAGGTTGCCCCATACTGAGATTACGCTGTTGACGAGCATTGAGCCAATTAGAAGATACTTCACATACTCACTACTAAACAGGTATGTTACGCCCTCTCTCAATAGCGAGAAATACTCGCCAATATCTGGCTTTGATTGCCTATTCTGCTCAGCTTCAGGAAGATTCCGTACGAATCTCCATGATGCTAAGGCGATGACCACACAAAGGACTGATTGTACCTGAAACACCCAGGCTCGAGCAAACACTGTGGCCAGAATACCTCCCGGAATGAGGATGAGGACATTTGTTAGCCAAGACAACATCCCCCACTTGCCCTGAAGCACACCGTACTGCTTACGCCCCTCATCTTCGGGCATTGCGACTCTCCAGTTATTATCGAACCAGCTGCCAAGTGCTCCACTCTGTTGAGAAGAAGCGAAGCCCATTAGAACATAAACAAGGACGAGCAGTCCGATTGGGGTGGTGCTTGTCACCAGGGACACAGTGTAGAACGCTGCAGCGTAAGTGAGGAACGCCGTGGCCAAGATGTATCGCTGACCAATCCAGTCGCCGATGACCCCTGTTGGGTAGTCAAATGTGGTTTGAACAGTCATCTGTATCACGACTAGTACTGCAACCAGGGTCATCCCGACAATGAAATCGCCGTTTCCTAGTGCTTCTGCGACAAAAATGAGATAGAATGTGGTCGAGATCGCAATAGTGGCCTGCATGAGGGTACTCAGACTGATTGCAATACTCGTGAGCCTAATCACATGTGGTTTGTCGTCGGAGAGACCAAAGTATGATGTGATCCTGCCCACGCCTTTTACCCAGTTTCGTCAAAGCAGGCTCCTTTCTTAAATCTCTATCACATCAAGCACTTAGCTCAGCATGAAGGAAAACAACCTTGAATCGGTCGGTATCTTTAAGTGCGACACACAAACATCTCGGACTCCAAGGCCGGTGTGAGAGACATTGAGCGACGAGATTCCTGAACGAAGCGAGATTGTACGGTCCACAATCATCACTGTTATTCTAACAGTGGTTCTGTTGAGTCTAGGATTGGCACTTTGGGCATGGTCGGCTCCAGAAGTCATTGACACGAGTCCTGTCGGCGCACTCAACGACATGAATCCATTCCTCGTTCTCATAATCGAAATCCTTGTCATGTCCGGCATGTTCCTCTTTCTTACGATCACGGTGGTCAATATTCGCCTGTATCTAACTCAAATCCGATCAGGTTGGACAGAGTTGATTCTTCTTCTCATCGTAGTCTTTGTGATGACATTCCTAATGTTCGAGTCTGGTGTGGCCATAGTTACCCTTCTGCTTTCATTGGCTGTCATTGTGTATCTATACATGCTGCAAGAGTAAGCAGGTGCCAAACCAACCACATGCACACCAGAAGCTTTATGAGTCTAGGTCAACGAAGGCCATTTGAGCCTAAGATGCAGAAATGCCGAGGGCTGGCAAAATAAAGGAGTTTGACAGTAGCTTTTCGGAATTGTCAGGCGTTGCCCACTGTGAGGTTCTGGCTTCCGGATAGATACAGGTTGACTACTTGGAGGAAAACACCGTGTTTGGTTTACCCGGACAAGGCTATGATATGTCTACAAGCATTTTCAGTCCCGAAGGACGGATTTTCGCGGCAGAATATGCCAAGAAAGCAGTCGAACAAGGAGCCACATCAATAGGAATCCTTGTGAACGAAGGGATTGTTCTGCTTGCTGAGAAAAACATCAAGCCTCTTCAAGAGCCTGAAAGCATAGAGAAACTCTCAAAGATTGATGAACACATCGGTGTAGCGACATCTGGGCTGATGGCAGATTCTCGGAAACTGATTCAGGAGGCCAGGGTCAAGGCTCAATCATATTGGCTGACCTACGAAGAGCCAATTCCTGGAGAAGTACTAGCTGAGCACATCTGTGATGTGAAGGCTCAGTTTACACAAGGGGGCGGAGCAAGACCTTATGGTGTTTCAATGATTATCGGCTCAGCAGATCATGATGATTCGCCACGTCTCTATGTGACAGATCCAGTGGGTACGTATTGGGGTTACTTAGCAGTAGTGATTGGTCGTGGGAGCGCGAGGGCAGGCGAATACCTGGAGAGCAAATATGACTTGAGCAAGAAACAAACGCTCGGGCAAGCCACTCAACTTGCACTTGAAGCACTTCGTCAGGCAACTGAGACTGACCTCACGCCTGATAATGTGGAGATTGCCAAGATTCCGGTGAGTACACGGAAGTTCCAGAAGCTCAGCAGATCGGAAAAGCAGGTGATCTTGGAACCCTCCAGTACAACATCAAATGAATAGGAGTGGAATGGAACTTGATGGGTTCAGGGAAAAAATCGGGTGAGAAGTGGCTTGAACTTGATGCGGTTGTAATTGGTATCCAAAAAGGCCACTTACGATTTGAGCTGTTCGTAGACCCCGATTTGGCATTTGAATATCGAAGAGGCGGTGACATCCCCATAGAAGACATCTTGAAGAGCTATGATCTCTACGAGAATGCCAAGAGGGGTGACCGTGCATCTGATGAACTTGCAGAAGAGGAGTTTGGAACCTCAGATGTGTTCCAGATAGCAGCTCTCATACTCAAGGATGGAGAGTTCAGGCTGACTCATGAACAACGCATTCAACTTGTCAAGGAAAAGACTGAGGTTATTATCGAAAGCATTTCGAAACGTGCGATGAATCCACAGACAGGCCATCCGCATCCTCCTGACAGAATCAGACAGGCAATGGAGGAAGCAAAGGTCCAAGTCGACCCCTTCATTAAAGCGGATGAACAAATTCCTGGAATTGTAAAAGCGCTCCTGGTAATCATTCCAATATCATTTGAGAGCGTCAAGCTTCAGATTACACTACCTGCAGCATTCTCAGGGAAGGGTTACAACGTAGTTGCCAAAGCTGGACTAATCAAGTCCGAGACATGGGCTCAGAATGGGGAGTGGTCCGGTCTTGTTGAGATTCCTGCCTCAAAGCGTCAGGAGCTTTATGATGACTTGAACAAGCTCTGTAAAGGACAAGTAAAGATAGAAACCGTTCGATGACGGTTATGAATAGAACATATTGATGATAACAAATTGAAATGAGGGAATACATTGGCAGTATACTTTCAAAAACGAGAAGTAGTGGTCCCAGGACAGTTATTGGCTGAAGGCAGATACCGAGCCTCTTTTGGGACCTATGATGACGGAGATAAGATATACTCCGCATTGGTGGGCCTCGCTGAGCTGCGTGGCAACACCGTCAAAGTGGTTGCACTTGAGGGGGTTTACATTCCTCGAGAGGGCGATCTGGTTCTCGGAACCATTACAATGGTGACGGGAAATAATTGGAAGGTGGACGTCGGAGGGCCATACTTGGCATCTCTTCATGCAAACAACGCACTGCGACGGCCATATGATGACGATATCAGCAGATACATGGACATAGGAGATGTCGTTGCTGCTGAAATAATAGCATTTGACAGGGTGACAGGACCTTTTCTTGGAATGAAGGGAAGAGGTCTGCGACGCCTAGAATCCGGCATGATTCTCAATATCAGTCCAGCAAAGATACCGCGTGTGATTGGAAGACGAGGATCAATGATCAACATGATTCAGGACATTCTTCGAATCCAGACAATGGTTGGTCAAAATGGTCGGATTTGGATTCGTACGTCAAGCACTGAAGTAATGCGCCTAGCAATAAAGGCGTTCAAAATGATTGAGACTCAAGCCCACACATCAAAGCTTACAGATCGTGTGAAAACGATGCTTGAAGAAGAGATGGCTAAGATTAGTGGCGGAGGGCATCCAGAAGATGTGGCAGAGGAGCCGCTAGATATCGAGGATTCTGGGGATGCTGAAGAAATTGCTGAGCCTGCTGAAGAAGGAAAAGAAAAGGACACGGCTGAAGGTGAGGCGCCCGTGGTACCTGATGAACCCCCTGAGACTGAAGTAGTCGATGAGGTAAAGGATGACTCACCTAAAGATGTCATAGAAGAAGAAACTGAGTCTGACAAGACAGAAACTGAAACTAAGGAGGAAGTGAGTAAATAATGAGTCCAGAAGTAAAACCCGACTCTTTGCTAAACGCTGAGGGCTTACGATTTGATGGTAGAAGAGTTGACGAGCTTAGGCCGATTCAGATGGAGGTTGGCGTACTCAAGACTGCAGACGGGTCAGCATCCATAAGGCAGGGTAAGACCTACATCTTGGCTGCAGTCTATGGTCCGCGCGAGCTGCATCCCAGACATTTGACTCTCAATGACCGAGCTTATCTCAGAGTAGTCTACAGGATGGCCACGTTCTCAGTTCCTGACAGAAAGAGACCGGCACCTTCTCGTAGAGAACGCGAGATCTCTATGGTTATTGCGAATGCACTACAACCTGTGTTGTTCTTAGAACAATATCCAAAGGCTGTGATCGATGTATTCATACAGGTCATCCAGGCGGATGGTGGCACTAGATGTGCTGCAATTAACGCAGCTTCGCTTGCGCTAGCTGACGCTGGCATCCCTATGAGATCGCTTGTACCCTCTGTTGCTGTTGGCAAAGCCGAAGGTACACTTATTGTAGATCTTGGTGATGAGGAGGATAAATACGGTCAAGGTGATGTTCCACTAGCTATTCTTCCAGGCACAAATGAATTGACTCTACTTCAACAAGACGGGTCATTCACACGTGAAGAGCTCATGGAAGCCATGCAAATGGGCGTCAATGCCTGCAAATATCTGCATGAACTGCAGAAGGACGCTCTGAAGCGATCCTACTCAAAGAAGACCCCCGAGGGCGTGGATGAAGAGTTGGATGATTATGAAGACGATCTCGAGACTGACCTCGGAGAAGCCGACATAATGGAGGATGAATAGAATGACTGGTTCAAAGATAATCAGCCACATTGATAGGGACTTCGTTAAAGATCTCCTGAGCAAGGGTGAGAGGCTTGATGGACGAGCCTTTGACAAGTATAGAGAGATTACAATTGAGCCCCATGTAGTGCCTGCTAAGGCAGAAGGATCTGCGATTGTTCGCATTGGTGGATCTTCCGTTGTTGCTGGCGTGAAAGTCCTTACAGGAGCGCCATATCCAGATACACCTGATCAGGGTGTTACAATGGTCACAGCTGAGCTGGCACCTATGGCCTCTCCTCTATTCGAGTTGGGTCCCCCAAAGGAGCCAGCTATAGAACTAGCCAGAATCGTTGACAGAGGAGTCCGTGAGTCTGAAACTCTGGATACCAAGGCATTATGCATCGAGCCAGGTAAGATGGTGTATATGGTCTTCGCAGACGTCTACACGCTTGAACATGATGGCAACTTGATTGATGCATCTTCGATAGCGGTCAATGCAGCCCTACTTGGTACAAAGTATCAGGAGATGAAGTGGGAAGATGATAAGGCAGTAGCTACAGGTAAAGAGCTCTCTCTGCCCCTTCAGAACATGGCTATCGAGCATACAGTGTCAAGGATTGGCGATCACCTTGTTATCGATCCAATTCTCAGAGAAGAGTTCGTCCAAGATTGCCGTTTGACCATGGCTGTGGACAAGGATGAACACTTCACTGCCATGCAGAAAGGTGGCGGTGCTGGTCCCATGTCTCTTGAGATGATTGACCAGGCAATGGGCATGGCGCTTGAGAGCGCCAAGGAGATTCGGAAGCTCATCACTGATACCATGAAGAGCACAGAATAGGAACCAATGCGTGTTTCGGCTAGTCCGGGACACGTTCTGTTCTCTTCACCGATAGATATGCTAATAAGCGCAATCGGTGGGCGACTGATAGATTCAGAGTGCCGAGATTTGGCGCTCCATATGACCACACTAGGAGATTACCAGTTTGGGAAGAAAGACAAAGAAAGTTGGCAGCACCGGAAGGTTCGGTGCCAGGTACGGTGCAAAGCTACGACGTAGAGTACTTGATATTGAAAAGCGCCGTGCTGATCCGCAACGTTGCCCATCTTGTGCCACAAGAGCACTAACTAGGAAGGCTGTGGGCCTTTGGAACTGCAAGAAGTGTGGTCTGAGCTTTGCAGGTGGCGCATATGTTCCGTTTACTGATGCTGGTAAGGCTGCAAAACGTGCAATTGCACAGAGAGTTTCAGGTGACTTTCTTGCGTTGAGAGACGAAGATGAGGCTGTTGATCCTTCCGAGTTCCTCCCGAATATTGAGGAGGAAGTTGTTGCAGCAGTCACCGTTGACGAAGACTCAGATGTTCCCATTGAGGAACCTGAGGATAGCGAGTAAGAAACTTCAGGGCAGTGAGAGCATTGCCCCAGGCATTGATTACCACCTCTCGCAAAACTTCAAACCGAGTTCGATCTTTTGTACGAGACCTCTGGTCAGTACTGCCCGGCACTGAGAGGTTCAATCGAGGCGGCATGAGCCTTGCGGAGTTGCGGTCAAGAGTGGAACAATCTGGTGCTACGCTTGCAATAGTTGTTTCAATCTGGAAGGGTAATCCAAGGACCATCAGATTTCTTTATCCGACTGATGCTGACGTATTGGAACTCAAAATCGAGAGCGCTGCACTTAGGCGTGAGGTCTCAGAGAATAAGGGATCTAGAATACATTCTGTCTATGGACTTACTGTTGAAGATACCTGCTCATCAAATGGTCGAGAACTTGCATCTGTTATTGCCTCCACTCTTGATACTGATGTGAGAAGCGAACAACATCCAGTCATTCTAGGTGAAGCTGGTTCCGGCATGGTTGAGATCAGAATTACCGATCTTCCCAGTGAGAAACTCTTGTGGACATTCTATAACACACGCAATGGATCAGAGATAGGCCCTCGCATTCGAATCTCCAACTTGAGGAGGGTGTCCGCTTGATAGAGCATGGACGAGCCGTCATTGAAATTCCATTAGAGTCGGAGGAGCTGGCTGAAATGATTCGCTCCGCGTTGAGCCCTGAAACTGGCTCTGCTCCGTCGGATAGAGCACTTGCTGAAGTAACAGTCCGCGGCTCAGTCTTAGTCATTCAGATTTCATCAGGTGATTTGACTTCGATGAGAGCCGCAATGAACTCGTATATCGCATGGGTGTCAGCGAGCCTCGATACAATCGATGCAGTCCTAGGCCAAAATCCTTAAGTCGCTTACCAGATGGCGCAGGCGAAGTAAACCCCACATCAAGAGGGATAGATAACGATGGCACAACAGATACCACCAGAGCTTGAACACGAGATTATGAAGCTTGAAAATATGAGACGTCAGTTCGAACAGCTAATGGCTGCAATACAAACCAGACAGTCTGAATTGAGAGAATCGGAGGTCACGCTGGAAGAACTGAAGAAACACCCTGATGATGCAGTCACATACAAGTCTGTTGGCCAGATCATGTTTCAGGTTGACAAGGCACAGCTTCAGGAGGAGCTGACGAGCAGAGTGAGTGACCTCAAGATTTGGCTAGAAGCTAAGACAAAGGGTGCTGAAAAAGACCGGAAGGGGATCGAAGAGCTGACAAAGAAGATTCAGCTGGATATTTCCACACGAAACCTAAAGGTTCAGTGAATCATATGAGTCCCACTCCTACAGAGATTGGGTTGCCCAGTCTTAACACCCAGCAGATAGAGAACCTGGCTGAGGAATGTGAGGACGAGATAACCAAGTTCATACTTGGCAAGATTCCCAAGAAGAGTTTAGCAGAAATCTCCGTTAGCTGTATTCTGGAATTTAATGAGGAGCTCGATGTCGATGTTCAGGTAGATCTTGAACAGAATTATGACACTGGACACCAACTTGATGAGATTCTGGATAGTGCAGCAAGATATGGTACAGAATGGTTGGAGAAACGACTGAAGGAGCTGAAGGCTGATTGAACCTCAGGTCTCTTCTCACTGAATCATTGAACCCCCTGATATTAGGTCATCAGAATGCTGATCCTGATGCTATTTGCTCAATGATTGCGATGAGAGATCTATATCTGGCAATTCGCCCTGAGGGTAAAGCTACGCTCGTTTGTGATGATGTAAGCCGTTTGGCCAATCAGGTCCTGAGTCATTTCTCAATAGACGTCACCTATTCTGATTTTTCCGAGGACACACATGATCTTGTCATCCTTTTGGACACCAATAGTGAATTTCAGCTGGGGCCTCGTGTGCGAACACTTCTCACTGACCCAGCTAGAACCGTTGCTATTGACCATCATGAAGTCAATTCCGAACTATCATCAATAGCGCAGCATCAGATAGTCGATAGTAATACCTCTTCCACGTGTGAACTTGTCATTGGTTTATACGATGACTTGGATGTCCCCATTTCGTCTACCATGGCCAATCTGCTTCTTACAGGTATGCTGTTTGATACCCGTCGATTCTTCCACTCAGGACGTGACTCGTTTCTAATGGCTGTGAAACTCATAGATGCAGGTGCCAACTATGACTCATGCATACGGTCCTTGATTATCAAGCCTGACAGATCCGAGAGGATTGCTAGGCTGAAAGCTGCGGGAAGACTGCAGGTACATAATATGAACGACTGGATTGTCGCCATATCCAAGATTGGAGCTTATGAGGCGAGTGCATGCAGGGCCATGATTGAGATTGGAGCGGATGTAGCTATTGTCGCAGGTAAGACCTCAAAGGGTGTCGTTAGATTCAGTTCGCGAAGTACCCGTCACTTTTCTTCAGAAACTGGCGTAAACCTTGGAACCGATGTAATGGAGCATATCGGCAAAATCATAGGAGGCGAGGGAGGAGGACATGCCAACGCAGCTGGAGCAAATGGCACTAAGAATCGAAGTGAGGGGATGACCAAGGCACTTGAGCTTCTGCAATCAGCAATAGAAAAAAGCGTAGGAGAGAAAGTAGGTTAGGAGGCGTACATTGATGGCCTTGGTGGAGTTCGCAGATTTTAGTTTCAAGTATCTGGGAGCTGATTCTCTTGCTCTACGCAAGGTCAGTGCATCAATCAATGAGGGTGAATATGTAGTCATAACTGGGCCATCTGGATGTGGTAAAACAACATTGTGCCGAGCCATTAACGGCCTTGTCCCGCATTTTCATAGAGGGTACATTGCAGGAAATGTGTATGTTGATGGACAGAATACACGTGATGCAACAGTAGCTTTGTTGGCATCATCAGTTGGCTTGGTTTTTCAGAATCCAGCGAATCAGCTAGTTACACTGAACGTGGAGAAGGAACTTGCTTTTGGGCCGGAGAATCTCGGGGTGGAGCCCCAGGAAATCAGAAAACGAGTCGAAGAGATTATTGACCTATTGAATCTCGAACATCTTAGAGAAAAACACCCCCATGAGATGAGTGGTGGAGAACAACAACGTCTTGCTATGGCTGCCACGCTGGCTCTGAAGCCGAAAGTGTTGGTGGCTGACGAACCCACATCTAACCTTGATCCAAAGAGTGCCGAATTGATACTAGATATCATTTCTGAACTTAACAAGCGAAACGGAATGACTGTCATTCTTGTAGAGCATAGGCTGGACTTGGTGGCTAAGGATGCATCTAGAATCATTCTATTGGACAAGGGGCAGATTGTAGCTGATGGTGCTCCACGAGATATCTTGCCGCAGGACATCTCAATGGAGATTGGAGTGGGGATTCCAAAAGCAACACAGGTCTACAAACGACTTCAGACAAAGGGTATTGAACTGAGTCGGGTCCCTCTCACTGGCGAAGAGCTCGCGATGCTGGTCGGGGAGGTGACTAGTTCATGATACTGGTTGAAGACATTCACTTTTCCTATGATGGCATCTACACGGCGCTCCAAGGAGTCTCTCTTCAGATAGAAAAGGGTGAACGTGTTGCAATAATGGGCACCAACGGAGCGGGCAAGACGACGCTGATCAAACATATGAATGGTCTTCTACGACCTCAGCATGGAAGAGTAATTGTTGACGGAACTGATGCAAAGAGTCTTTCAATTGCAGAACTCTCAAGGACTGTCGGTCTGGTCTGGCAGAACCCTGACCACCAGCTGTTTCTCGATAGTGTAAGAAAAGAGATTGAATTTGGGCTGAAGAACCTGGGCTTTTCTCCTGAAGAAGCGAATGAACAGTGTACTCAGACCCTGAAGAATCTTGGACTGGAGGGACTTGCAGAACGGTCTCCGTTTGCTCTTTCTGGAGGCGAACGGAAGCGTGTTGCACTGGCGACTGTATTAGCCACGGAGCCGAGGGTGCTTGCACTTGACGAACCAACCATTGGTCAGGATGCACATCAGAAAGAGCGACTGGCATCCATGTTGTTGGACCTCAATGAGCGGGAGAGAACAGTGATAGTCGTGACACACGACGTTGAGTTCGTAATCGAAAACTTCCCAAGAACAATAGCAATGGCTGACGGAAGGATTGTCGCCGACGGCTCTACAAGCTCTGTCTTAAGCAATGAAGATGTTCTAGAGCGTTGTTCTTTGACACCACCGCAGCTGACAGTGGCGGCACGAGCGCTTCACAAGGTCTTTCCACAGGTGCCGGAGCGTTTAGCACTGTTATCAGAGTTGGAAAATGCTGTTTCTGAAATACTTGGAGTGGTGCCGTAATGTCATTCCTTGAAGTATTCCAATATACTCGTCAGGAATCTTTGGTTCACAATCTTGATCCGCGGTCCAAAATGATGCTAGCGTTCACGCTTGCTGCTATTTCTCTACTTTTCTTGAACATTGTTCCACTAATGATAATCCTAATGGCCATGATTCCACTTCTTGCGTCAGCCAAATCACTTCGAAGATGGGCTCGTAGTATGAAAGGGATGTCCTATCTGTTGCTCTTTATCATCATCTTCAACACACTTCTCTCGACCGTATCAAATCCGTTCTCCCATTCAATAGCACTAGCTATCAGACTTCTTGCGTTGATGACATCTTTCTCTATTTTCTTCTTAACAGTGCATCCTGACCAGCTCGCCCAAGCCCTTATTCAGATGCGCGTTCGTTTCGAGTTTGCTTTTGCTATGAGTATGGCTATGAGATATGTTCCCACACTCGGTCAGGAAGCCTATGCAATCATGGATGCCCAGAAGGCACGTGGGGTCGAGTTGGACAAAGGAAACGTTCTGAAGCGTATCCGCAACATAGTACCAATCATAGTTCCTCTCATCATTGTATCAATAAGAAGAGCATTGTCTGTAGCTGAGAGTATGGAATCGAGGGGATTCGGAGCTAGTGAGAATCGAACGTACATGGAACTATTGAAGTTCAGAAAGAGGGACTGGGCGGTTCTATTTGCATCACTTCTCCTATTGGTCACCAGTATCTATGTTCGACTATTTGTCCCGCTTCCTGCTTGGATGCTGCTTCAATTACCCTTCTAGGAATCCATGGTCCATATGGAGTTTATTTATCTAATCCCAGAAGTACTTGCTATAGTGCTTCAGTAGGTGAGGAGAATGTCTGGGAAAAAGTCTACCAAACTCACGAAGAGGAAGAAGTATTCAGTCAAGAATCTAGTCACTGACCTGAAGAAGATAGGTTGCTCTCCTCGAATCCTTGACAACATCGGTCGTGAAGTAGTGTATTTCGAATGGACCCAAGCTCAGCACTTGCTAGGAGAAGACCACCCAGTAACATCGCATTTAGAATCACTTCTAACTTTCATGCAAGGCGGTTGTGAGAAACAACTAGTTGATGGTGAACTATGGAGAGCTGCCGATACCCCCCAGTCTGCACTCAATGCCGCAATAAGGGGTGCTCCAGCGGAATTTCTCTCCTATCAGTTTGTACGTTCTTCAGACCACATTCATGAAGTTCTTGAAGCTGCCAAGAAAGAGCGCAAGAGAGAAATTAAGACTTTCAAGCAAATTGAGAAAGGCGTTAGAAGGGAAATCAAGGCTGACCCAGAGAATCCTGACCTCTGGAACAAGCTACGTCTTTTGCTTTGGATTCTTGGCAAGCATAAGGAATCTAGTGAAGCCTTCAAGAAGGCAAAGAAGCTTGGCTGGGACAGCGCCACCAGTGATTTTGTAGCGCTATAAACACGTCTTGGTCTACCCATGCAGGAATTGCTCTATTTTAATCCGTTTCAGCCCGTGTAAGAACGACTGAAACTCCAATGTTCTACCTTCCGGATCTGTTGCATAGAACTGGTATATGTTATAGATGTCATTCTTCTCGGGGGAGGTTGTAGCAATGTCCTGAAGTTCACAATACATCCTGTCTACATCTTCTTTTGTTTCCGAAAAGAAGGTGAGCACTCCCTCGGTTTCACATACATCCTTCTGACAAAATCCAAGAAGCAGATTTCCATGATTGAGAATTGTGCACCCCTTCTGCTCAAGCCACACAATCATGCCCAATCTCTCAGTATAGAATTGAATGGTTTCGTCTAGATTCTCAGTTCGAAGGAATATGATACCTGCCATTCCCATCACCTCTGGATTCTTCTCAGCAGCCACGTTGAATCGTCGTCACTCGAAATGATAAATCCAGAGGTAAGCGATACAATCATTGGGAGGTGCTGGAATAGACTTGATGAAATCTATCATGATTGGCCTCTTACATCTGATGAGACATGCGGAGACTGCGATTGACGAAAAAATCCCGGCTCATGAGTGGTTACTCACAGAGGAAGGCTTTCGTCAGGCTAGAAATCTTGCCTCCATGGGTATCTTTGATTCTATTGACAGTATCATCTCATCTCCTGAACCAAAGGCGTTGCAAACGGCTCGTCCCTTTGCTGATAGACTCGGAATCGATATTGATAGCTATCCAGAACTCAGAGAGCTTGACAGATCAAAAGGAAGATTCCTCTCTAATGTTGAGTATCTGCAATCCGTAGAATGCATTTTGAACAGGCATGATGCAATTCCTGGATGGGAGTTTAGGGAGCATGCCATGGCTCGCTTTCAAGCAGGTCTGAAGAAGATTACGAACAAAGGCGGCTTCAAAGAGGCGCTTGTCATATCACATGGACTCGTTCTTTCAA
Organism: Candidatus Thorarchaeota archaeon; assembly: GCA_016839605.1. Lineage (GTDB taxonomy): Archaea > Asgardarchaeota > Thorarchaeia > Thorarchaeales > Thorarchaeaceae > SMTZ1-83. Next base: position 30,446 of record JAEOTX010000078.1, on the reverse strand, counting down.
TGCATTTCGCTAGCCTCTTGGGAGTTGAGAAGGTATTTCCGAGGTGGCAGAGATTGAAATTCTGTTCATGGGGGACCCTACAGGGCAATGATGTTATCAAGGACATAGTCTAAACGCCTATTTCCGAACCACTTTCTTCGGAATCTTGCTGTTTTCATAGGTGGGAGTGCAAAAACAGGAATCCAGCATCTCCCGAGCATAGATATTCCTTCTACGAGTTATTTTGTAATGAGAATAGAGATGACAGATCCCTCAGAACTGAACAAGAGATACGAACATATCATTGATACTCCTGCAAAAGAGTTGAGTTTCAATGAGCACGGTGAATCAGTGGCAATACTCTGCCAATCTGAATGGATTCGCATCCTTGTGATTCAGCGTAAGGAACCTGCAGATTTGGTTTCAATTGAGGTTGAACTGTCACTTCCTGCGCGTAGTACAACGGTGCCTTCAGGTATGCGCGAAAAAGGTGATTTAGAAAAAGCAGAACGAGATACGAAGAAGCTTGCAAATCAGGTCATAGAGCATCTCCATTATATGACCCTTCTCCAGGATGAAGGATTCACTCTTGATCTAATAGGACAGGAGTGTCTTTGGACTGCTTCTAGAGACTTCAAGGAATCTCCTCGTCAAGAATTCTTCGAATTGCTAAGCCCTCCTTCTAAATGTGTTCCATGGAGTGCTGAGAGCTCTGTCATCTCTCAATTCAGATATGCATCGTAAAGTGAAAGGTGGTTAATGATGTCTATGGAGTTACCAATGAGTGCGTTAATAGTACTCGACTTTCTGACCAAGAAGGGACCCCACTCGCCCAAAGTAATAAGCAAGAAGGCCAACCTTCCACTTAGGACGGTTTCCTTTGCGCTACGCCACTTACGAAAGGGCAAGCTCTGTCGCAGGATTCCCAATCTTAGCGACATGCGTCAGCCTCTCTACATTGCTGACAATGAGAGGGCCAGAGCGGTATTTCTAAGGTTCGGAAAAGTTCCAATGTAATCCCGGAGAATTTCAGTTGATTGCAGTAACAATCCTCTCATGCAGTTCTTTTAAGCGGAACCTAAGGTCGTTCTTTGGCACCTCAAGGAACGACATATCGCTTGTCTTGTTCATGATATGAAAATACTATAGGAACCGTGCTCTCTATTCATGGAGTGGTTCATGCATTCGATTTAGCCATTTTAGACATCTGTAATGTTGAGCTGAATGTCTTAATAGTGCATACCGTTTGCACCTATTCTACTAAAGGTTCGTTCCTGTGTCCGAGGTCCCTGGTCCTGGTGTACTTCCACAGTATATATGAACCTACAAGGAATATTGTCATGATAATGAGTGCGGCTGGAACTGTTGGATTGTATCCAGGTGGCATGTAGACGTTTTGCTGCAGCGTCACCCCTACGAAGTCTTCACTGAAATTGCTCATGTTAAAGTGCCAAGTACCGGTGGTATCTATTGCAGATCTGATTACATTAAGAGTTTCTTTTGGTTCGAAATCAATACTATGAAACGCTGTTGCATTAAGAACTGATATCTTCATGTCTTGGAAGGCCGAGTCACCCCAAGGTAACGAGCTCCCCATAGCGAACTTGAGATTGAAATAATCTGCCGATGTCCAGACCTGAAATCGCACATCAATACTCACAAGTGCATTTGTATATCCTTCCAGGGTAATATTTAGAATGTGAAAACCAGAAGCTTCAGCAGCCCATTGTTCGTATGTACCGGGGAGGCTCGTTGATTGATATGAATCTAAAGTGTAGTTTTGTTCCTCTCCTTCCATTCCACATTCGAAAGAGAGGGCAGTAATGTCGACTCCTTGCGAAATCGCAGTATAAGCTAGAAGGATGCTAGCATGTTGTTCCCTTGCATTTCTGACGTTTATTGCATAGCCAATTGTGACATTGTGAGTGAAGTTCACCTCATTCATCCTTTCAGAAACAATCGAGATGTTGACATCTGCCATATCCGTACTCACATTGGAATGGTCTGGTGACACGATTCCGGTACTATATGACACTGTGTATGTTGCCGCCTCAGCATGAGGTGTTCTCTGCAGCCAGACCACAGCAACCACTAGTATGAACAAAATAAGGATGCATCTTGTAGGCTTGTATCGATTCATCGAAACTTCAATTATCTAATATATCATTTTGGAGATATGGATTTTGGCATGTATTGAGCAAACAAGATGGCATCTCTCAATTGATGACTTTCTCACGCGTAGGAAGTCAAAGATGCATAGTTCTTCATGATGGTTACTGAAGGCAATCTATTCAAGACAAGCGTTTTATGCTGACAGTTTCTGAATCTATTTCATCATGAGTGGTGCATACAATGATTGATGTGTCTAAGTCAATGAGGATTAAATTAGGTCCTGAAATACCTCCTGATCCCACATTTGACCCCGGAATCAGGAGAGCCCCAAATAGAGGTTTCAATCTTGCCGAATCTGAAACTGTGATTGCACTCAAGAACGCTCTGCGGTACATCCCATCAGAGGTGCATGAGCAACTCGCTCCGGAGTTCCTCGATGAGCTCCTGGAGAGAGGTCGCATCTATGGGTACCGATATCGACCAACTGGAGAAATTAAGGCAAAATCGGTTGATGATTACAAAGGTATCTTGGAATCTCGAGCAATCCAGCTCATGATTGATAATAACTTGGACTTTGATATTGCGCTCTATCCTTACGAGCTAGTCACCTACGGCGAGAGTGGACAGGTCTGTCAGAATTGGATGCAATATAGGCTCATCATGATGTACTTGGAAGCAATGACTGATGAGCAGACGCTTGTCGTTAGTTCTGGCCACCCACTTGGATTGTTTCCAAGCACCCAACACTCTCCCAGAGTCACTTCAACAAATGGGCTCATGATTGGAATGTATGACACCTCTGAACACTTTCACAAAGCATCCGCCCTCGGCGTCACAAATTACGGACAGGATCTAGCATTTCGCTAAAACCCCGTAAAAATGACAGCTGGCGGTTGGATGTACATCGGCCCACAGGGTATAGTCCATGGAACTTACATCACACTGCTTAATGCAGGGCGAATGTACTTGGGACTGCCTGAGGACCAAGACCTTCGAGCTCGTACATTCCTGACCTCAGGTCTTGGGGGGATGAGCGGTGCTCAAGCTAAGGCTGTGGAAATTGCCGGTGGTATTGGCATAATTGCAGAAGTTGACAAGAGCCGCATCGAAACGAGACATGATCAAGGCTGGCTCAGTAAATACTCATCCGATTTATCTGAAATCTTCGAATGGGTTGAAGAATACAAGGAGAAGGGTGAACCTGTTTCTATTGGTTATTATGGCAATGTCGTTGACCTCTGGAAGTATGTTTCAGACAACGATATACCAATTGATCTGTCCTCAGATCAGACCTCATGTCACGACGTCTATAATGGTGGATATACACCTCAGGGACTGACCTTTGAACAGGGACGAGAACTCCTAAAGAATGACCGCAGAGAATTCAAATCACTCGCAGACAATTCACTAAAGCTGCAGTTCGAGTTCATCCGGAAAATGACAAAGCGAGGCACCTTCTTCTGGGACTATGGCAACAGTTTCATGAAAGCAGTATTTGACGCAGGAGTGGCTGCTATTGCCAGGAATGGCAAGAATCCTGATGATGGCTTCATCTTTCCTTCCTATGTGGAGGACATCATGGGTCCCATCTGCTTTGATTATGGTTATGGCCCATTTCGTTGGGTTTGCCTGAGCGGCAAGCATGATGATTTGATTGAAACTGACAAAGTAGCCTTGTCTTGCATAGATCCAAAAAGACGAGGCCAGGACCGGGATAATTTCGTCTGGATACGAGATGCTGAAAAGAACGCTCTGGTGGTTGGATCGCAGGCAAGAATTCTCTATGCTGATGCAGCTGGACGCGTCAAGATTGCATTAGAGTTCAATAAGAAAGTCCGTGACGGTAAGATTGGCCCCGTTATGATGGGGCGGGACCATCATGACACGGGCGGCACTGACTCTCCCTTTAGAGAAACTGCGAACATTCGTGATGGCAGCAATGTGACCAGTGATATGGCTCATCAAATATGGGCTGGAAATGCAGCACGGGGAATGACTCTTTGCGTCTTGTCTAATGGCGGCGGTGTGGGAACTGGGAAAGCTATCAACGGCGGCTTTGGACTCGTGCTCGATGGGAGTGAAAGAGTGGACAGCATTATCCGTCTGGGCCTTGATTGGGATGTAATGGGTGGAGTTGCTCGACGTGCATGGGCTAGAAATGAGCATTCCATTGAGGCTGTTGTAGACTGGAACAGGATGATGGGCAACAGGGGTCACATAACTCTGCCATTTGTGTCTGGTGAAGGACTTGTGGAGGATATTGTAAGGAAGAAGCTTCGATAGGTCTACTCTTTCGATAATATAATGCATCAGCTTGGTGTGCCGCCGTTCTGACACTTTCTCCGGTAATTACTAAAGTAGGACCTCCATGCAATAGGAAAGGGCACGGAGTCACGAGGTGAATCCATGACTGTGGTCATTGATGGCACTAATTTAACCATCGAGGATGTTGTCAAGGTAGCTCGGCACAATGAGTCTGTGGAGTTATCTGAAACATCCCTTGACGGTATTTTGAGCAGCAGAGATGTTATCGAGAGGGCAGTGAAAGAAGGCCGGACCATCTATGGTGTGAACACTGGCTTTGGAGACCTATCTGATGTTTGCATAGAATCCAAAGATCTGGCCAAACTGCAGGTCAATCTGATACGAAGCCACAGTGCCGGAATCGGACCTCCATTCTCTATGGAAGTAGTGAGAGGGATGTTGCTTCTACGTGCCAACGCACTCGCAAAAGGATTCTCTGGAGTACGATTGGATGTCATAGAGTTACTCATTGACATGCTGAACGCTGGAGTGACTCCTGTAGTCCCACAGCAAGGATCAGTTGGCTCTAGTGGCGATCTTGCTCCACTAGCACATATGGCATTGGTCATGATTGGTGAGGGCGAAGCATACTACAAGGGTGAGAGAATCGATGGGGGCAAGGCTCTTAGTCGAGCAGGAATCAAGCCTCTAGTATTGCAGGCAAAAGAGGGCGTTGCCCTGATTAATGGAACTCAACCAATGTGCGCAGTTGGCTCGATAGTTGTCTATGACGCACTAACTCTCCTCAAGGATGCATGTATTGCTGCATCAATGAGTCTTGAGGCACTAAAAGGAACCCGTGCTGCTCTTGATGAACGCATTCATAGTGTACGTCGCCATGAGGGACAAACAGACGTTGCTCGTGCGATGCTTGAGATACTTGGAGACAGCGAGATCAATCAGTCTCATGCAGACTGTGGTGTTGTACAAGATGCCTATTCATTGCGATGTATTCCTCAAGTGCTAGGTGCATCACTAGATACGATAAGGTATGCACAGAACATACTCAAGATTGAGATCAATTCAGCAACTGACAACCCTCTCGTGTTCTCTAAAAGTGACGATGTCGTTTCAGGAGGGAATTTCCACGGTCAGCCAATAGCCCTTGCCATGGACTTCGTAGGCATTGCTCTGTCTGAGATTGCTAACATCTCCGAACGAAGGGTGAATAGACTCGTTAATCCTAATCTGAGCGGTTTACCTGCCTTCTTAACAACTGAAGGCGGTCTTGAGTCCGGACTGATGATTGCTCAATATACTGCAGCAGCTCTTGTATCGGAAAACAAGGTTCTAGCACATCCTGCCAGTGTGGATTCGATTCCAACCAGTGCTGACCAAGAGGACCATGTGAGCATGGGAGCAATTGCAGCTCGGAAGGCAGCACAGATACTTGATAATGTGAAGAACGTGATTGCAATAGAATACATGTGTGCGGCGCAGGGTCTCAGCCTGTTATTACCTCTGCAGCCATCTGAACCTCTGAAACTGGCGTTTGAAGTGATTAGAGAGGTTGTTCCAAAACTGGATGATGACCGACCATTACATCCTGACATAGACAGAATCCGTGAGAAAATCGACTCGGAGAGCATTGTAGCGAGTGTTGAGAAGACTACAGGGATCCTCTTGGTAGGTTAGAACCGGTCAATTATCAAGCTTTATCTGTCTTTCAAGTATCTAGGGATGTGTGAAGGAGTCTTGAAAGGTCTGACAAAAGCAATGGAGCAGTACCTAGAATCGATATATGAGTTACAGCAAGAACATGGCTCCGCAAGTGTAACTGACATAGCTGAGATGAGAGGAGTAAAGGCTCCTAGTGTCACATATGTTCTTCAAAGGCTCAAGAAAATTGGACTAGTGAACTACGAGCGTTATCGTAGCGTCAGTCTTACACCCAAGGGAGAGGAGATTGCAGAAAAACTTGATCGGGCGCACAAGACTCTCAAGTGGTTTTTCTGCATGATTGGAATTGATGAAACGATTGCGGATGACGATGCGTGCGAATTCGAGCATATCGCCAACCCTGAAACGGTAGAGAAGCTCACTCAATTCGTGGATTGGGTAAAGTCTGCACCAAAGAGCCCAAAATGGCTAGAACATTTTAAGGAATACCAAGAATCAGGAACTCGTTCTGAAGAATGTCTTTCCTAAGGTCCAAGCTTGGTATGCACAACCTGTCCATTTACCACGACTGTGTGTACAAGATTAATCCCGAACCTCCAAGAAAGATACTCTGGATTAGGACAGTCCAATATCAGGATATCTGCACGCTTCCCAGGTTCTATGCTTCCCACCACCTCACTCCTGCTTAGAGCATGTGCTCCGTTTATCGTAGCCGCTGAGATTGCTTCTCTAGGATGCATCTTCATCTTGTAACATGCCAGAGCTATTGTGAAGAACATAGACTCGTTTGCGCAATTTGGGTTGAAGTCTGTGGCAAGTGCCACTGGAAGTTCCATCTCTATCATCTTGCGAGCATTTGCATACTCAGTATCGAGACTAAAGGCAGTCCCAGGAAGTAGGGTAGCTATGGTTCCAGCTTTAGCCATAGCTTCTAAATCATCATCGGAGGACCTCAAGAGGTGATCTGCAGATATCGCTCCAACCTCTGCTGCAAGACCGGCGCCTCCTAGTTGAACTATCTCATCTGCATGAACCTTCAGCTTCATACCCTTGTCTTGTGCTGCATTGAGAATCTCTCTTGACTGCTCGACACTGAATACGCCCTCTTCGCAGAAAACATCACAAAACTCGGCCAGCTTATGTTCTGCAATTGTTGGAATCATATCATTAATCACAAGTTCGACATAGTTGTCAACCCTGTCTTTATACTCGGGAGGAATCGCATGAGCTCCCATGAACGTAGAAACGAACTCTGAAGGCAGCTTGTTTCGCAATGTTTCTACAACTTGTAACATTTTTACCTCATTCTCGACATCAAGCCCATAGCCACTCTTAGCCTCGATTGTTGTAGTCCCACTAGTTAGCATACTCTCGGCATACGAGAATGCATTGGATCTGAGTTCATCTTGAGTTGCTAAACGCGTCGCTTTCAGGGTGTTTAGTATACCTCCGCCACCCTCTAGTATCTCCATGTAGCCTTTGCCAGCAAGCTTCATGGCGAAGTCATTCTCTCTTGAACCTCCGAATACCAAATGCGTATGGCTATCAACGAAGCCAGGAATTGCTAGCATATTGGGAAACTCGATTGGAGGTAGAACGGGCTCTTCGCTGAGGCTAGACATGACCTCATTGGTCATGCCAACCGAAACGATCCTTCCATCCTTAATGGCAACAGCCCCATCCTCAATTATAGACAATTCCTGCAAGCTCTGTCCTGTCTTCGGAGCATCACTATGTCCTGCTAGCGTAGCTAGCTGACCGATGTGGGAGAGCACAATGTCTGGTTTCATCGCTACTCACGCTGATTGAGGAGTCTTTCGTCCTAAATCTACATTGTGCTAAGCGCGCTCTCAGCAGTACTGTTAATATGGAAGAAGCACACTGAGTTCCAAAGCCCGTGTGGGGTCATGGAGTAGAATGGAGTATCTAATTCTAACTTGGGAAGACGTGTACAACCTCACGCTTCGACTTTCAGAGCGTGTTGTTGAGAGCGGATTCAAGCCCAATGCAGTGGTTGGAATCGCAAGAGGCGGCTGGATACCGGCTCGTATCCTCTCTGATGTACTATATGCTGATACCCTTCAGAATATCCGAATAGAGTACTATAGTGATGTAGCGAAAAAGGGCCGTGAGCCAAAGATAACGCAACCAATCACAGGGACCATGAAAGGAAAAAGCATCTTGTTGGTAGATGAAGTTGCGGACACCGGGGACAGCCTCTACTATGCAATAGATCATGTTAGAACCCTGGGAGCAGGCGATGTGAAGACTGCAGTCTTGCATTGGAAGCCTTGGTCCCGAGTGAAACCAGATTTCTATATGGTGCAGACAAAGAGCTGGACAGTGTACCCTTGGGAGATGCGAGAGTCAATCATCGCCTTAGTGAAGGTGTTCAAGAAGGAAGATCCCTCTATGGATCTCAAGCAGATTCGCAGCAAGCTCGTGTTTGAGGTTGGTTTTGAACCAACGGTTGCAGACTATTTCATCAAGAGGCTCTAGAATGGAGAACGGTGGTTGCTGTGCGTCTTGAAACCCTGACTTATGGCGACGAGGTCTTTCATGTAGGCATTGGGGAACTCAGAAATGCTAAGGGTTTGAACAAGGATGCAATGATATCTCTAGCATCTGAGAAAGCTGAAGGAGTCGTTGCGGTACAACTGCTTGACTCCGCACTTATAGCTGGTGAAGAGCACCTTCTCTCAGCAGCACAGAATGCATTGAATGCTTGGAAGGGAAATTATTCCATCGCCAGAAATCTTGATGTCGAAATTCTTCTCTACGCATCAGGCCAGCATCAAATCGGAGTTGCATTAGAAAAGCTAGGAGTCACTGACGAGAGTAAGTCTGTAGCTGCAGTTGTTTTGACGAAGGCTGAATCGAATCTGAAGAGTCATGTTGATCAAATAGTCGATAGGCTAGGGCCATCGGTTCAGCGCCCTTTTGCTCCCACAGAGGAACGGTTACAATACATAATGATGCACTTTGGAATCAATGAAGCCGAAATCACCGCAGTCGCATCATCAGACTCGCTTGAAGCAAGATATCATGCTCTTTCAGGCTGTGTGACAAGCAGGGTGTCAATGGTTGCCCTAGAGTAGTAGTTTGGGGCTAATACATGTCATCTCGCATGGTCATGATTGAGAGAATGTCCTCGTTTTGATTGAGAACAGAGACCCCTGTCCACTCACCTACGATTTCTATCCATACAGTCTTGTCTGGCTGGTCCAAATCCACTCGTCTAGGAATCACAGCCGCCGCCGCAGTCACAACCTCCATATTCTCCAAGTCTGTATGACGGCGTCTCACTGTTACTCTGAATGAATCATCTTCTTCTATCTTTGCACTCAATTCCTCTGTAGCCTTCACTATCTCCTCTAATGATGTGGAAACACACCTTTCGATTGGTGTGAAACGTATTGCGAATCTGAATTGATAGGCGTTCTCCAAGGCGAACTCTCTCAGCCTATGAATCACGTCAAATGGATTTAGAGTTGTCAATGCAGCGAGTAGGCCTGAGATTGGGGTACGATATACCTTGAGTTCGGAGTCTTCTAAGAGGTCGCCAATGAAGTATTGAACCTCAGATCTTGCAGCTCTTTCCCTCTCTCTGGGGCAGCCCACAAGAAGATTGTAGTTATGCAGACCACTCGCCTCACATATCTGGATAGATGATACGATTAGTCCAAAATCGCAGTGCATCCGAATCAATTCTAAGGCTATCTGTTATCCTCTCTACACTCAGACTTCCCTCTCGATAGACCTTGATGTTTAATGGCTCCTCTGTTCCTTCTACACCAAGAATTGTGGAGTTGGCTTTTGCAGACGATGGGCCCCCATCAATGTAGAGGTCCACTCCATCTCCCAATTGCCTCTTTGCTGCAGATACTTCAAAGGGGGTCTCTCCGCCACTCAAATTTGCACTCGTGCCAACTATTGGTAATCCCAACTCTCTGGCAATCCTTCGAGGTATGAAATGATCGGGAACCCTTATAGCTGCAGATCCCCTACCACCAGTGATGTATGCTGGAATTGCGTCCTTCGTTGTCACAATCAAGGTCAATGCACCCGGCCAGAAGAGGCGTGCTAAAACTCTCTCGAGGCTCTCAAAATCATGATACATCTCACATTGATGTATGTCTGAGAAAAGAAGCGGCACGCCAATCCCTTTGTTTCTCTTCTTTACTGATATCAAACGCTCTAATGCGGGCTCCTGCATCGGGTCACATGCGATACCGTAACTAGTATCTGTGGGATAGACAACGAGTCCACCGTCCTGAATAGTTCTCACTGCTTCTTGAATCACATCATCGCAGCTCTTTTCATCCTTGACTGTTAGGGTTCTAGATGTCAAGATACGTTACCACACATTTTTCCCTACAAACACTGATATGAACCATGTTGTTTGAAAGGCTGAGAGGAGGAATAGGCATTCACGCCATAATTCTTGCTGCGGGCCGTGGGTCTCGAATGGGCGTCCTTAGTGACTCCATACCAAAAGGGCTCATCCCTATCGCAGGCAAGACCATTATTGCCAGACTTCTTGAGGTCTTGGTGAAGTCTGGTGTGCGTTCTATACATATTGGCGTTGGATGGAAAGGTGAACTTTTCAAGAAACACTTGTTGACCCTGGCCGATTCTTATCCCCTAGAAGTGGTTCAGGTATCCTCACTTGAGAAGGGGCCTCTTCATACACTATCCACTGTCCTCGAGTGCTGCAATGCCGAGCCATTTCTAATATGTCCCGTGGACTATGTTGTATCTCCTATCATCGTGAAGCAGCTCATAAAGGAACACAAGCGTGGAGGCGACTCACGCGCCGTGACCGTCAGTACTTCTTTGGATTCGAGATATGGGTCACCGATTTACGTTCAGAACGACGGTCGCGTTTCTGGCATATGTACATCTCTGATGGATTATAATGATGTGCATCGAAGTGCCATGATTGTGGCTATCAATTCGGAAGCAATTCGCCACTTCCACTCAGCTCATGAATCAGGGGAGAAGACAGTGGTGGCCGTCTTGAATGAGATGGTTTCCAAGCGGATGAATGTCTACGCAGCAACTGTAGATGGAGTGTGGTTTGATATAGATTCCATTTCAGATCTTCTTGGCGCGAGTAATATGATTCTCAATGGACAGGTTGAACCCGCCAAGGGCTGCATCGTAGTTCCTCCTGGTGATACCATCGAGATTGGCGAGGAGATTAAGTTCCCATCAGGAACCCTGATAACATCAGGAGTGAGCATTGAGGGGCCTGCATTCATTGGTCCTGCCTGCAGAATCGAACAGAGCTGTAGAGTTGGCCCGGGAGTGAGTATGGAGCATGGCACCGAGCTCGCCCGTGAGGTGACCTTAGAAAGATGCATTCTTTTTGGATCAGCTCGTGTCAACGCAGGAGCTCACATTAATGATGCCATTGTGTATGGCAGGAAAATCATCATAGAGGAGAGTGAATGACATCTCACCAAGTAAATTCAGAGTCAGGGGCCTTTTTAGAGGCTTGGTCACCAGAACAGCAAAGCCACTTGCAGACCGTAACGTGAAACCTGACTCAATTACTTACATCACTATTCTGATGTCACTGCTTGCCTTTCTTGTGTTATCCATCATGAATTCGCCGATGCTTTACGGACTTCTTGTGTTTCTCGTAGGCTTTCTTGATGGTGTGGATGGGGTCGTGGCAAGAGAGAGTGGTTTGACATCAAAAGCAGGTGCACTCACCGACTCCTTCATAGACAAAGTTTCTGAAGCAATCCTGCTCTTTGCCATCGCGGCAGCTTATGAGGCGACATCAGTCCTTGGAATTCCAGTTCCGCTCTGGGTACTTCTCTGCATAACCGGATGGCTGTTGACCAGCTACAGCAGATCACTCGCAGCGAGTCTCGGAGTGGTGGACCTTGATGTAGGATTAGGTGCACGGTCTGAACGTCTACTAACACTAGTCATCTTTTCATTATTGAGTCTCGTTATTTGGGGGCTTGTGGTAGTCACACTCATGGGTATCTGTACTGCAGCCTACCGATTCCATCACTACAAAGGGGAGCTTCTCAGCCCTAAGGGTGAACTGCAGGACCATCATACTTAAGAGCAGAGGGCAGACAGGCGGCTTCATCATTTGGATGGAGCCTTTGCCCATGCCCAAGTTTAGAGCAGATCATTACCTGATAGCGGAGTTCGAAGAGATCAAGGACCCTAAGGCCTCTGGTCAGCTGGTGCTTGATGCTCTTAAGGAGCTACCAGAACTGAAGGATTTGGCGATAGTGTCAAAGAGATTAGAGGGCAAATCTTGGTCAGAAATCCTTGGCCGAATCGACATCCCAGCTGGCTCCAAAGCCTTCTGGGCGATGGTCAAAAAGGAAGTGTCAGAGAGAGAGCCCTACAATTTGTTCATCAGGTTCGACATGAATGCAGAAGCTGAGAATATCGAGATGGCCCGAGCAAGTGTGAAGGACTGGCTTGATACTGAAGTAGTACCTCGAATCAAGTCCAAGACTTCAGTGAAAATGATTGAAGTACGCCAACCAAACGAAGTATTCATGCCTGAGTTGTAGTTCTCAATCCTCGTCATCAATCTTGATCAGATAGACCTTATTCCCAATCGCCTGAACAATTTCATTTCTTGAATCACCAGTAAGATCGCCAAAAGCCACCAGCGACTCAGCAGATTTTGAAGCGGTTCTAAGCGATGCAAGCTCAATCAGTTCCAACCCGTTGAAACCCAGTAATAATATCGTGGAATCTTGCAAACTCAGGAGAATCTGTCCAGCTGGGGTGTCTTGAAGAATCCTGCCCATTCTCACTGCTGTCACAGACTCAGGAGCCTTGATTGACAAGACTTTGTCAAGGGCCTGTTGTTCTACTCTAAGGAGTGTAATTGTGCGTTTATCTGAAACACTAACGATTTCGTCATATCTTCCGCCTGCGATATTACCAGTAGCAATATGATAGACCTCTTTTCCCACCTTCATCCTCCATACTTCATGAAGTCTATCATCAGCATACTGATACACGAAGATGTTGCCATTTTCATCTCCAAAAACAAATCTACTGTACGGAACGTTTTCTATTGACAAACGTCGCATAGACAGGACGGGATTATCTACTACTTTGTGAGCTAACTTGTCCAAAACCACATCAAACCATCCATAGCACCTGAGGGCCTGGTCAGTTGTAGATACTATAACTTCAGCACTCTTGTCACTAAGTACATTGGCTACCACCAATGAAGTTGGAATGGCTCCTACAGGAGTTGAGCTCTTCACTTGCAGTTTGTTGTCCATGTACACAAGTAGACGGAGCTGATTATCGAGTCCTGCTACAACAAAGTCAGGAACTCCATTCCCCAAAACATCCCCCGTATCCAATGCGGCTACTGGTGGGAGGTCACTTGTCCTCGCTATTTCCTTTAGCTTTGGCTTCTTACCTTTTGTCAACTCAAAGACCCTGAGATCCCCATTCATAGTGGATACCACAACGTTTTCTGTTCCGCTGCTGGTCAGGTCTACAATCTCGAGTGATGTGACTCCCTCTTTGAAGGAATGTTCGGTTAGTAAGCTAAGCTTGGTCATCTGGCAGTGACCTCATCAGAAGAGGCGCTATTAGGCTGAAGCTCCGTTTACCTGATTTAAGAGTTGTTCCAACAAGCTTCGAATCCGAATAGTCAATTGCTTTTCCAACTGATGCGTTTAAGATGACCTTTGCAGGATATGAGATTGAATATTCGATGTCTGACAGGAAGCGAAAACCACTCCTTACCGAGGATACCTGGAACTCGACTGAAGAAGAAGTTCAATCTGAGCTTCAATCATTCATAGACGAGTTTGGTGCCTTCACACCAGAGTGGTTTGTGGACATCAAGTTTCACCTTCTGCGTGAATCAGGGTTGACAAAGGATAGTAGAGATGAATTTTGCCGACTCTCAATTTATGCAAGTCTATGCCCAAAGTGTGATTTCCTCTATGTTGCGAAAAAATGCCTTCTCTGGCTCCGACTGTTCAGAATTAACTCAAGGATTGTAGAACGAGCTCCGCCTTGCATACAGAAAGCCTTCAAGAATAATGCGATTAAAATCGTTGCTGACTTTCTCGTCGTGGCCAATCTTATCGATCCTCCCTTCTACAAGGCACGTTCAGCTCCATGGTGCAAGACACTCCGAGGATGGGACTACTGCACTCCTGACGAGTATTGTGGAGCAATGGAGCGTGAGAATACATTGGAATATAGTGCTGCCCGGGAGCGGGTCAAGAGATCTAGAGACCTGCCTTCTGAGTAAGGCGACCTCTGTCAAAGTCATTGCTTAAATAACAGCGGAATATTTGGTGCGTAGGTGAAAGCAGATTCCACATGGAGATAGAGCAGCTGTCCAAGATCTTGATTTCGAGATGGCTGAGCTGATTCGGTTGACAGGTTTCCGGGAGCAGACCATTGCTGATGCAAAGTCTGCTAAGGGGGCTGCCTGGGATGAAATCCAAAGCAAGATAAAACGTCGTAGACGTCTATGGTCTGTAGAGGAGAAACATACTCGCCAGAAAGCAATCCAAGATCCTGTACATGGAGCTATCATTTTCGCACCTTGGGAATTGGATATCTTATCAAGTATTGAGATGCTACGGCTGCGTTTTGTTAAGCAGCTTGGTCCAGCTCACTTGGTATATCCAGGAGCGACTCACACCCGATTTCTTCACTGCGTGGGAACCAGCTTTTTAGCGCAGAAGTGCATAAGAGTTGTCAACTATTGCGATGACTTAGATGAACCCTGCTTCCATCCTCTATCTAACCTACTTGATGACTATCAGCAGAAGGTGTTCAGAGCGGCTGCCCTTCTTCATGACGTGGGCCATCCCCCAACATCACACACCATTGAGTATGCTTTGGAGAGCTGGGCCGGGATTGACCACTTGGACTTGGGTGAGTATCTCATCAAGCATAGTGGACTCTCTGACATCCTGAAGGAAAATGGTATTGAACCAAGTATTGTGGTTGATGTCTTTAGGCGCAAAGCAAAAGACCCCGTCTGGATGTTACTGTCTGACTTTCTAGACCATCCTCTTGACATAGATAAGACGGACTATTTGATCCGAGATGCTCATTTCAGCGGAGTTCAACTAGGCATCTTTCCCGCTGAAAGAGTTATGCTGACAAACCGTGTTGTCAAGAATCGTGATGGCAACTATGTGAGGGCATTCATGCTAAAAGCCCTCCATTCATTGGAGTCACTAATCCTCAGTAGAAACTGGATGTTCAGTGATCTCTACCTTCATCATGCCGTGAAGCTCGCTGAAGCAATAACCTCCAAAGCTACTTACTTCCGGCTTCGAGAAGAGGGGCTATCCAAGAACGAATGCTTTGGAATGTTTACGCGTATGACTGATGCCGACCTCTATCTTTGGTTTAAGAATTCAGAGATTGAGTTTGTTAGAGACTATGCAAGAAGAATACGACACCGGAGAATGTTCAAGGTAGTGTTGGCACGATCACTCTCATCATTTGAGGAGGCATCTCGAGATGCACTGCTGGCAACACTAACAGATATTGAGAAACTGATCGATATGGAAACTGAAGTTGCGGGAGATATTGGAAAAGTAATCATTGATGTCGTAAATCCCAAGCTAGGAGAAGCGCTTCTTGGTAAGATTCCACTCTTGGTCGGCGGTGAAACTACAGGTCTTGAGATTGTCACACTTGATTCCATTGAAGAGGGGCAACCCTTGATGCAGATTCTTAACAAACAGAAGCAAACTATCCCGTCGGTACGGGTCTATTCTGATCCTGAGGACGCAGTTACTATTCGAAAACGATTCCTTCAACTATATCCTGCGTCCACTGATGCTAAGGACCTACGGGATGAATATGACATGACCGAAGCTTAAGATATTCAAAACATCATCCCACGAGTACTGGAATCAGCTCTCTGACCTTGTTGAACCCGTGCTCGATGTAGACTATTCCGCAAATCGCTTCAACAAGAGTTCCTTTGTCGTGGTTCATCTCTGACTTACTAGGACTGGCGGGATCGAAGTGGATGCGTTGCTCATATAGCCCCCACGAATCACAGACTTTCGCCAGATGCTCATTGCTCACGATATCTGCTCTGCGTTGAGTCAGTGTACCAACATCAGTGGCCTTTGGCTGCCAGATGTGGTGCAATACCGCGATAGAGATTGCTGCATCACCTACCAATGCCAAAGACTGCGCTATCTCACTAAGAAACACAAGAACTTCGTAGTCTTCTTCATCCAACGGACTTCTCTTGTCCAATGATAGCTGGATCTGAAGCTCACTGAACAGGTTCTTTGTACTTGGCTGGAACATAGCTACTTGGAGTAGCTCTTGCCCTCTGATTGACACACCTAGTGCTTTCTCGAGCTGAGGCTTTAGCTCAGTCCGGATTTGGACCAAGGAGTCTATGACCTCAGAGAGCTGCTGACTCCACTTCTTTGTCTTGCGTAGCATTCGTGTGTTCTGTGGCGGGGTGGAGGCTTCGACATCTCGGACAATGTTCGCTAGGTCTTTCAGGGTGGTTTCTAGACCAATTTCTTCCCATGAAAGCTCTCTTCCATGTGTCAACTTGTTTAGCCCCTTGGTAACACTCTAGTTATGATATTACTTCCATCCTTGTGATTCACAAATATGGCACTCAATGAATAATGCATAGCCAAGAGTGAGAGTGCAAGCACAATCAGGGGCGGCCCCGTAGAGAGATCAATAACAAGATCATATTGCTTGATATTGTCAGTGATTATGTTCTCTATCTCCCGCTGGGTGAGCATAACATCACCTGGTATGTTTGTGTCGTAGTTGCCTGCAGAGTCGACAGGTAGGTCATGCCATTGAATCTCCCACTTAGGTTCACCCTTCTCAGGCAGATATCTTGCTAGGTTTCTCGATGATCCTCTAGCGAAGGTCCTGTCTTCGACAATGACATGGAGAGACCTCACGTCGAAATCCTTCTGCTCATTCAGCCAAGTAATGAATGGTCTCTGATCTTCAGGACGTGACATCGAGGTGATGAGTGCCGCTGGACGAGTCACCCCTAAAACCCTTCTTACAGGTTGGATTGCCCAAGGCACCAGTCCGAAGAGGCGTATTCTTGAGCTCTTCCTGCTAGTGATTATCTGTAAATTCTCCAGGTGTTTTGTATTGTGATATAAATGAGGGTCAGTTACATTGATGGCCTGAATCTGCTTCTTGGTAAGCTTTCTCTTCTCCGCTCTTGCCTTCTCCATCTCTTGTGTCTGCTTGAACCGTTTTATTGCCTCTCGTAGTTCTATCCCTGTCTTAGGGCCTCCTTCTAGAAGGTCCAGAATAATTCTTCTGGCATCAATCTGAATCTCCCTTCTGATGACCGTGTCTGCAGTTTCCCAAAACATCGTTTCACGCCACTTTAATTCAAAGGTATATGACATATATATATTCTGTCTATATATCACTATTTACTACATTCCTGATTAAAACAAAAGTATGCCTGATGATGTATATACGGCATTTTGAAGGGTATTTCAAAGCTAGTAAAAGTACCAGACATATATTACCTATGTAGGTCTCGTATCAATCGAATATATCTTAGATGTTCCTTTGAATTAAAGAGACTAAGACAGAATAGTCTTAAATATAGTCGAAAGCGAACTGTACAGTAGCGAAGAGTTCCGTGAACTCTGAGTTAGAATCTAGGTTCTGAGATCTACTCATTAACCAAAAAAAAGAGGACCGAAAAAATGGCTGAAGACGAGTTCCTTGGCGCGAAGCCCATTGTCATTGACAACGGCACTGGCCTTAGCAAGAACGGATACGCCGGCGAAGATCAGCCACGAAGTGTTTGGCCCACACTGATTGGATATCCACGATACGAATCAATCATGACTGATGTTGATCACTATACCAGAGATTACTACATCGGTGAGGAAGCCATCAACCTGCGTGGTGTTCTGCGACTGGTCTATCCCATCACACATGGTGTGATTGATGACTGGGACGCTATTGAGAAAATTTGGAGCTACACGTTCTATAATGACCTCAAAATAGACCCAAGTGAGAACCCAGTCCTACTGACTGAAGCACCATTCAACCCACGTGAGAATCGTGAGAGAATGGCCTCAGTTATGTTTGACAACTTTGGTGTTCCAGCAGTGTACGTTGCCACACAGGCAGTGCTATCGCTATACGCGTCCGGAAGAACGACAGGACTAGTTATTGACTCCGGAGATGGTGTGACACACATTGTCCCAATCTACGAGGGCTTTGCTATCACTCACGCTATCAAAAGAATCGACCTCGCAGGCCGTGACATCACCGAGTATCTGCGCAGACTGCTCAGGCAGAGGGGCTACTCCTTTGTGAGCGGTGCAGAAAAAGAGATTGTCAGGGATGTCAAGGAGAAGCTATGTTACGTAGCCCTTGATCCTGAGAGAGAACGAACCGTAGCCGATAAGGCAGGTGTTGACAAGCCTTACATGCTACCTGACGGTGAGGTAATCACAGTCGGAGCAGAGAGGTTCCAGGCACCCGAGTTGTTCTTCAATCCTAGCGCAATCGGTCTTGACACCCAACCACTAGATGACCACATTGTTGAGTCTATCAAGGCATGTGACGTCGACTTGCGACGTGACCTGTACGCCAACGTTGTGTTGTCCGGTGGTTCGACTATGTTCCCAGGACTCAAGGAGAGGCTCCACAAGGAGATCACCGAGCTAGTCCCAGAGAACATCGAGGTCCGAATTATTGCTCCACCCGAGAGACAGTACTCTGTCTGGATTGGTGGAAGCATCCTTGCCTCACTGAAGACCTTCCAGAAGATGTGGGTTTCCAGAAAGGAGTTCGAGGAAGCAGGACCTGAAGTCATTCACAGGTGTATTTAGACCAACAGTCTCTGAAGGTAGGGCCGCAAAGCCCTCCTTCAAACTTCTATTTGCTTTCTGAAGGCTCTAAGCTTCGATCAGCTTAGAATCTACTACGCTCCGTTTCTCTCATTTTCTAATTTCTGGTTTTAACGTTCAATATAGTAGGAATTAAAATGATGAGAGAGGATGTCTTCTTGGCGTAGAAATTGACACAAGATTTTGACCTTGATGATGACACAGAGGAAGTTATCGGTCGTGGAACCTGGATCGATAAATTAGCTCTAAGTGTATTAGAACGTAAAGACAACTTAGAAGGCAAGCATCCAGAAGTGATCAGAACTGAGAGCGGACTTGGCGCATCTGGCTTCCCTCATATTGGGTCATTCGCAGATGCATCACGTGCATTTGGCTTCAAACTAGCAATCGAAGATTTGGGCAGAAAATCAGAGTTTATAGCTTTTGCTGATGATATGGATGGTTTGCGTAAAGTACCTGCAGGAACACCACCTGAATTGGAAGAACATCTTGGAAAACCAGTTTCTATGATTCCTGATCCCTGGGGTTGTCATGAAAGCTATGGTCAACATATGTCATCGCTGTTAATCGATGCAATTGATCAAGCCGGTATCCTCTTTACCCCCACCTCAGCAAATGAATTGTATACGACCGGCAAAATGGCTCCACAGGTCAAAACCCTGCTAGCTAAAGCAAAACGTGCTGGAGAAATAATTGAAGAAACAACCGGACAGGCGAAATATTTGGAAGTACTCCCCTATCATGCTGTTTGCAAGCAATGTGGGAAAATCTATACTACCAAAGCAATCAGCTTTGATGAAAAGAAAGGTCAAGTGGAATACATTTGTGAAGGAGATGAAATTCGCGGCGAAATGCTTGATGGGTGTGGCTACCATGGTTGGTCAGATATAGCCAAAGGGGAAGGTAAGCTCACTTGGAAAGTTGAATTTGCAGCAAGATGGGATCTACTTCAAATCGATTTTGAGGCTTTTGGAAAGGACATCTTTGAATCTGTTATATGCAACGATCAGATATGCACAGAGATTTTCGGTTATGAGCCCCCTATTCATGCAAGGTATGAGATGTTCTTGGATAAAGGTGGATCGAAGATATCGAAATCTGCTGGGAATGTATTTACTCCGCAAACTTGGTTCCTTTATGGTTCACCTCAATCACTGCAACTACTGACATTCAAAAGGATCACTGGAAGTAGGACTTTAGCAGTAGATGATATCCCAACTTACATGAAGGAACTAGATTATCTGGAAGATGTCTATTTTGGCCGAATAAAAGAAAGCAATCCTGCTCGAGAGAGAAAGTTGAGAGGATTGTTTGAATATTGCTGGCATCTCAAACCACCTGATAAGAGGTCAACCCACATTCCTTATTCATTGCTTGTCAATCTAATAGCTGTAGCACCCAAGAGTGCATATGAGGAATTCATCGAGTCTCGCTTAGTAGAATATGGGTATCTTAGAAATGGAGCAACTCTTCGAGATGTAAATGAAAGAGTTCAGTATGCAAATAATTGGGTAAACGATTTCGCTCAACTTGAAGACATTACTATTGACTTAGATGAAAAACAAAAGGCTGCTATCAAGTATCTAGTTAGAGCAATAGAGGGTTTGAAAGACTCAGACGAGATTCAAACCAAGATCTTTGAAACAGCAAGAGAAAATGAAATCAAACCAAGAAACTTCTTCAAACTACTTTATCAAATTCTTCTGAATACGGATCGTGGTCCGAAATTAGGTCCATATATTCAGACGATTGGAGTTGAACAAGCTATTGTAACATTGAAGAGAACTCTGCAGTAATCAACAGACATTGAATCTCCCTTTTTGTTAGCGCCAGTTTCTCTTCCAATACCTTATCTTGTGTCATTTCTACTTGGACATGAATCAGTAGTCAGAATTTTGAGGTCGAAGCAAGTGACGTATACTAAGAAAGAACTGAGGAACCACCTTAAGAATCTGCTAAAGGGAAAAGCCGATTTAACGAGCTTTTCATTCGAGTATCAATCTGGACACACGGCATACTATTCACGATTAAGAATCACCGTGACCTCTAAAAATATTGTACATTGGAAGATACCAAAAGGAACTCCAGTCGATATCAAGAAAGAAACCAAGGCCGCTAAGAAAAGAGAGATTGCGTTTTCCAATGATAAGCTGTCTGTCTTCATACAAGACTTAGTTAAGAAGAAGATATGGGACCTGGAGAATTGTTCAGAAAGAGCACTCCCCAATGCGGCGGTGCTTACATTTTCGATTAGAAATAATGATGATTTATTGTTTGAACAAAAGGTGTGGGAGAGCTGTAGATTTGACGATAAGAGGACAAAGGAACTGCTAAGAACTCTCGCTGAAAACATCCCTCTCGATTGGACGCCTCCATAAGTTGGCCATTAATGGGTTCTTTCCAAGTTAATCAGCAGGCTAGCTTCAAACTTCTATTTCTTGCAATCATTTCTGGCCTAGTTTCATTACTATCTACGAAACTGTTTGAAATCCAAGATGAAAGAGGTAGCACCGGCTTCACTGTCTTTCCGATATGCGAGGCGCCCACCGTAATATGCCATCAGGAGTTTCGCAGTGAAGATTTCAAGTCCAAGGTGTTTTCTATTTGGGATAATGTCATCCGATAGAGCAAGCTCAGCATCACTTGTCAGTGTCATCCCTGCACATGTGATGCTAACCTGGACTTTGTCTTTAGATTCTTCAATTTTTAATTTCAATGGATTATCAGGATGATGATTATCCAAAATGAATCTGAACAGACAACTGAAGGCCAAATCAAGAAAATCATCAGCTATGACATGAACCTTGCTTTCACCATCAAGAACTAGGGCCTCTGAATCCCTGTCGAGGGCTTCAATTGTTTCTTCATGGGCTCTTCTAATCATATTTGCCAGATGAACTGGCCATGTTCTCGGTTCTTCGGTTTCCTTTACTCTGAGAAGTGCTGCGACCTGCCTATTGATTATTGTCGCCTGTCCAGATAGGTCCTTAGCAGTTTCTTGAGGTCGAGAGAGAAACTCAGGATCAATAGACGCTGAGAATAGGTCTAGATATGTCGTCATGCCCTGTAAGAGGTTACCGACCTTGTGCGCCCAGATATTGAGATAGAACTCTGTTTCTTTTTTGGCATACTCAAGATCTTCTGTTCTGCTCCTCACAGCCTCTGATAATTCCTTGCGAGGTTCGATTACGTTAGAGATGAGCATAGCCACAGCTATTACCGCGAATCCAGATGAAATTCCCCAGAACCAGAGCAGCTCTGAAAGTTGAAACGGATCTCCTTGCACAACGAAGGTCAATACAGAAGTCATCCACAAGACAAGTGCCAAAAAATAGGCCAGTGTAATGCGGGTCTTCTCCCTTATCCATGCAAAGAAGCTCTTTACCAGACTTCCTACGAGTGTAATCAGAGATCCCAAGAGGATCACCCATCCCAAGGGTGTTATCCCCGAGATTCCTCCCCCGTTTTGAGATGTGATAAATACCGGTTCCGGACTGAGGAAAAACCACAATAGCACCGAAGGCATTAAGCACAATCCCCAAGCGGCCGAAACAATCTCCTGCTTCTTGGTCGCTGTAGATTTCTTTTCAAGTGAACCAAATAGCAAGAAAGGAATCAAGACGAAGGCGAAAGCTGTTATGATGGTCCTGTTTTTCTCTCTGTCCGCAAAGAGAGACCATGATGCCGAAGCGGGATTAGTGATTAGATAGAACAGCATTAGGATGATACCATCCAGCACAATCAGTAAAAGAGCGAGGTCTCTGAAATCTCGTTCCTGCATGTAATTTACCAATGAATAGGCTACGAGTGTGCTGTTAACTCCCATACCCATTGCCAATAACAGGATGAGTCCTAATAGAAGATCATCTTGAGCCAGCAGAATTTGCGCGAGTCCTAATAAATGACAAAGTGCAATTGGCAAGAGAGCAAAAAGGAAGAGAACTACTATCAATCTCTCACTCGATGTATGTGGCTCATCGCCTGGCACTTAGAACGCCTCTCTTTTGGTTCATTGGATACGTCGAATAATTGAAGACTATTAAAGCAATGGCGGGGGAAGGAGTTCGAGGACGCAGGGTTCGAAGTCATTTACAGGTGTTTCCAGTCCTTCGGTTTCCTAAGTTATGGCTACATAGCGCTCTTTCAAACTTACTTCTCACTAATAGCTATCTCATCTTCTTGAGAATGCGTTTTAGATACCTTGCAGATTGATTGATCTCTCCCAAGGCCTCATCACGGTGTCGAGGGAACTTCAATCCCATTCCTTGATAGAAGAACATAAGCTGTGCAAAACGTGCAGCAGTGAAGAGGTCAAGGTATTCCAAGTTCGATTCTGGTAATATACTCGTATCTTGATATCCTACAATCAAGGCATCCCGCATCTTTGGAGAGCTGCCTTCGGAATCAAGCATATAATGGGCTAGCACTACGCCTAAGTCGAACATC
The DNA here is from genome assembly GCA_016839605.1 of Candidatus Thorarchaeota archaeon. Lineage (GTDB taxonomy): Archaea > Asgardarchaeota > Thorarchaeia > Thorarchaeales > Thorarchaeaceae > SMTZ1-83. The sequence continues at coordinate 7,113 of JAEOTX010000078.1, read as the reverse complement.
CAGTAGCCGAATCCACAATCGTCGAAGTCGAAGGGGCGTGCCTTTCCAGCACGAAATACAGTATTTCCAAGATCCGCATGAATCAATCCGTAGACCCTCTTGCCCTTTCCCAACTGCTGGCTAGCTTCTTCAACGCGTTTCAAGACGTCATTGAACACCTGTTGATGTTTCTTCGGAATTGCATCCCGTGCGTCTTGTGCAACGAAACCGTAATCGAAACCATCTCCAAAGAGACCTTCCCAATCCCAATGAGGGCGTTTGAACCCCTTGGGTTTCTTCCACAGCATTGATTGTTCCTGCATTTTTCCAGCTACTTTACCTAATGATTCGAAATGCTTTGGACGCAGGCCCTTCTCTAGGAATCTACCTTCAACCCAACTGAGAAGAGTACAATTCCTTTGTCTTGGAACATCATATCCACTTTCAGCTGTTGTCAACCAATCTCCATCTTCGTTTCTGATAGGTCTTGGAACATCGATTCCCACCTCACACAAAGCGGACAGCCACTCTAACTCGGAACGGATGTATTCGGGTTTCATGTATCCGAATTGATGTAGTCGCAATGCATAACGTCCAGGGGGAACGGGAAATTCCGATTTTCTACTAGATGGAATAATGACCTGATACAATCCATTACCACTATAGCTCTTGAATTTGATTTCAGCTCTCTCTAACCCATACCTCTCAAGAGCTTTCTTTGCCAGATTTCTTAATCTAAATAGAAACGCTCGATGACTAACTTGATTTCCTGACATTCATCCTAACCCCTTTCTTTAATTCAAACTCACAAACTGAAATTACTTTCTGGATTAGGATTATTCTTCAAGAAAGAACTCCAAGAACCGCGGATCCACCTTAATCCCGAAAGTGACCTTGGTCTTGGCTAAGAACTCATTTTTGTGAGCCTCGATGCGTGCGTCATCCTCTTTGTATATAACTCAGGGCTTCAGCGCAGCGGGCTACAAATCTAAGGTTTAAACAGATATCAAAGCTATGCAGACCAATCGAGGTGTAGAAAGAATTCAAGCCGCCCTGCCAATTGGTGTAGTTTCGCACTTGTACTCCGCATTGATAATTCCACTAACCATGCTATTTGGTGAAATTGAAGGGTCACATGTCAGACGCGTTGGGCCATCTCACCCAAACGACGAGCAAGAGTACCGATATTGGTGCCCTCTTTTGAGCTCACCAGCAGAAAGTCAATCCCGTGGCGTGATGTAATCTCATGTATTGCATCGTAGTCAACATCGTCACACAAATCGAGTTTGGTCCCCACGAATATCTTTCTATCATGGGGTATATTGGAAACCATACCCACCCATTCTTCAACAGCCAGCAATGACTCAAAGGATGAACAGTCGAAGACAATCAACGCTATCCTTGCTCCTGTCACAGCAGCTGCCTGAAAGAACTTGAATTCCTCGTGCTCATCGAACTCAAAGAGCGATGCCTCGATCGAAGTGAATTCGTCTACTGAGATCATCCAAGACGAAACATCGACCCCCATTTCCATTGATGAATCAATATAGGCGCCTGAAACCAATTTAGCAATCAATGTACTTTTGCCTGCTGCAACTGCACCAATGACTGCTAGTTTCACGATACCGGGTTTAGTGTGTGTCAATTCACCCCTATAGTGCATATTGTTTGATATTATTCTATTTTGGACTTACGTGATGCTAGTTTTGGGTCTATGATACGCTCTTTTTTGATTGAAATCCTTGTGCCCACACGAATTTCAGAAGAATATCGTAGAACCCATTACATTTGTCGATTTAGTGACCAGATACTATGCATGGAGCTTGATCACGAATATACCCGCTTTCTGCCACTCCTATTTTGATTTCTCTTGCTGAGCCAGTTTCTCTTTCGCTTTCTCTAGGTCTCGAACACGCTTCTCAACCGTAGATTCTGCTTTGCTAATGCTCTTCTTTATCTTCTCGATTCTCTTCTGTCTGGTAGCAATCTCCTTCTTCTTACGGTCCTGAGCGGCACGAAATTCTTTGTCAGAGGCATTCCACTCCTCTTTGGCGAGACGTGCTTGTTCCTGAATGCTCTCATAATGAATTCTCTTTACTTCATTCGAATTCCTGCAGTTCTGAACATCATTTTCGAGATGCGCGGTCACTGTGTCAAGATCTGCATTTGCCTGCTTTAATTCGACGTGGAGATGCCGAAGATCAGTTAGTGTGTTGCTTATCTTCCCATCCTTAAGGTATTCTGAGTCGGGTATCTTCATCTCAATGACTTCGACCTCTGGGATTACTTGCTCGGAAATGGGCACGCTAATAGGTGCAACAGCAGTAGGTGCTGGAGCTGGAGCTGGTGCAGGAGCCGGTGCAGCCGGTGGAGGTTTGGCCGCAGGTGGTGCGGATGCGGTTGGTGGTGTAGGAGCTGCTGGAGCTGGAGTGCCCCCGGGCGTAGAAATTGGTTCGGCGGGAGGTGTGGGTTCTGGAGGGGGAGCAGGTTTATCTACAAGTGACGATTTTGCACCCAGAATTCCCTCTTCTAGGGTTTTTGGTGTTGGCATAGGAGGAGCCGCTGGCGGCGGAGGGGCTCCAGGTTCTGTCATCTCTGGCTGTGCTGGCATTGGCGGAGGTTGAGCCTCGTACTCCGCAGCAGATTCTAGGAGTTCTCTCACTTCGCTTGCCCTAAGCATTCGAGTTTCGACAATGCCTGAGTCCGCCTCTTCAATGCCGACCTCTTCAGCTTTAGCAAATGCTTCTCGTGCCTTTTCCAGCTCGGACTTTGCCTTTGGTGCACTTGTCCTCACTCGATCTGTGGAAACCTCACTCGGCCTGACCCATTTATCATCCGATGTGGCGCTGACATCTTTGGGTGGAGTTTCTGGAGCCACTGGTTCTGGAGCTGGCTTTTGAGGTTCAGGTTTCGGAGCAGAAATCAGTGATGCTCCACAGCGCAAACAGTATTTTCTGGTTGGAAGGTTAGCCTTTCCACACTTGGCACATGTTTTCAAATGAATCGTCCCCTATTCATCGCACACCGAATCACTACGAAACAAATCCTGTAAAGGTTTTCTGAGGAGTATATGGACTGAAAATGACTATACAAGTCGCATTATTTGCTTATGTAGGGTATTATTGCATGCAATAGAGGATTCACCCATTGCATTTGGAGTCCCATCAAGGTCTGTGAAGACACCTTGCGCTTCAGAAATAATCGGTTTCAATGGTGCGATGTCCCATATCTTCATAATAGGGTCAATCATCACGTCTACTCTCCCAGTTGCTACAAGAAGGTAGCCATATGCATCTCCCCATGTTCGACAGGAATACGAGCCTTCCAGAAGACGTTTAGCAAACTTGGGTCGCCGTCTTACAAGATCAGCATAATCTGTTACCTGAACCCAAGCCTTCTCGAGTTTCGATGTAGTACTGACTTGACAAGGGGTGCCATTGTAGAAACATCCGACTCCTCTTGCTCCAGCTACAGTCTCCTGAAGTGGGGGATTATGAATTACTCCCACCAGTGGCTCTCCTTTCACTTCTAGGGCGATGAGAACTGTGTAAAGAGGTACTCCGCGGATGAAGGACTGAGTCCCATCAATGGGGTCGATGATCCACCTATGGTCGGAATCTCTTCCTTCCTCTCCAGCTTCCTCCCCGAGAATTGAATGAGATGGATATGTTTCTTCTACGCACCCTCTAATGTATGCTTCAGCCAATCTATCTGCTTCAGTCACTGGTGTATCATCATTCTTAGTGTCAACATCCATGGAACCAAGAAAGTACTCCTTTGTAATCTTGCCTGCTTCTACAGCGGCATCAACCGCAAATCCAAGAAAGTCTTTGATTTCGCGTTCATCCATGAAGCATGCCTCTTGGCTTAGTCAATGGGGTTCCAAGATTACTTCTCCCCGGTCTTAGCCTGTCTTTTTAGAATTGAGATTTGACCAATGTGCATTGCCTCATGTTCCAACAGATGGAACAAGATCCATTCGATACTAACTTCTGCGTTTCCTACTTCAACGAGTGTGTGCAGATTTGAATCGTCGAGGTTTCTTAGTCTAACAAAGACTTCGCTCCGCACTTCTATAAGCCGGTCAATGTAGAACTGCAAACCTTGCTTGGTGAGCTGAGGAAGATTCTCTTCTCTTAGGGCAAATGCATGTTTCCATTTCTCATAGTCCATTTCCTCTCCATCAATATCCTCGAAAATCCATGACCACTCGACTGCTGCTATATGGAGGAGAAGTGTGCCGATTGTTTCAATTCTCTTCATGTCTGGAGAATAATCTAACACATCGTCTGGAAGGTCTTCTACTACCCGCAGGAGTCGACTGCGCATTCTATCCATCATTGAGAATAGAAATGCAACTCGAGGGCACAAATCACCCCGCCTATCTAGTGTTATCAGTTCCTTTGGCTCTTCTGACATGCCTCAGGGGTATAGATACTTGCAGATAACATATTGTATCGACTGACTGTGTTTCTGACAGTAAGCAGGCCAAACATTGATTGTCAAACAAATCCAAGAGATGGCTATCTAGTGACCTGGTAGCTTGTGACCTGCTCGTAGAGACTATTAGCACTTCCTTTCTTCTCGAAGTGCTCTCGGATTGGCTGAACAGCTCTGTCCAAATAGATTGTCATAGCATTCTTGAGATCAAGTGGATGGAGGTCTCCAGCAATGTAGCACTTTTCCAGGTCCTCATAGTTTGTGAACTCGACATCCCCTCCAAATTTTGCCTTTCGTTCCACTGTCATCGAGTCGAAAGACCTGAAGACTATGTGTTTTGCATAGTCAAGAAGTGGATTGCCTTCAACTTCCTTAGGAGGACAGTATGCCGCCATGATCTTGGAACGAATCTCATCTTCTGAATCATGAACGAATATGCTTGAGGACGGCCTGCTCTTGCTCATCTTTGTCTGTATCATGTGCCAGTCCCGTTCAGCCTCATCAAGCCCCTCGGGTTCAATTGCCCCCTCGAGATTAATCAACATGTGATGACTTATCACAACAGGTTTCCAAAGACCTAGCTTTGGACCAACCTCCCTCGCAAGTATATTCGCCCTCCGCTGGTCCATGCCTAGTTGGGTTATGTCAGCCTCGAGATGAAAGATGTCTGATGCTTGCATTACCGGATAGAAGTACTGTGCAACTTCTGACATCTCTCCTTCTTTTCTTCCCATGATGGTCAATGCTCGCGTCGCTCTGGCTACAGTGGTGACTTTCGCAATCCTCACCACTCTCTCCCAATAGTCAATCGAATCCATCGCATCGGATGCGAACAGGAACTCGACCTTGTTGCTGGGAACACCAGCAGCTTTCCAGACCTCGATGAAGTATTCCCCTGTGGTCCTTATCTTGTCCAAATCGCCGCCCATCTTGTTGTTGATCCAAGCGAACCAATCAGCGAGCCAAATCTTGAATCTGATTCCTGCCTTTATTAGATCCTTCAGCAGCAGTGGTCGATAGACACCGAATGGAAGATGGGCCATGCCAGATGGTTCGAAACCATCATACGCAATTGGATTCTTCTTCTCTTCTAGCAACTGCCGAAGCTCTTCCTTCGTGACTATCTCTTCGCCAACTCCGGTGATTAATTCGAAGCGCTTTTCGAGGTCCATACTATGGGAACAGCTTGCGATGTTCTTAACTGTTACCTGAGGTCTCTGTCAATGTTCCTCTAGGTCACTCCTTATTACAGTACAAAGCGTACTATCATGAATTAGGACGCAAGGCAGGACGAACGTCATGAAACACACTCAAGATGATGCATCACAACAGACTAGCACTGAATCTTTGATTCCAACAAGGGTCTGGGGATTTGAGGGGTGTGGTGCAATGTGGACATTCTATTCCGAAAAGAAGCAAGCTATAGAATCTGCAAAGGATAACAGAGTTCACGAGCTGGAGGTCTATGAGGCATATCTCTTAGATAACGAGCGTCGACATGATATGGGATATCCACCCATCACGTTCAATCAGTTCTTGGAATGTGTTAATCACCCAACTCAATGCGTTCCTGACGACACGGACTGCGAAGAGTAGCTATGTCTTTCCATCCCGCATCATCTTGGCAAGCATGGATCCTGCAGCAACGAAGTCTTCCTCAGCCCTCTCTGCAAGATTCTCAGCAGCTTTTTGGGCATTGGCCAAGACATTTTCCTCGTTAATGGTCATCATCTGGCGTCTATCCATAATGACACGGCCATCGACAATCACGGTTTCAACCTCTGAACCAGTGGCTTGGTAGACGAGATTGGGAACTATATTCCTCAAGGGCGCTCTCAATATTGGTGTCAGGTGAGGTCGATGCATATTGATAATGACTACGTCTGCCCGTTTTCCTGTTTCAAGAGTCCCGACTTTCTTTTCTAAGCCATGACATTTCGCAGCCTCAATCGTTACCATCCTCAATGCTTTCCACGCAGGAAGCACCGACGGGTCTGTGTGTTTCACTTTGCTTAGTACAGCTGCGTATCTCATCTGTGCAAACATATTGTGCCCTGCTGGAGGACACTGGTCCGACCCCAGTGCGGCCGTTCCTCCAGCCCGCATAAACGCATGCAAGGGCGGAGTGATTCCGTCTATGAGTCCGATGGAGCCTGGGCAACCCACCATGTTTGCACCGTTCTTCGCTAGGAAAGCTAATTCAGACTCAGTTGTATCGTGACAATGCACTGCAATGAGCCGAGAGTCAAGAAATCCAAGATTGTCCAAGTAGCTGATGGTTGACATACCATATCTCGCTTCCATCTGTGCTCTTTCCCTGCCGCCCTGTGCAACGTGCATATGGATACGCAATTCATGTTCATCTGCCAGTTCTTTCACGTGCAAAAGCAGATCCTTGCTCATCATGTCTGCAGCCTGGGGGCCAAAGAGGCATGTAACTCTCCCATCCGCCTTTCCATGCCATCGACGGACCAGCGCTATGTTCTCCTTTAGTTTCTGCTCTCCCACGCTCTCGTCGAATGTGTACAATTTCCCCGCTTCACGTTTCTCCCCGCCCATCTGATTAATCGTGGAACATACGTTGGCTCTCACTCCAGCATTCTTGTATACCTGTTCCACAATATCGCTCATATGATTCCCATAGTCGCAGAAGGAGGTTGTTCCTGCCCGAACCGCCTCTATCACAGTCAGTTT
>JAEOTX010000077.1 GCA_016839605.1 Candidatus Thorarchaeota archaeon | reverse complement strand
GCAAATATTGTCATTAAGGCCAAAAACCCCGGGCAGAAACTTGGGAAGTTTTGGAACAGGGATAGTCTTGGTTCAAATTAGATGCAATCCAAATTTCTTTGCTTTACGTTCAACTCTTTTGATTAGCTTCGATGATACAACAATGTATAGAACAGCATGAACTACAAGCATTACCCATTCAATTTGAATAGGCAATAGGGGAGTCCAAGTGCCTTGGAAACTATAGTATCTGATAAGATCATAACCCCATGTATGCGGCAGTGCAAACGCCACCACTTGGAACGGAATTGCCATGGATGTCACTGGGAAATATGCTCCACATATGAACTCAAAGAAAGTAAAGAGCAGTGCGGCAATGGCGGATACTTGTTTCCATAGTACTCCCATAAGTGCAACTAGTACTCCGAATGCAATCAATCCAACAATAACAGTTATGCACACTGCCAGGATCAGAAGTCCCGCAGATATATTGACGCCGCTGAACGCAATTAGAACAGCCAACATCGGCAAGAAGAACATGCTCTTGGAGATGGCTTCTGCAATTGCTGTCCCGACAAAGTATGCATAACGGGAGATTGGTGTGGAGAATAGGTATTCCAGAGTGCCATTATGGAGGTCTTGAATGACAGCATTCAGGGGGGCACTTAATGCAACTGTACTGAATACAATCAAAACCAGGCTTCCAAGAAAGAAGATGAAAACATCATTTCCCTCAAGATTGTTTACGCCCACCAGGGTCACAGCTCCCGCCATTGCTGCAAAAATCGCTACTTGGAGAATAACACTAAATGCCTCGCCAACCATATTTGCCTTGTAGCGAAAACGTAGGGTCAGCTGTTTCTTTATCGTTTCACTGACAACAATTAGAAACGAGGTTCGATAGAAGTCACGTTCATAACTCAATTCGATTTCTGTATCCTCTGATTCAAATAATTCTGAACGCATCATCTAGACAACCTCCCTAGCTGCAAATCCCTCGCCGGTATAACCAAAGTAGTGAATGAACGCATCCTCTAGAGAAACATGTCTATGTTGAATCTCTGATTTTGTGCCTGTCGCCTTAAGAACATCCAGAATTGACTCCATTCCTGTGTATGTATCATCAATGCCAAATCCTATCCAATGATCATCCAATTCAATAGAATGAAGAACATGCTCTTTCGCAAGAATGGTCCTAATCACTGATGGTTCCAAGCTTCTTTTTCTCAGACAGACCATCTCTGGAAATCCGATCGATTTAACCAATTTCTCCGGCTTCCCAGTTATGCCAATAACTCCATCGTAAAGCAGGGAGACTCTGTCGCTCAGATATTCTACTTCTGATAGGATGTGGGACGTAAGGAAGATTGAGCGCCCTTTTTTCGATACATAGTCTTTCAAGTGTCCTCGGATTTTTCTGGCTGCTAGAGGATCTAGACCTTTAGTTGGTTCATCAAGGAACAGCAAGAGCGGATCATGCAGAAGTGCTCGGATGATCACAGCTGATTGCTTCTGTCCACCAGACAAGTGGCCAAATTGGCTGTCAACTTTGTTTTCAAGACCAAAAATCTCACTAAGTGCTGCGATTCTTTCGTTTGCATCTGTTTGATCTATTCCGCGGGTCTTGGCAAAAAATAGCAGGTTCTCTCTGACCGTTAATCGTGCGTAAGCTGAACGTTCTGTGTCTTGTCCCACGTAGCCAATGATTTGCCTAATATCATTCTCGAACTCTTCCACATCAATGCCATCTATTTGGACAGTGCCCGAGTCTTTCTCGAGAATTGTTGCCAGAATTTTGATGAATGTTGTCTTACCTGCGCCATTGGAGCCCAAGAGGGAGTGTATTTCTGCTCTCCCCACGTCGATATTTACATCCGAAAGGACCAACAAGTCACCATAAGACTTGGAAACATTTTCTGCGAGCAGTAATTTGCTTGTCCGCATGGGAACTAACCACTAAATTGTCATAGCTGTGACAACATATAAATATTGTCATGGCTGTGACAACAAATATATATGGACTGAGTATCCTGTAATGATTGCAGGAGCTGAATTGATGCAAAGGAGATCCGGAAGTCCCAAATGGGAAGAAAAGCTCATGGAGCTCATTCGAGAAGCCAGTGTACTAGATGATGAAGATGCCTCAGTATACTTGGCTCTTCTGAAGAGTAGGAAATCACTCACCGGTAATCAGCTATCAACAATTTTCCCAGATTTGAAACGTACTCATATCTATTCAATTCTAAACCGTTTGCAGCAGGATGAATTAATAGAAATCAAGAATCCTGGAAAAAGACCTGCGGAATATGAAGCTCTCGATCCATTGAGACCAATTGAAGCAGCCATACGCACTCGAAAGAATCGACTTCAAGCACTGGAGGCACTTTATCAGTACATCAAGCTTGAAGTTGTTCCACGGCTCTCCGAAACTGGGATTTTTGGAGGACGAGTTTCAAGCACTTTCGTGATTCCTGATAGAAACGAGTTTCTCCGTGAGCTAAGGGCTAGCATTGAAAGCGCCAAAATTAGAGTTATGGGACATATAACTCAGGATCTTCTTCTTGAAATAAAAGACCCTCTTTACATGGCCGCCACAAGAATACGAAATCAACATCAAGACCAAGGATATCAAATGACCTGGGAATATGCTCGCGATCATCATGCAATTACTGTGGCGACAGAAACTCCAGATATTACATTGGAGAAGGAATATCCATCCAGTTTTGTTTTTGGTGAAAAATCAATTGAAACAGAGATTCTAATTATCGATAATACTACATACTTGAGCAATCTTGATACGAAAATGGGTCTTGTATTGAAAATCGATGATGAGTCAGTCACCGAAGTATATCGAATGGTTGTCATTAACACATATCTTGAAGCCTCATTCACGTCGCAGACTTCGAACAGCATCACTAACATCGGAAAATTCCTCGGGTCAAATGACAAGATACGAGAAGTGGTCAAGAAACTCTTGAAAAAGGGATGGCGAATATCAAAGGAAAATACAGATACATCAGGATACGAAACAGGTATAATCTCACCTACTTCCGGTCTGGGATTGTTCCGATTAGGAGGCATCATATATTATCCAACTGAAGAGGATGATGCTCAGGAAATCCTAGATCGCCAATTTGAGAAATTCGTGAAGCAATCCGATTATTTTGTGCAAAGCCTGCAGAGACAATTTGATGTTACGAGAAGAGCAAAGACGAAGAAAATAGTAAATTACGATGCTCAGATCCTGGAAATCACTTTAAAGATTAGAGATCAATGGAAGCCCGTTCTCGAAGATCTGCCTGAGGCAATGCTCTCACCAAAAGGTCTCACAGGTCCAGCTCTAGTTGGACTGAATCTGGATAATAAAGGGGCGTTTCTTGTCTGGGGGCTGAATCCAGAGAATGTGAGTCATATTATTGAAACACTATTTGGAAATCTCTGAATGATGATTGAAGGATGAAAGAAAAACGAGTAGGAGAGAGGAAGAACCTCTCTCGATTTCAAAAATGAAACTACATCTGCTTCTCTTGCCTGTACGGTTTTCTTGTCTACTCCAGGAAGACTGTCATACGACCACTTGACCTCATATCCGAAAGCATCTATTTAATCCAATATTCAACAGGCTTTGTGCTCACCGCACTCTTTTGCGTTAATCTGAAACATAAAATGAATAATCGAAGAAATTAGTAATGAATCTACGGGATTTGGAGAGAAATGTCCCCGTCACGAATTGGACGGACCCAGGCAAAGAAGAGCCGCATTTTAGTGGTTGCTTCAATATGCACTGGGCTTGTTGTAGTTAGTTTTTTGGTTCCCCTTCTCGATTCAATTGACACAGAGATTGTCTCATCTAGTGTTCAAGGATCTTCAGAGTCAGAACTCATTGAATACATCAATCCAACATCCTACAGAGTAGAATGGGATGTTAAAGTGGATTTTGCGAACGGAGTCCCTCGACCAGACAGCTTAGACCTGTTCATTTCAGTCCCAACAAACTGGACCTCACAAACAGTCACTTCGATAACTACTTCACCCTCCACATCAATATTGCCTGAAACAGAGAATGGAAACACATACCTCCACTACAGGGAATCGGACATGTCTCTAGTAGATGGTAAATGGGAAATTCAAACAGAACATGTCTGTGAGTTCATCTCTTACGAGATTAACACACATCTTGCTACGATAACACCAGTTACATTTGATACTGAGTCACAACTCTATACTCTGTATACGAGACATGAGCCATATGTTGAAACTGACAACTTCACAACTATAGCAAAAGACATTGTAGGGGATGAAGCGGATTTTCTAGATCAAGCGAGGTTAGTGTACGATTGGATTATTGATAATATTGAATATGAGCATAACAGACCTCCGGGCTCTGGTGCGTGGTATGCATATCAGAATAGAAAAGGTGATTGCCAGCATTTTCACAGTCTCTTTATCGCATTGGTAAGGTCTCTTGGAATACCTGCTAGGCATAATACTGGATTTGAGTTAAGTAAGCCAGGAAACGGTCATGTCTGGGCCGAGTTCTACCTTCAAGACATTGGCTGGATTCTAGTAGATGCAACCTTTGGTCAATATTACAGCAATCTGAGAGACTACTATTTTGGAAATGTCGGTGCAGATAGAGTAATCATGTCAAAGGGACTCAATCTCCCCCTCGAAGATGGATTCGTTGCATGGGTCCTGCAGGCGTACCACGTTTGGTGGGAACCTACCTACCTATTTGGGGATTCTATTTGTCATTTCACGCCTAGCAGACTTGGAGGACCGATTACGATTGGTTGGTGGATACTAATTATCTTCACACCTGCTTCCGTTGTGGTTGCAGTCGTTTTGATCAAAAGATACGAAAATCTCACGAGCCATTACGAGTCATGTCCTAGCTGTTCTTATGGTGCAGGTCTGTTTCGCCAATCGAGTGATGCATTGCTGTCCGCAGAGCGATGTCTCTTGGATCCGTAAGGGCCGTACCCATTCCGTTTGTAACATACCCATATCCTATCTCTGCTTCCGGATC
>JAEOTX010000076.1 GCA_016839605.1 Candidatus Thorarchaeota archaeon | reverse complement strand
AGTATAAAAGTTGTTCACCGAGCACGACCTCATAATACTCGGTCTTTTCTTAGTATGAATCTTCCATGCAACCAGAACACGAGGTGAATCAAGTTGCGATTCTTGTCTAGACTCAGGAGTAAGGATGCCAGCACAACAACTGAAACCGAGACCAAGCCCAAATATCCCGGACTTGGTGTCTTCTCACCTGCTCTTGATCACTCCGAAATCGACCCGACCCGTGATTGCAGAAGATTGGCGGAATTGGAGTCTATCTTCGTTAGGTCAAAGCGTCTCGTTTCTCTTGAAGACGTCCCGTACATTGTTAATCAGATTCGTCAAGGGAATATTGTACTTCTAGACATATCCCGACTAAATGATGGTAAAGAGAAGACCCATCTCGAACTGAAACGGATAATAGAGAGAATTCGAGGAGAGACCCGCAGCTATCAAGCTGATATTGCCTTGGTCAATGACACCTGTGTAATTGTCACTCCATCATTTGTCAAGCTCTAGCACACTGGTTATCGAAGCTTGATGCTTTCTGTGACACTGAGGGCTTTAGTATCGATGTTCAGTGCCTTATGTATGGTTGAAGCCAGATTCAGGCATTTCGTTGCCTCGCCGTGGCAAGTGAGAACTCTTTCCGGAGCCGGATTGACACGCTTCACGAAGTTCAGAATCTGTTTCCTGTCAGAGTGACCAGAGAATCCTTCGACAGTGGCTATTTCCAAATTCACTGGAACCATGACCTGCTGCCCATCACGGTTTCTCATTGGAATCTCCTTCCACCCTTTCTGGATTCTGCTTCCAAGTGTTTGAGGGCTCTGGTAGCTCACGAAGCATAGTGTGTTATTCTCATCAGGTGCAAGTAGTCTGAAATACTCAACACTTGGCCCTCCAGCTAACATGCCAGACGTTGCCATGATGACACATGGCTCTCCTTCCACTATCTCTTCACGTTGTTCATGACTGTCTACTTGAACGAATATCTCGTTAAGGAATGGATTGATTCCTTGATGGAAGATCATCTCGCGGATTTTCTTGCTGAGTGCTTCGGGGTGAGTAGTATGAATTGCCGTAGCTTGGGCTATCATTCCCTCAATATAGACTGGTATCTTGGGAATTCGTTTCTTTGTTACAAGATCCTCCAAGACCAGCATGATTTCTTGTGCACGACCGACAGCAAGAACAGGTATCAGGACCTTGCCGCCACGCTCTACAGTTCTCTTGATGATAGATGCAAACTTGCGTTCCACTTCCTGCCTTGGTGGCATCTTATCTGTTGGATGGCCGTATGTACTCTCAACTATGAGGGTTTCAAGGCGTGGAAAGGTAAACGTGGCAGGTTCAAGTAGTCGCGTTCGACCGAATTTGAAGTCCCCGGTGTATGCCAAGTTGTATTGACCATCTCCAATATGAAGATGGACTATTGCGGAACCGAGTATGTGTCCTGCATTATGGAGAGTAAGCCGCACATCAGGCGCGATGTCTGTGACCTCTCCGTAGTTTAATGTCACTGTGTGAAGGATTGCTTCTTTCACATCCCTATCCCGATAGGGTCTGAGCTTGCCTTCTCTCTCAGCCACGTCCAAGTAGTCTAGCTGGAGAAGCGTGGCTAGATTCAGTGTTGGTGCAGTCATATAGACTGGCCCTCTGTAACCGTACTTGAACAGGAAGGGAACCATCCCACAGTGATCCAAGTGAGCGTGAGTGATTATTACTGCGTCTAATTCGTCGAGATTGAATTCTGGCATATCAAGTCGTGGGAATGCTTTGCTTGGAGTTCCCACATTCACACCGCACTCGATGAGAATGTTGCTCTCCGAAGTCTGCAAGAACATACTCTGTCGGCCGACCTCTTTGAAACCACCAAACGCTGTGAGTCGAATCCAACCATTGTTCAGCAAGGGCGGTCGATGAATTCTCCTTCCAATATCTCTGAAGATCTTGTTTCGGTAAGCAGCCTCTGATTGGACTATGTAACGTATCTGCTTGATAAGTTTGCTCTCAATTGGAGGCGTTCTCATCACACTTGGTCTCCAAAACGTCCTTCTTGTGATCTCTCTAAGAGTAGAACCACTCCTACCTATCACAAGTCCAGGTTTTTGTGCTTCAATGATGACTTCGCCTCTTGATACGTCGAAGTCGATTGATGTAATCTCGGCGTCCGCAGGTACGAGCTTCCTGATTGACTCTTCGGCCTCCTCGTGGCCGACTCTGACTTCAGGAGCAGACCTGACGACAAGACGTTTCCGCATCTTGCGAGCTAGGGCCTTGATCTTATCTCCATCATCCAAGAGAATCTTTGGTGCCTTGGAGTAAATCGCAATCTCTGGCCCCTCAAACTCTACGGAAGTCACCGCAGCTGAGCGGGGGAGTGCCTTTTTCACACTCTCTCGAATATCGACATGTTCTGTTTTGACAGCAGAAGTCATCTAAAGTCACTTCACAAATATGGCCCTTCAAATTCCCCGTTCGGCCCTTGAGATAACATGGGCTCAAATGGGGTCACTGTTTTACCAGCGTTGTTCGCACGGTGCGAACCGAACAAACACAATCACTATTTCTTCCAAATCTTCAGGATCTTCTCTTTTGGCAACTCCTGGTATCCATCCTTGTCAATAACACTGACAAGAATGTTGTTTCCTGTGGCAGCATCTCTCTCTATAGCAGCAGCGATTGCTCGCACACCCAGTTCGATTGCCTTTGCTTTCGGGAGACTATCCTTGTACTCTGCTTCTAGAACACCGAGTGCAACTGGTGAACCGGACCCAGTGGCAACATACTTGTCAGTAAGTACAGAGCCAATAAAGTCATGATAGTAGACCTGTGGTCCATCTTCGTCGAAGCCTCCCACAACACATCCTAACATGTAGTAACCCCTCCCTGAGAACAAGATGTTGCTCAATAGACGAGTTAAGGCCTTTACCCGCATCGATCGACCGCGCTGAATCTCAAATAGCTTGGCCTCTGCCTTGAGCAGGTCCATGATATTCTGCGCATCGGCAACTGACCCTGCAATGGTCGCGCCAATGCGGTCAGTTATCTTGTAAATCTTCTTTGCAGTTTTATTTGCAATCAGAAAGCCCATTGTGGCTCTCGTATCGCTAGCCAGGACTGTACAGTCCTTGGCTGTTAGACCTACAGTTGTGGTTCCGGTTTTCAGTTGTTCCGGTCCCTGCGTTGGTTGTTCCATGTTAATTGAACTCCCTGTATGCAGATTAAAGCAGGAGAACTAGTGACAGACTTGAGATTCAAATTTTCTTTTTAAAAACGTTTCTAAGTGGTGTAAAAACGTTCTACTCACTAGTCTTCTCTTCGGCTGGTGGTGGTTCAGGTCGATCGTACGTCACAATCATCTTGACCTTTTCGGCGGTTCCAATCACCTTCAATGCATCCATTGCGACTCCAATTTCCGCATATTGAAAGTCTTGTATATACCTCGACTCCTTGGGGAACTCGATTGTGATAGTCTTCCCCTTCACTTTGACTGAATACCTGTCTGGAGGCACGCCCGGAAGTCTTCTCTTAAGAACGGCCATGATTTTCTCATTTGGCTCACTGACTATCCCCTTTACTGTTACATCAAAGACGAGGGTCTTCCCTGCCAAGGGTGGATTGAAGTCAAGGATAGCAGTCCTCCCGAGAACTTGAGTTATGACTCCCTGCTCTCTTCCTATAGTCACTCTTTCACCCTTCTGAATCCGGACACCCTGCTTCTCAAGGCGCATCTTCGCTATCTTCTTTACAAGTGAAGGATCACGAACTCCAGCTCCTCGCTCCGGAGGGACATTGATTGTCTTGCTTTCATCAATCTTCATGCCAACAAGCCCCTCTTCAATTGCCTCTAGCAACCAGTTTGAACCAACAGCTACAAGAATCGGCTCATAGCGGTCCTTTTCGCTGTAGAGCCCCTCTGCCTTCGCAACATCCTCAAGCGTAAGGTCGAAGATGCTACCATCATCCTTTCTTCTCGCGACGTAGTCCACGTAAATCAGACTACCTTCCTTGACAGTAGTTTCTACCTTCTTCTTGGTCTTCTTAGGAGCCGCCTTCTTGGTGGTCTTTTTGGCTTTAGTCTTCTTAGCCTTCTTCTCAGACATGCAAATCCCTCTCGCTTCTCTCGCCTGTGGAAATGGGTTTCATAAAAAGGTGTCCGTGTGCCCCTCTTATGCACTTCCTTGCAATACTCGTATTGATTCAAAGAATAATGCCGCTTCTGCGATGGAATTCACCTTAAGCCCTTGTGATTCCATGAAATCTGAGATTCGCTCAATATCTGCCAGACTTGATACCACGATATAGATACGCCCCTTTTTTTCGAGATGCGGAATCGCCTGAAGAATGAATCTTTCAGTGAGTTCCACTCCGGAATTGCCTCCCACAAAGACATGGTCCAACTCTGTCACACTGTCGTCCTCTGGAAGGTATGGTGGATTGAATGCGATGACCGAAAACCTCGCATCGCGTGCTAGGGCACCAAGAAGATCGGATTGAATGACACCACTCCGTTCACCCACTGAATTGAGTTTCATATTTCCAATAGTGTTCCTGACCGCATTGAGTGATATGTCAATTGCAACCACACTCTTTGTCACTTCTGCTGCAGCCATAGAAATTAGACCGGCTCCACACCCAACTTCTAAGAATGAATCTGCACTTTCTAGCTCAATTGCATCTAGAAGAAGATAGGTGTCTTCAGCCGGGGGATACACACCATCATCGACTTCGAATTTCAAGTCATTGGCCTTCAACCGGACTTCCCTCTTGGATCTGGTATTTTGCCATCCTCTATCAATTCAAGGAGCACATCCGCCAAGACCACTAATTCTTCCTGATCTAGCCCTCGAAGTCGTTCTGTACCATCCACAACACCTGCGGTCTTTCGAATCACTTCATTGACCAGACTTCTGTCTTGGCCTAAGTTCTTGAACCAAATTCTGAGGGCCTTTCTAAGGACTTTGTTTGGGTACGAGAAGATACCATGGACGAGCCAGAACAGGATGCGTTTATCCTTGGCAAAAGGGCCATCTTTACGGAGTTCAACTCTAACTACCATTGAGTCTACGACAGGAACAGGATAGAAATCAGTTGCTGGAACATGCATAATCTCCTGTATGCGAGCTGCATACTGCACATCAACTGAGAGTCTCGAGTAGTTGGAACTCCCCGGTTTTGCAACCAACCTCTGCGCAAACTCACTCTGGTACATGAGGACGGCAAACTGAAACTTAGCTTCTTCCAGCAGTCTGAAGGTAATCGGAGAAGAAATGCTGTAGGGTAGATTCGAGACCACTCTATCAACTTCAGGAAGATCCACTGTGAGCGCGTCGCCCTGGATAATATCAACATTAGAGTACTCACTAAGAATCTCGCGAAGTGCTAGGACTAGTCTCTTGTCGATTTCAACAATGTAGACTCTACCTGCATGCTCTGCAAGTTTCTCAGATAACATGCCAAGACCCCCGCCAATCTCAAGAACTACTGTGTCTGAATCAAGATTGGCACTCTCGACAATTTTCCTGGCTATTACGGGATTGACCAAGAAACTCTGACCCAGATTCTTGTCCGGAGTGACGCTGTATTTGCGAAGAAGAGAGCGAATGCGTTCTTCGGTCAGGAACCTCACCTGGGCCGTTCTCTGTCGTCATCGCGCCTAGGAGGCCTCACAAACAACCAACGTTTGACATCCTCTTTCAGCTCGTCGATAATCCTAGCTGTGAGTACCTTCTTGGGATTCTGCAATTTAGTCCTAGCAGCTATGTCTTCAAAACTCTTGAATGGGTTTCTCTTCCTCTCATCTAAGAGTGCCCACATTAGTGTCTGACCAATACCGGGCAATAGTTGAAGGGAGTGCAATCTTGTGGTAATAGGAGCTGCTTCGTTGAAGAACTGGACATACTTGTGTTCATGTTTAGTCACAATGATCTCTACCACTAATGGAAGCTCGGCTTCGCTTTCAGGCGCTAAATCCTCATAGAAAATGCGTCGTTTTATGTGATCTATCTTACTTCTTGCATCTCTCTCTATAGAAAGACGTTCCTGAGGATGAAGGTTAGCTCCACGATATGGTACCATTTCCAGCAGTGTGAAGAATGACTCTCCTATCCCCTGTACTACTGTTTCATCTCTGGGTCTTGAGTCTCGGAGATATACTTTCGGCGGAACGACTGACAAGACATAAGCATGTGTTTCAAACATTCTATCTTGAGGTCCTTCCATCTAAATTCACATCCAGCTCTATTGGCCCACATCATTAGTCAGGAGATTGTAGAGAATGGATAAAAAGTGTTACTTCAGCGTGATTAAGAAGCCGCGAAAAGAGTTACGATACAATTTTCTTTACAATTTCCACTATCTCAGCGATTTGTTCATCATTGAGATCAGTGGACCTAGCATCCAAGATAGTCCTCATTTCCTCGGGAGTTGTGGGAGCAATGTTCACCACTTGGACTGCCTGTGCCCGGGATAGTTTGAAGTTCTTGATCAGACGTACCAGGAGCTTGTCTGCAACCGCTGGAGCCATTTTCGAGAAACCAGAGGCATGCTCTAGAGTGATGTTCTGCTGGAAAGACAATTCGCCCACTTTTGCCCTCTGTGAGAGCAGTTTCTTTACCCTTGGAAGAGTGACCTCTTCCTCACTGACTATTTCCTTGGGCATTTTCCATCAGCCTCTACTTGGTTGGAGGTGATCGGGTCGGATGATAAGAGTCCTCATCATTTTGCCGAGTTTGACGTCAACTACGATTCCACGGCCCCTCTTGCCAGTGACCACCCCTGTCCTGCCATGATATCTACGATGCGGCATGCCTTTGTGAACACTAGGATTGATGACTATGTCTACACGCTGACCTACCTCATAATCAACGAGCAATCTGCTAAGAGAGCTGATCCCACGTGTCCGCACCCTCTTGCTCATCAAGCTTCGTGTTCTTGCACGGTAGCCGTGACTCTTCTTGACCATGGGAAATCATCTTACTGAAATCTGTACCTTGGCACACCTGAAGTCAACTGGGCGCCCTAGGTCCAGCATCCCCTCTAGGGTCGCCACTTAAGGATTATGGTCTGTTTCCTTCATAAATCGCTGTTACATCGAGTTCGACGCATTCACAAGGAGTCCCTAGTTTGTCTGTCAGCGAGGGGACTGTTCTGTGATCATCTCCTGAGATCAGTTCTTTCACATATGTCCCGCCTTGGACTTTGAAGAAACCTTCTAGTAGCTTGGCTTTTTTCTTCTTGAATCGTGACTCATAGATGTGCTTTTTCCTTACCAAGTCACTTCTTCGATGTGCAACTCTACTTGGAGTGCGTTGTTCTATGTCTATTCCACTGAGAGCCTTAGAGGCTTCTTTCAACGCCTTGGCACTGACTTTTTCCTCAATTCGAATGGTGGCTATGTATTCTTTCACGTTTTCTGAGGATTCATCCTTGATTGTCTGAGCTCTCTTTCTTGTCGCTGGCTTGAGACCAATCACCTCTACAATACCTGCTGCTTCCTTGTTGATGACCTTGGTCAGAGATTTAAGCTCAGGAGCACGAATAAGCGGTTCGGAGACCTCGACAACAAATGGGCGTCCGTCGCCGAGCATGAGGACATCGATGTCCTCCCTTCCTGCCGCATGGACCTTGAACTTAGTTCCTTGAGCTGCGTTTTGTGTTGGAACTCCTATGTATTCAGATATTGAATCAGGGTATTTTCGACCAGTTCCACCACAGGCATCGCAACCCTTTCCTCTACACTCTCCACAGTCCCATCTGCTCTGAGGGACGCCACGTTTCAGTTTCCTATATCGTCCCTCAATGAATATGGGGTTTCTATTGACCTCTATTCTATCCCCATCCATCAGATATACAATGACAATGTCAGGATTCTTGAAGTCAACTGGGCGCTCAAGGAGTTCCTGCAACGTTTTGCCCAGCTCCCTATTGAAATCCCCCTTCAAAGCTTCGCCACGGAGTAGACCAAAGGTGCTTCGTATCTCATCCTGTCGTTCGTCAAGGTTGACGGATGGAACACATCCAACAAGAAATGAGCTGAACTCAACTGCATCAGTCGCTATTCTAGCTCTCTCTGCGATATCAGGTATTTTGTCAAAGAAAGAGACCCCATCTACTGAGCAGAGATGACATGAGGTCTGGTCCTCGTATTCAATCAAGTTCTTTGTAGCTAGAGCCTTTGCAGGTCCAAACATTCCATTACCTGCAAGGACACGAATCAATTCTTCTCCTGCTTGTTTTTCACCTGACTTGAGGTCCTCATCAGCCATCATTGAAAGCGTCAATTTGATGGCGGCGCCTCTGTCATCGTTTGACGTATTCGTACTCAACCAGGCGAACTGGCGACCCAAGCAGTGATTGCAGATTGGGTGTCTTTCGAGTACTTTCTTGGATATCCCAAGAATGTTCCTTTCATTTTGCTCATCCATTCATCCGGACCTCGGCTTGCAGAATTGAGTGTTGGCATACTCATAAAGGTGTTCTAACAGACTAGAAGAACGGATTGATGAATCTAGCTGCCTTTAGACCCGCAATCAGTGTCATAGGATTTGAGAGAAGGCGAAGAATGACTCTCCTCTGCATGTCCATGTCTCCTTCTTGCCTAATCGT
>JAEOTX010000075.1 GCA_016839605.1 Candidatus Thorarchaeota archaeon | reverse complement strand
TTCAATGTTCCAGCGCGAATGGACTTTGTTCATATTACCAATAAAGTGCAAGATGAAGTTTCCGCGAGCGGCGTTCGTGAAGGACTTTGCCTTGTCAATGCCATGCACATAACTGCCAGCGTCTTCATCAACGACAATGAAGGCGGACTGCATGATGACTACAAACGTTGGCTCGAAGAACTCGCACCTCATGAGCCCATCAGCCGCTACAAGCACAATCGCACAGGTGAGGACAACGGAGACGCCCATCACAAGCGTCAGATCATGGGCCGCGAGGTTGTCATCGCTATCACAAATGGAAGGCTCGATCTCGGTCCTTGGGAGGCTATCTTCTACGGCGAGTTCGATGGACGTCGGTCTAAACGCGTTCTAGTCAAGATCATCGGCGAATGACCTAGAACTAAGCAGACTTCCCATTTATCGGAAATCACTTGCAGATGGAAACTAGTCCAGATTTGCTTGGCATCAAGTCAGCACCAAACCCACACGGAGTTGTCAATCTGATTTTGTTTTGGTCTTCGGTTTGTCCAACGCCTTTTCTTGAGCCATCTTCAGTAGATTGTGTGGACCGTGTCCACTTACCACTCGGCTTCTTTTGTACTTCCTTTTCGAATTGATCTTCATTTTTTCCAGGATAATTCTCTCCTATGCGAGTAAGCATAGCCTATGGCGCATCCTCATGGACTGCAGTGGCTGAAAAGCAGATAACCTATAATGACCAGAAAAACCAGTCTGGTAGTCCTGAGGTTCTAAATTGACCCGCTTGTTCCTCTCTCACTTACTATCACTCAATTGCCACGTGTAGCCTAATAAACCTGAGCCTCTTACTAGTTGTCTTGATCACATGAACCTCGTTGGATGCATATGAATCACCCTCCGAATCTAAAATGATGAAATAAAACACGAACGCAGCTATTCGCCTATCTTCAACTAGACGGGTAACAATTATCACTTCCACCTTGTAGAATACCATGCACATCTAGGAGGCACCGAGAACTGCCCAACCAGGAGAAAGAGGAACAGCAGACTGGTATAGAACGCAAGAAAGAGCAGGCTAGGCAAAGAGCCAAGAGAGTGAGAGATAGTACCACCATTGCTAGACGGAGGGGTGAGAGGTCATTATCACCCGGGGTCAAAATCGTAGGGAGCCATCTTCTGGATGGAGACAAAGAGGGGACAGCAACAGAGGTTTCGGAGAGGCAGCTACAGCAAGAAGTGATCGATTATCTCCTAAAGCGAGGTGGCTTTGAAATCACTGAAGAGGTCTTGCGAGATACGCTACCCAAGAAACGTGACAGTGATGATGTCATGGATGTTAGGATTGCCAGAATCATGGGGTTCCATGACCGTTGGGGGCTTGACCGAAAGTTCACGCGGGAATCTACGCATGCTCACCGGTTCGAGGATGGTGTCATATTTGAACACAGTCTAACTAGCTATGGGGGATACCAGAGCCGCACATACTACGTAGTTGAGGGATCCCAGTTTCGTGCTTTCGCGCAGCACAACTTCAGAAAGTCCGAGTGATTCCATGGAACCGTCGAGCGCCTGAAGTAGCCAACGCAAGTATCTCAGCTGCTGAGAAGACACCTGCTATAATAAGAAGAACGCTGGCATCGGGCCTTGGTCTAAGGGGGTGGAAGGGGCAGTTAAATTCTATGACCCAATCAAAGCGGTTGGTTGGAGTTATTATACCTAGTTTGGAGAGGGTAATTACAATCTCTTCGCCGTTGCCAACTAGGACATAGTTTCTTCAATCTGCCCACTTCCACAGTTATTATCCTCTCTATCCAATCAGAAGCTATGGCCTCTCCTCTCTCAAACTAGTATGGAATTAGAAGCCCCAAGACGAAAGCTTCGTATGCTCCATAGACATTCCAAATGAGAGCCGCCATCCCAAGCAGTGGAGTCTTCTTGTTGACAAGAACGATTGTTGGATAAGTCGCCAACAGTCCTCCACCGCGCATCACTCTATCTGCAATGGGATGAAGTCTTACAGGATTGTTCATGACAAGCCCTGTCCCGTTAAACACAATACTTCCTTGAGTTGTCCCTGAAAAAAGGTTGAACAAAACAAGATGGCCCATCTCATGAATGAGATATAGTGTTACAAGCAAGATGCAGAATGCTATAGCTTGGTAAGCTATCGAACCTAGTATCCTCTGATTTGACATAATTTCCTCTCCAGAACTATTTTCTGAGGACCTGATGGCCCTCAGCTGCGGACGAACTCAGCCGTTTTCGGCTCCGTAGTCATCCTCGAGGTATACATGGCCTTCTCTGAATATCAATACGCGTTAGAACACGCCTGCGCAGATAGGTACTGGAGAGCCTATGGTGGCACGAAAAGTGCAGCTGCCATTTCACGAAACGGACATCATGTGGTTTTGACCAATTGAAACGAGGTTTCAGACACCTGCTTCGTCTAGCAGCTCCTTAAGTTTTAATTCCGTGAAATAGGGGAACTTCGCCGCTGAAAAAGAGAATAGAATCGTGGTCGATATGACAAATGGAGCCTCTCTGATTCGGTTGGATATCTGTTCTGCTTCCTGATGATTCTTCACTAGAAAGTCCGCAAACATGATCGCCTCAGATGCCGAGCTCCATGGAGCCCAAAACTCCACAGGATATTCCTTCCAAAGCCATTGAGCGAGTTCATCAAGTGATATCATCTTGTCATTCCAGTTGATGCGTACAAACACATCCAGAAATCCTCCAGCCGCCATATCGAAACTCGCGCTGAAATGGACTCCCCCATTTTCTACCAGCTCTCTTAATGATCTGCGGACTGTCCGTGGGGCCAGTCCAGCAATTTGAGAAATCTCGCTTATCTGCATTCGAGGGTCCTGTACTAGGCACTTCAGGACTTTCAACTGTGATTTTGAGAAGTCTGTTTTGCGGCCCCGTTCGAGGTCGGTGTGAAGCATTGTGTGCAACTCAACGCTGTGTACCTGGTCTAGATTTCTTAGAAAGGATCCTAGATCAGCTAGCATGGCAGGGCCTGAGTACTCACCTACGATAAGATATGCACCTCCGCCCACGCATGCCAGAGCACTCACATGACAGACCATTGACTTCTCACCAATAAGTGAAACAAAATCCGGAACGCTCTCAGTGCCATCTGTTAAAACAAACGCCAGAAAGGTCTCAGAATCCGCCATTGCGACTGAGAGCTTAATCGCGAATCTGGTGATCACACCACCGTCGACCAGCTTTTCGAGGCGACGCTTGACGGCATTTGGACTGAAACCAGTCTTTCGTGCAAGAGCTCTGTAGCTGGCTCTGCAGTTTGTGTTCATCTCCCTAAGAATAACCATGTCGATTTCATCCAATGTGACTTACCTCTCCTTGACGCTGCTGTAGACAAATTCTGACTCGAGTGGCAGTGTTTTGGTAAAATTCAGAACATGGCGCTTTGCATTTGTTCATCTGACGGGTCTTCATACTCCCGCCTCGTCTAACAATTCTCTGAGTTTGATTTCTTTCAAGCCTTCAAAGGAGGTTTGTGCTGAAGCTGCAAGAGATGCAGTAGACTTGACATATGGTGCTTCTCTTATTTTGGTGGATATCTTATTCAAATCAAGGATGTTGTCCAAAATGAAATCTGCTAACATGACTGATTCAGAAGAAGAGATGTGTAACCAGTACAAGTCATCCGGATACTCGTCTTGAAGCCAGCGAACGATTTGATCAGCTGATGTCATCTTATCGTCCCATTCAATGCGCACCCAAGCATCTACCCATTCACCTGCCGATATATTCAGCCTTATCGCATAATGGATTCCATTACCAAGTTCGAGCTCTCTGAGAGTCCTGCGGACCGTCTTTGTTGCCATTCCTGTCCTTTTGGCAATCTCCTCTATCCTCATTCGAGCGTCTTGTTGGAGACAGCGAATGACCCTCAGCTGCTGCTTTGAAAAATCAATCTTAGTTCCTCGTATACGATGAGACGCCATATGTAACTCGACACTCACAACCTCATCAAACGCTCTAAGCATCGCTCCCAGCTCAGCCAGTTTTCCAGGACCCATACATCGTCCATAGAGAAAATATGCGCCCCCCTCTGGCATAATCAGTGTATTGACAGTGCCAATCATAGGGCTGCTGCCAATCTGAGAAATAAGCTCCTTACTATTCTCGGATCCATCTGTGTAGACAAGGCCAAAAAGAACCTCGTAGCCTGCTACTTCAGATGCTAGAAACACTTGGAACTCAAGTATTACGCCTAGCTCAACCAATTTCTCAACACGATTCTTGATGGCGTTTGGACTGAGGCCAAACTTTCGAGCCAAAGATCTGTAGCTAGTTCTGCAACTGACATTCACGAATTCACGAATAATCGCCCTGTCTATTTTGTCCAAAGTGACTCCTCTCCTCTTTGTGCAGCTGCGGAGCTAGTCTGACTCATCAACACACGAATGCTTGTCCGTAGCTATAGATATGGGTATGATTTATCCGTTGTCATCAATGATTGGCGAAAGCTGCTTAGTCCTACATCTGATTTGGGTCAGGTAGGACTGTAAGTGAAGAGACTATCCCGTCCATCTATCTTCATAGCTTCTACTACTGCCCTGCCCTCACGCTTGATGACTCTGAGCAACTCATCCTCGAACCTGAGTGTGAATTCCTCACCTTCCGCCATTGTCATGAGAATCCCTCTCCCCCGTGGACTATTGAAATACTCCCCATAAGCTCTTGCGATTCGAATGAGTGCTAGATCCCTCTCCTCTTCCTCTTCGAGGAGG
>JAEOTX010000074.1 GCA_016839605.1 Candidatus Thorarchaeota archaeon | reverse complement strand
CTCTCGAACTCATCGCTCGGAGGTTTGATGACCCTGGCAGCACTCTCCGTCAAGACTCTCACTCTCAACTACGGTCTCGGAGCAGATCGCGGATATCCTGGAGCACCTTCAGGACCTCTTCTTCTATAGAACTGCCTACTCTGATGACCTGTTCATCTTCTGGTATGACCACCTCTGTTCCAGTGACGTACGGATCCTTGAATCTGCGAAGTTCCCGCAGGATGAAGTCACGAAGTTCCTCGTAGAAGACTATTCCTTCCAGCTTCTCTTCCGGGCCTCCCATTGAACTAGCACCGGAATGCCCAGCAGTTTCAACCTCGATGCTACCTATCTTGAAGAGGCGGTCAAAGGGGCCAGCACGACTAGAGATGTTCGTAATTGTTCTGAATGGGACATGTTTGCGAGTTATGTTGATGAGCCCCTTCTTCACGTAGATCTCTGGCATCGTTTCTCCAGACTTCGCAATCACCGAGTATTCGAAAGCATTGATGTAGATAGGATAGAGAATGAAGGCTGGTATGAACCAGATTGCAGTGATTATCCAGTACCATGGATTGATGATTTCCCAGAATACATTGATCCAACCCTGATATCCGGGTTGCCCAGTGAAACCAAAGATAAGGTACCCAAGTCCAAGCATGAGTGTGAGGAAAATCAGCCAGATTCCGACTGCTGCAAAGATCATCAGGAACCAATTCTTATTGCGGAAGGCCTTCGATGGTTTGAATACCTTTCCACTCTCAACATCCTCAATTGGCGGCTTGATTACTTTCCCTTCACTGCTCATGCTTTGACACACCTACTCTTTCTGCTTCAAGAGGTCCAAGATATCCTCCAATGGGGCTATCCTATCTCTAATCTGACGCAGAGTGATTAGTATTTCGTCTTGCAGGGTGTCATCCATTCTTGGTATCTGTTTCTCATTAGGAGCAATGATCTCAGTCCCAGTCACATATTGACCAGTGAACTTACGCAGCTCCCGCAAAACAAAGTCCCTTACAGACTCAAACATGTGCAGTCCTTCCAGTTTCTCTTCGGGTTTCGATCCAGCTTGAGCTCCGCCAGAGAAACCAGCTGTTTGGATTTCTACACTGCCTATTCTAAACATCCGATCCAGTGGTCCAGCTTTTGACGAGATATTTGTAATCGTACGGAATGGAACGTGCTTCTCTGTGACGGTAATGATTCCCTTTCGGACATAAATCTCAGGCATTGTTTCACCCGAGTGAGCTATCACCGAATATTCGAATCTGTTCACATAGAACGGCCAAATGACAATCAAAGGGATGAGCCAGAATACATTAATGATCCACCACCAGAAATTGACTGGCCCCCACCAGAGGTTGAAGTAGGCGATGAATCCTGAAATCGCAAATCCATCATCAATGACAATAACGAGGTATGCTGTACCAATCCAAGCCAGCATCGCAAAGATCCATAGTCCGAATGCCACTAATATGGCACCCAGCCAGCCTTTGTAGATGAACGCCTTGTTGGGCTTGAAGACCTTGCCACTCTTGATCTCCTCCATTGGAGGCTTGATCACTTTGCTGTCACTCATCTCATGAGCCCCTCCTGTCAAGCTTGTCATCCATTCTTCGGAGAATGTCGCGCATCTCCTGCAGTGTGTGCAGAATCTCTACTTGTCCAGAACCAGCAAACACATCATCTTGCTGAGGCGCAACGACTTCTGTCCCAGTAGCATATTGACCTGTGAATCTCCGAAGCTCTCTGAGAATGAAGTCGCGCAGTTCGTTGAAATAGGGTAGCCCTTCAAGTTTCTCCTCTGGTTTTGCTTGGAACCCACTAGGGCCTGAACCTCCTGTCATTCCAGCAGTCTGAATCTCAACGCTGCCAATCCCAAATATCCTGTCAAACACTCCTTTCTTCGAAAAGATTGACGTTATTGTCCTGAAAGGCACATGCTTCTCAGTTACAGTGAGAACGCCCTTCTTGACATAGATCTCTGGCATTGGCCTACCTGACTCCGCAAGAATGGAGTACTCGATCTTCAAGACATATACTGTCCAAGCCGTGAAGGCAACGCCTAGGATAAGGCAGGCGACTCCCCAATACCACATGTTCACTAGCCACCACCATGTGCCCATATATTGAGCATGTTGCAGCGGCGTCAACCCTCTGTCGAACACTAGGATTATGTATGACAAGCCAATCCAAGCTATCATGCCAACAGCCCACCAGATTGCGAAGAACATGGATGACTGTAGCCAGCCCTTGAAAATCATACTCCTTGATGGTTTGAAGATCTTCCCACTGGCTATCCTCTCCATTGGAGGTTTGATCACTCTCTCGTCGTAATAGTCGCTCATTTTATACTCCACTCCTGTCAAGCTTGTCCTCAATTCTACGTAGAACATGACGAAGGTCCTGCAGTGTGGCAAGTGTTGCTTCCTCTACAGACCCCACGCGAATTGTGCTGTCTTGCTCTGCCAGAACCTCAGTTGCTGTGGTATAAGTGCCTTTGAGATTGCGCATTTCACTGAGTATAAAGTCACGGAGTTCTTGGTAGAACACTATGCCCTCGATCTTCTCTTCGGGCTTTCCTCCTTCATATGGTCCTCCCGAATATCCAGCCGTGTGAATCTCAACGTTGCCTATCCCAAACAACCGGTCGAATGGGCCAGTCTTGCTGGCGATGTTTGTGATGGTCCTCAGCGGCACATGCTTCTCAGTGACATCAACGAGCCCCTTCTTGACGTATATCTCCGGCAACGACTCTCCTGACTCGCCTCTCACTGAGTATTCAAACCTGTTCAGATAGATTGGAATTAGGATGAGTACGGGCACAAGAATAACAAGTCCCAGAGTCCAGAACCAGAAGTTCACCGGTGTCCACATTGCATCAATCCATGCAGAGAACTGCCATAGTTCGCTGGTAAACATGTAGATCAAATAGAAGAGCCCAAAGAACGTACCTGCGGTTATTGCATATATTATCAATAGAGTGATAATGGCAATGAACCAATACTTGTTCCTCAGCGCCGTGGAAGGCCTGAACACCTTCCCGTATGCTACCGCTTCCATCGGTGGTCTGATTATTTTTCCTTCATATTCTCTACCCATTATCTTGACACTCCATTATCCTCTCTTGTACCTCGGTACTTCTTTAGCAGCGAGTTTGTTGAAGATGGCAATGGACTGTTCAGTCATGTAGAGCTGCTCCTCGTCTGGTCTTAGCGTGATGTTGTATTCGGTCATTACGGCATCAAGGGTCTCTCGGCACTCCTCTTGCTTTGGACACTCTGGACAGAGCTTACCTGCGTATGAGTCGTGCTTGTACCAAACCACAACACCAAGCTTCATTGTATAGATGATATTGACCTCTGTGTTTGCTTGGTAGTCAAATCCTCTAAGTAGCCCCTTGTAATCTTGAACGGTCTCAATGTCAAGCCTATGACTCTTGGCTTGGTCCCTGAGCGCCTTTTCGATCTTTGACCTTGCTCTGTTGAGCACTCTTGAAACATATTGGGTGTCTTTGAGCTGAACCTGTTCTATGCCGTCCCGCTCTGACTCCTTGGCAGATTGCTCAAAGAGGCCATAGACATAGGTGGGTGCTGCCCGATTCCCCTCATAGTCACTAGCAATCTCCCCAGTGGTCTTTCCGTGCTGGAACTCCCACCAGACCGTTGCTTCGTGAACTGAGAGTAGCATCTTCTTATCCTCACTGTTTGTGTCGTTACCCAGCTATAAAGCTTTCGGGTAATTCTTCACTACGTACGTGGGAAAGTTTATATATAAACTTGGTGATTGTTTACATAGATTGCGGTAAACATTTACTGCAAGACATTTGGTGAGAAAGTTGGCTAGAAACGGAATAACAATTCGCACAGAACGGCTGAACAAGTCATTCGATACTGTTCGAGCCGTACGTAATCTAGACCTAGAGGTGATGTCGGGTAGCAGGTTCGGCTTCCTTGGTCCAAACGGGGCTGGGAAGACAACCACCGTCCGTATACTCTCAGGTCTTCTAAAACAGACTAGCGGATATGCGGAAGTATGCGGCATAGATGTTAGTAAAGATCGCGACGATATCAAGGCAATAACTGGTCTTCTCCCAGAGACCCCCGGTCTGTACTCAAAGCTCTCTGCTGTTGAGTTCTTAGAATTTATTGGAGCACTTAATGGTAGGAATGGCGATGGGTTGCACAGACGTATCGATAGCCTACTTGGTATACTGGGATTAGAAGGCAGACAGGACGACTTGCTGGAGTCATACTCATCAGGCATGAAGCAGAAGGTCTTGGTTGCCTCTACTCTTTTACATGAACCCAAGGTAGTCTTTTTGGATGAGCCTACTTCGAGGCTCGATCCTAGTGCAAGTGCCATTGTCAAGGACTTGATCCTTATACTTGCTGAGGAAACCGACACGACATTCTTCATCTGCACTCACATGACGAACTTTGCAGAAGACGTCTGTGATGTCATTGGAATCCTCAACGAGGGTGAAGTAATCACACGCGGAGCTCCTCAGGATATTATCGAAGCTGCTGGAGCAAGGAATCTGGAAGAGGCATACCTGAATATTGTAGGTGGCAAAGTCGACCGTGAGGTCCTCTTGGCTTGGAGGTGAAGTGATGACACGAAAGTGGTATCATATCGCAAAGGCAGAGTTCTTTGTACTAACAGCTGGAATGCGAAAGCACAGAAAAGCGATGGCTGGACTGATGTTTGCACTGGCAGCAATATGGGCTATCTACTTAGCTCCGCTGATAATCAACACATTCATCCAGTTGATTATACCAATGGAGACTATTCGCACACTCTTGATGGTGATGTTTCCAGGACTCATGCGGACAGTCATGCTCTTCCTATGGGCACTGTTACTACTGTTCCCCCTCTCATTCTCTCTGCAAGAGATAAAGATTGGACAGTGGGAGATCTTCCTGTCCAATAATGTGAAGACAAGGGACATTCTGACTGGAACATTTGTTGGCAAGATACCCATGTACGGGTTGATTGTCATGGTGTTTGCCCCGTTGCTGATATCTCCCTTCATGCTAGCCTTTGAGGTTTCACTTCTGGGTCAGGCAGTAGTATACACTGTGATTGCTCTAATGGTCCTCTCGACCATCTGGTTGTCAAACTTCATCACTGCCATGGTGCAGGCCAGACTTGGGGACTCTGCACGAGGCAATGACATTGCTAAAGCCCTCTCAGTTGTGATCGCCCTAATAGTAATCGTACCTATGTATGGTCTGATGTTCTTTATGCCACAGCTGTCAGACATCCTCGGAATGAACGCATTCCTAGTGATGCCTTTCACCTGGCCTGCTGACTTAGTGAGCTGGGCGGCAATCACATTCAACGGAATCGGTCTTACCGGGTCTCAGATTCTTGGCTTCGGTGCTATCCTCCAGCTAGACATGCTGACAAGTGCATTACTGATGGCCGCTTTTGGTCTGGCATTCGTTCCTATAGCAATAACAGCAGCTGACAGAGTCTTCACAATAAGTGCTGGTGTACGAACTGAAACCGTCACTACTGTTGGTCGCGAGAACATCTTCATTCGTGGTGTCCGAAGAGTGGCAAAGGGTCCCTTTGGTGCTCTTACAGTTGTAAGTCTGAAGGACTATGGTAGAAAGGCACAGAACCTCTCCAAGATATTCTACGGAGTGGTCTTGGCAATTATTCTACCAATCCTAATGCAGCAGATGAGCATTATGGACGGCGACGTGTTTGAAGTTGAAACGCTTCTTCCTATGATTACTATAATGATAGGCGTGGTTGGTGTATTCCCCTTTGCAGGGACAGGGTTCCTTGAGTCAAAGGATCAGCTTTGGATAATTCGCAGTGCGCCGAAGGGAGCGTCACGCTTCATGAGAGCACGCATTGCAACCGGATTCATGATGGCTGTACCCCTCAGTCTAGCACCAACACTCGCGATGACATTCATGTTCGGTCTAACTCCCCTAACCGCAATTCAGATCTTCATCACATCATTCGTTGTGGTCTGTGGTGCAGTGATGGTTGCCATGGGTGTCACTGCTCAGAATCCAAACTACGAGGATACAAAGTCATCAGCACATCAGACAGTCTTGATGACCTCTATGATGCTGACTCAGTTCACACTGATCGGTCCTCTCTTTGCAACGATCTTCCTAGACATTGGACTCGGTTTCAATCTCTTCGGATTCATGGAGAGTATCTTTGGTATTAGTGGATTCTATGTTGTGGAGATGCTACTTGGACCCACTGCACTATTGCTTGTAGGTGGTTTGATGTTGTATCTAGGCACCCGCAGCCTTGGAAAGGTGGAGGTGTAATGCTGATGAGCAACAACGGCATCTCCATCCAGACCCTGGGACTGAACAAGACCTTTGGTGCAATTCAAGCAGTCAGAAACCTTGATCTAGAGGTAGCTTCAGGAGGCCGCTTCGGCTTCTTGGGTCCCAATGGTGCAGGAAAGACGACAACTGTGCGCATGCTCTCTGGGTTGATGAAGCCCACGAGCGGCACTGCCACGGTACTGGGGATGGACATAGTCCAGAAGGCGGGAGAGATTAAATCTATGACTGGTCTCCTGCCTGAGACCCCAGGTCTCTACTCCAAACTCTCTGCAATTGAGTTTCTCGAGTTCATTGGAGCTTTGAACAATCTTGAGGGTGAGTCTCTCAGGAGGCGTATTGATAGTCTGCTAACCATGCTAGGGTTGGAGAGCCGTCAGGACGACCTCCTTGACACCTACTCAAGTGGAATGAAACAGAAGGTCTTGGTGGCCTCAACAATCCTCCATGAACCAAGACTTGTCTTCTTGGATGAGCCCACATCTAGACTCGATCCCAGTGCAGGAGCGCTTGTCAAGGACCTCATCCATGTACTTGCTGAGGAAACCGAAACCACATTCTTCATCTGCACGCACCAGACATCCTTTGCCGAAGATGCGTGTGACATTGTGGGCATAATCAACGATGGAGTTCTAGTGACTGTTGGTTCACCTGAAGAGATTGTGGCTTCTACAAAAACCAAAGACCTTGAGGATGCATATCTCAAGATCGTTGGAGGGCAGATTGACAGAAGCAAGCTATTAGCTTGGAGGTGAATGTAGGTGGGGAGGAGAAAATACAGAACTGAAAAAGCAAAGCGTGAGAGTACTCTTACACGGGTTTTCAGATGGAAATACGGCAGAGGCTATTCAGTTCTAGTTTCTGTCAAGAGGGGGTAGTTATAGAGTTGAATAAGAACTACATCGCGATAATAATCGCTGCAGCATTATGCGTAACTGCTATGGGGCTTCCTTCTTCTATCTCCGAGCCGGGGCTAGCTGTTTCTAGCCCTGGCTATACACCGGCAAGTGAAGGATATGGCCACATCTCGGGAGTTCCGTATCAATGGCAGGAGATCAATGGCTTCTGTCAATGGTCTGCACTCTCAATGGCACTACGCCATGCAGGAGCGCCACTAGATCTTCACAATCTCTTCTCAGCATCTGGAATCGGGTTCTCGGCGGGTTACATCCGCTATGAAGACTTAGCGGTGTTTCTATCAGGTGCTATGCTTCGACAAATGGAACCTTTGCCTACAATAGCCAGTCTTTACGGTCTAAACATTGACATCTACATGGATGATGACATAGGAATTGGTATAGCATATGGTCCAGCAATGGTAGCTTGGGGGTTGAACTACACGGACATCGAAGGTTGGACTGGTGCTCTGGATTTGATACGAACCACAGTTGATGATGGCTACCCCTTGGCTATTTGGACCGATCCATATTACCTTCCCCCCTCGGACTATGATTTTGCAAGAACCATGGGAATACAGTCAGCGGATACGGGCTCAGGACATACAGTTCTATGTGTTGGGTACAATGACACAGCAAGTGAGGTTATGATCATGGACCCAGGAGTTGGAGCCTTTGGCGAGAACTTTGGATTCCCTGATGATGGTCGATGGTTATACTCAGTCAACTACAGCACATTACAAAATGCAATGAAATACATGGGCTATGGGTCTGTAGTGGTTAAGACGGGTAGTGGTCCCCCAGATGATTTTGCATCTAGTCTTGCCTCATACGTCTGTGAGAGGCTAAGAGGCGACCGTTCATCATATGGCGAGGGGCTAGAAGATGTGTTCTTCGCTAACTTCGGTGCAGATGCCTTTAGAGGCCTTAGCTATGACCTTACAAAGGAATCAATAGTCGCTTATCTAGATGATGTGAGCTCAAACAAAGTTGACCGATTCTATACATTGATCACTACAGGATTACAGATAGAAATGGGCATCACTCTGCAATATCTGTCCTATCGTGAAAGCCTCGAAACATTACCACACATTCTCGCAGAACTGGACCTAGAGGCATTTTCAGAATGTGCGAATCAAGCATTGCCACACTTAGTAATTCTAAGTGAGAACGCGAGCTTGATTGATGCATACTACCCCGTGAATGGTACCATACTGACTCAAACATTCACCAATATTGCTGACCTCTACTACGAAACTGATGACCTTGAGGCTGCGATTGATTACTACGAGCAAGATCTTGAGGATGTACGTAGCCATCTCACAGAGATAGCAGACGCATGGGTTGCAGCAGCTGATGCATTAGAAGCTGCCTTTCAAGGAGCAGACATCACTGTACAACTGACAATTGCTTCAGGATTAGTCATTATGATTGCAGTGGTAGTCGTGCTGTATCGAAGGAGGTCGGCGTAATGGCATTTCAACTTCCAGGCAGCGCATTGGTTGTTCTACGTAGTCTGGCTAGTAGTGGACCTATGAGTCCAAAGGAGATCACGAGTACTACAAGACTACCATCCAGAACAGTCAGTTCAGCTATCAAGCGGCTCAGCAAACTCCATCTCCTCAGGCGTGTTCCGGACCTTCATGATATGCGGAAATGCCTCTATGGTCCAAATATTGAGGTAGCTAGAGAGATGGTCAGGACATATGGTCCTGATTCTATAGTTGCTGTTCAGCTTTCATTGATTCTAGCGTTGAGATGAAAAAAAGAAAGGCCCCGCAGAGGGCGGGGCCAACCACATAGACGTGGAGAGAGATTCGGGTTCCGGCCTATCTTCTGGTCTTTACAACTAGTGCAATTACGACGAGAAGAGCAACTGCTGCACCCCCAATGAACAAAAGCTGCTCACTGTCAAGTGGTACAGGTCCATCAGCTGAGAGTACGCCTAGAGTGGGATCATAGTCGAGTGTTTCATTACCAAAGTACTCGAATGCAAGGTATACCGACTTACCAACAGATCCCTGCTCGGCTTCACCATGGGTAGCTTTCATCTGAACTTGATGAGGGTCAGTAGTTGAGTTGTCAGCAAATGCAAACTCTGCACACTCCATGTAGGCATTACCAAACTCAAACCGATAGCCAGAGGCGTCTTGTTCGAAGTCTGCTGGTTCTCCAGTTCCATCCTGCTGACCATGCTCACTGTCAGCTACAGTGAACTGGAATACAAGAATCGAGTCATTGTAGGCCCAATCCCAGCCCTCCAGCTTGATATCGAACTTCATCTCATTGGAGTTCG
>JAEOTX010000073.1 GCA_016839605.1 Candidatus Thorarchaeota archaeon | reverse complement strand
CCCCTTTCAGTGAGTCCTGAAACCTTCACACCTATGAGCCGCACGTATTTGTGGGGGTCTCTTTTCCTATCAAAGATCTCAACAGCCAGCTGTTGAAGCATCTCTTGGTCGTCAGTCTCTACCGGGATAGACTTGCTTCTCTGGATAGTTGAGTAATCAGCATATCGCATCTTGACTGTGACCGTTCTGAACCTGAGAGATTTCTTGCGGAGTCTATCCCCGATCCTGCCGCACATCTTAGTGATTGTCCCATGAAGATAATCAACTGCTTCCGGCTCAACATCCTCCATGAAAGTGAAGTCCTTTGAAATGGATTTTCTGATACGTGGTCCATTATCAAGTAATGGTCGATCGTCAATGCCGTGTGCCCTATTATACAACCAACGCGATCCGCGGCCCATCATAGGCCAAAGGTCTGTAATGGTCATTTCATGGATCTGACCTAGTGTCTCAATCTCGTATCGTCTAAGTCGCTGGGCTGTCTTATCGCCCACACCATTTAGTGCATCAACTGGTAATGGAGCTAGAAACCTTAGCACAGCTTCTGGATCTTGACCCACCAAGGTTATCCCAAGGGGCTTATTCATCCCTGTAGCTATCTTAGCCACGCTCATGTTTGGAGCTACTCCAATTGAGCAAGGCAGTTTAGTTCTAAGACGAACTTCACCTTGAATGGTCTGTGCCAATGAATATGGCCCTTCATAATCTTGCACAAGGTCACTTGCTTCTATGTACGCCTCGTCAATGCTAGCTCTTCGCACTCGTCCTTCATCTGAGTAGTCTCTCAGCACGTCCATGACTTCAGCAGATGCTTTGCTATATGAAGAGAACTCGCCGGAGACGAAGGCTGCTTTAGGACATAGGCGATATGCCTTTGACACAGGCATCCCTGAATGAATACCGAATGCTCTTGCTTCGTAGGATGCAGTCCGTACTACACCCCTTCCTCGACCACCTTTTGGGTCATGCCCGACGCAGACTGGCTTTCCAGCTAACTCAGGATGATTTCTATACTGTTCCACGGCTGCGAAAAAATGCATCCATGTCAACATGCATGATCCAGCGTTTCAACTTGTATCCCTGTACTATACTCTGCAAAACCGTATCTGGATTTCTCCAATTCCTCGTCCATTTGAATGAACTACGGGCGAATGGAGAGTTGACCGAACCTAATGCTCTTCCAACACAGTGATATGGACCATCTTAAGGCCAAACAAGTATCTTGGAGGAAAGCTGTTGGTGGACATAGATAGACTATCTCAGCAAATGCGTTTCATTGTTGAAATTGATAAGCTCAAACACATCGAGCGGCAATCCGCTCTGACAGATGGTACGCGACAAGAGAATGACTCTGAGCATTCCTGGCATATTGCGGCTATGGCAATACTGCTCTCAGAGTATTCTAATGAAAAGGGAATTGACCTCCTAAAGGTTATCAAGATGCTTCTGATCCATGATCTTGTTGAGATAGACGCAGGAGACACATTCCTCTACGACACATTGGGAAATTCGACAAAAGCCAAGAGAGAGAAAGATGCTGCAGCTAGAATCTTTGGATTGCTTCCTGAAGACCAAGCGGTAGAGATGCATTCCCTTTGGGAGGAATATGAAGCCAGGGAAAGTCCAGAGGCTCGATTTGCATTCGCGATGGATGCAATTCAACCGTTAATTCTTAGCTTTCATAACAAGGGTTGGTCATGGAAGAAACATGGTGTTGTCAAGTCCCAGATTGTGGATAAGAAGGAACCTCTTAAGATTGGATCCAGGGACCTATGGGAGTATGCCCAGACACTCATTAAGAGAGCTGTAGATGACGGTTTTCTTATTGACGATGAAGCACCCTAAGTAGAATAGTGAGAAAAGAATTGATTAAGATCTACATTGCCTCCACTAAGGATGACCCCGATTCGTTGTCCTTCGAACTGGTCACATATTTGCAGAAGAGCTGCCAGAGAAACTGCTCCTGATGGTTCTACCACAATCTTCATTCTTTCCCAAAGCAGACGCATTGCATTGACGATTTCCTCTTCACTAACAGTTACGATACCATCTACGTATTTTTGGATTATTGAGAAAGTAAGCTCAGATAGTGAAGTGAGAAGACCATCAGCGATGGTTTTCGGGTTCATCGATGGATGAATCTTTCCAGTAGTGAATGAACGATATGCGTCATCGGCACCCTTTGGTTCTCCTGCAATGACTTTGGCCTGTGGCAAGAGCCCCTTGGTTGCAATAGACGTCCCGCTCAAGAGACCCCCTCCACCGACAGGGGCAAACATAGCATCAAGAGACCCCACTTCCTTGATGAACTCATAAGCTGCCGTTCCCGCTCCAGCAACAATGTTTGGGTTGTTGTAGGCATGTACTAGGGTATATCCATGCTCCTCGATCAGCGCAGCCGCTGTACTCTCGCGAGAGGCTAAAGTGGGCTCGCATACCACGATCTCAGCTCCATAGCCCTTAGTAGCCTCCATCTTCACAGCTGGAGAACTGCTAGGCATGACGACTGTACATCTCACATTCTGTTTCTTGGATGCAAGTGCTAGGGCCTGTGCATGGTTACCTGAAGAATGAGTTATCACGCCTATCTTCTTTTCCTCATCACTGAGCAGCGTAACTGCATTGAGCGCTCCCCTGAATTTGAACGCTCCAACACGTTGGAAGTTCTCGCATTTTAAGAAGACTCTTGAGCCTGCTAAAGCATCAATGGTCGTTGAGGTCATTACAGGGGTCTTCACAACTGAGTCTTTTATTCTCTTGAATGCAGCTTCAACATCAGGAAAGCTTACCATGGCTTGGATGGATTTGCACCCTGTAGAAAAGGATTCCTTTCAGTCAGTCAAGAATTCGAAAGGCTTAATCATCAGTGTTAGTGAATGATTCTAACCATTGAAGGAGATATTTGCAGGAGAATGATGATCAGATGAGTGACAAGTACCTTAGTTCACAGATAGATTACATACGAATCCTAATTGTTATTGTGATTATAGGATTGGAGATGATTGCCGCATTCACAGGGGTGACCAATCCATGGTTTTTAAGCGCATCAGCTGCAATTGTGATATTGGCCCTAGTCAACTTTGTTGATGCTCGCTGGCAAGAGTGGTCGCGCTATGCATTTCTATTTCTTGTTGCGATGATTTGCGGATTTATTGGAGACTTGCTGATGGCTGGGATATTCTACATCACTCCAATCACCCTTCTGAATGGAATAATCCTGTTTGGAATCGGTCATGTCTTCTACCTCTATGGTCTTCGAGATAGATCAAATCTACTGCTCACTCCCGGAATAACGCAGCCACGATTTATCACTAAGAATATTGTAACATTGCTCGTTGTTTTGGTTCTGGTGATTCTGCTCTTCGTGACAACGGTCTTCAATCCAACAATGCTTGAGCTGGGATTTGGCATACTAGGATACGGTCTTCTTCTTGGAACTGTATTGGCATTTGCCATAACAAAATGGTTTGACGAGTTTCCGACCTCCTACAAATTCTGTATATCAATAGGATTTCTCCTATTCCTGTTCTCAGATTGGTTGATTGGCTATCATCTCATGACTGATCCCGCTTTTCTCTCAGGACCATATGTTGGACTGACCTACATTTTTGGGCAGCTACTGATTCAACTCTCAACCATGTTTGGGTC
This sequence comes from Candidatus Thorarchaeota archaeon, assembly GCA_016839605.1. Classification (GTDB taxonomy): domain Archaea; phylum Asgardarchaeota; class Thorarchaeia; order Thorarchaeales; family Thorarchaeaceae; genus SMTZ1-83. The sequence goes on along the minus strand of JAEOTX010000073.1, from coordinate 21,722 downwards.
AAAAGACAACCAATAGATAAGGCGTCAGCAGAGACGGATGTGATACGATGCGAGGTATTCGAAGAAAAGAGAAGGCGATTACTGATTCTGATGAAATGATTGCCATTCTAAAACAAGCCAAGTACATCACTGTAGCTATGAGTCTTGAGGACGAACCATACCTTGTTACATTAAGTCATGGCTTTGATGCAGAGAACAATTGCATCTACTTCCATTGTGCTCAAGAAGGGAAGAAGATAGACATCCTCAAAAAGAACAACAGAGTATGGGGCCAGGCATTGAAAGACCTTGGTTATGCCACAGGAGAATGTGACCATCTGTTTGCTACTACTCAGTTCAAGGGAAGAGTCACTTTTGCTTCGGATGATGATGAGAAGAAGCATGCACTGAAGGTGATGATTCAGCAATTGGAAGATGAGCCGGACAAGGTCTTTGCTAAGCAGGTGACAGATAAATCAATCAAAAGGGTGAACATAGGACGCATCGATATTGAAAACATGAGCGGCAAGAAAGCCACTGAAGTCATAATCCAGCTATAACAATCTAGGGGTTTTCAGAGAGGGTCTGAAGTATCTCCAACGCTTCTTGCCCTTCATCATGTGGTACAAATAGATGGTCATGATAGAATGCGGAAACAACATTTACACTGATTCCTTTCTTAGCAAGTTCAGATGAAACTCTCGCGATGAAGCCAATCGCCTCAAGATCGGAATGAACAGAGAGGGTAATCATTGACCAAGTCGCCAAGTATTCCAGACTGTGGGAGTCGGCTGTGGTCTTGTCGAGGATAAGAGTGACTCCCTCCTTCTCCTTGAACGTCAAGAGTGCGTCAATGTTCAAGTCAGCTCGTCGACTCTCTTTCATTGAAACAAAAACGTACTCTTCATCTGCAAGACTGGGTTCCATTGACCTTAGAAGAGTACCCAAGTCATGTTCGCCGCGCTTCATGTCTGTTCTCCTCCAAGTTTCGCATAACTACTTCTTGCCGCCATAGGACTCCCAAGATACTATCTCCTCAATTGGTCTGCGATTGCTTGTTCTCTCTTGATCTCCGTAGCCCACTGAAATTGAACAAACGACTCTCACATCTTCAGGGATTTTCAGGAGTTTACGAAAGATGGGCTCAATGTCTGTGTCTCGCACTCCCATCCAGCATGTACTCAATCCTTGCCCATAGGCTGCGAGCAGCATATTCTGAACTGCGTTGTGTGGATCAGCCAAGTTATACCTGGGATGCCGTGCGGGCTCGCCAAGCACCACAATGACAACGGGCGATTCCCTCATGAATCGACCATACGCATGGGCATCAGCAAGCTTCTCACGCATTTGCTTATCGCGAACTACTATGAAGTGCCAGGGTTGTTTGTTTGAAGCGGATGGTGCCCATTGCGCCGCCTCAAGGACGACCCTGATTTTCTCTTCTTCAACTTCCGTGTCCTTGTACTTCCTAATACTTCTTCTATCCCGAATTGCTTCTAGTACATCCATGGTTAATCCTGATGTGCTTGTGGCATTACCATTAAAGGCCATCGCACATGGCAATTGGAATGCCGATGTCGTGATGGCAAACCTAAAAGGAGAACATTGCAGGGCCAAGACCAACCGGGACGGCGAGCTAGACCATGCGGATAAAGACCCACCAGAAATTGCTGACAAGCGTCGGCGTTGACATTGGCACGTCGACTTCACACGTCGTCTTCAGTAGCATCCTCCTTGAGAGGGATTTGAAAAGTCGGACTGAGAAGTTTGAAATCAAAGAGAAGAAAGTGCTCCATAAAGGGCCTATACACTTGACGCCTTTCTCTGATCCTCATACTATTGATTTCGGAGCTCTTAGGACACTTATCCTCTCAGATTATGCTAATGCGGGATTCGAATTAGCTCAGATTGATACTGGTGCTGTGATTATCACTGGTGAAACTGCTCGGAAAGAGAATGCCGAGGAGATTGTGGCTGCTCTAGCAGGCGAAACAGGAAAATTCGTAGCAGCGACAGCTGGACCCAATTTCGAATCTGTTCTGGCAGCCCATGGAGCGGGAGCAGTGATGCGTTCTGCGGAAACAGGGCTAACAATTATGAATGCGGATATCGGTGGTGGCTCATCTAACATCGCAGTCTGTAGAGGTGGCAAAGTCATCGCGACCGCTGCCATCAATGTTGGGGGTCGCCTGGTGGCCACTGATGACGCCGGAACCATCATCCGACTCGAGGAAACTGGAAAACGACTTGGCGAGAAAATTGGCCTCACATTGAAGCTCGGTCAGAATCTAGATGGCTCATCGAAGCAACTGCTGGCACAGGCTCTTGCAGATGCTCTCATTGAGGCCATTAAAGGGACACAGGAGTCAGAGATCACTGAAATGCTCATGATGACTCCTCCACTTGACTTCCAAGAGAAAGTAGATGAAGTCATGTTCTCAGGTGGCGTGGCAGAATTCATCTATGGGCTTGAAACAAATGAGTACAATGACTTAGGGCGACTACTGGCCAAATCAATAGGGAATCTAGTCGAAAAGCATGAGATTCCAATGTCTGAGCCAGAACACCGTATCCGCGCAACAGTGATTGGAGCAGGGCAATCAAGCCTGCAGGTTAGCGGATCAACCACATTTCTCTCCTCAGGTCTCGAGTATCCTTTGAGGAATTTGCCTGTTGTCACTCCATATGTTCCGAGAGGAAAGACATCATCCGATAAAGTTCGAGACGCAATCCAGAATGCTCTCAAGAGGTTTGATATTGTAGAGGGTACCGATCCGCTGTTACTAGCCTTTGCAGATGCAGTCCGTCCTTCATATGAGAGCCTTACTCAATTCGCCAAGGGTATTGTGGCTGGACTACCAAGAACCGTGGCCAATGGAACGCCAATCTTGATGTGCTATGACACAGACATCGGCAATAGTGTGGGGAATGTTATGAAGCGAGAAACCGGAGTGACCAATGAAATCCTGTCCATTGACGAGATCTCTCTCCATGAAGGCGATTTTGTGGACATTGGTGAGCCTATAATTGAAAACGTCGTAGTTCCAGTTGTTGTAAAGACATTGGTATTCGAAGAGAAATAGGGAGGACTATTCTTCTTCATCCGATTGCCACAAGTCCTCCGTTTCCGCCCAATCCGCTTTTTCAGGATTTGTTACTGGATTTGATTTCATATTCGGAGAACGCAGGCTCCTTATCTTGGAGACTATGAGGTAGGTGAAAGGAACTTTCACTGTAGGAGAGGGCTCAGAACGCATCATCTGCTTCATTGGAGGCTGGTTTCCCATTACTGTTATCTCATGTTCCTTCTCGTACCACATCTTGACGCTCTTGTCTTCCCAGATGGTTTGTCTGGGTGGAATCGGCTTCATGAGGAATACGATTGGCAATCCTAGTGCCAATAGCACAGGTATAGGGACCATTGTCATATAGGGGGCGATAGTGATGAAGAAGATGTACGGTGCTATCAGTGAGAGTGCACCGTACGCAAGTACTCTCATTCTTGGAATGTGGGTCTGCAAGTATTGTAGTATCGAGAATGCGAATATGATAGTAAATATGCCTAAGAGAAAGAACATGAAAACAGTGATGGAAGGCATGATAGAAAGATAGAACGAACCTCCTCCTGGGCCCCACTGAGTGTAGTTTCCCATCCATACTGGTGTCATCAGTTGAATGTTAAAACGACCGAATCCATAATCATAGCTATAGATAAAACCAATGTTGGGAATGCAGAGGGCAATTATGCCTAACGCATAGCCTAGGATTGTGTATTTCCCGGGTCGAATACCCCCATCATGGATTAAGTGTTCAGGGGTGTCTGAGAACTGTCCCGCTTTTCTATCCGAGTCTATATACGAACCGTGTCGGCCCATTATAGGAAGGATCACAAACAAAGCAATCGCCCAAGGGACCGCTGATTGAGCCATCATGAGGCCCCCGTACATCGGCATGAATGGATTATATGGCATAAACAATGCAAGGGGGAACGTTATGAGTGAAGTGAAGACTGCCGCAGCTAGTGCCATCTTCTTCACTGCTTGCTCCCTTGGCTGTTGTTCCATCCAGCGGCTGAAATAGAGTCCAGGAAGACACACCACTATGGCTAGCAAAATAGTGATGGGATCCGGAGCGAAGGGGAAGAAACTCTGGGTCGGAAGAAGGCCGTCAAAAAAGGGATACGTACCCAATACTAGGATGAGAGATATGTATTGGTAGAACCCTGGACTGCCAAACTCGATTATGATATTAATGGGCAGAAGCAAGATGGCAATTATCTTGATGGCCATCCGAATCCAGAAACTTCGATTCAAGGTTTAACCCTCAGTTCCGTACGGCAATTGAACCTACGGAAAGTCTTCTAATAAGCCTATCAATAGATTTGGATTTGCACCTCTTGTAGCTTGGGGAGAATTGAAATAGGCAAGCATTTCAAAACATGAAGTGAATTTAGATGATGCAGGACACTCCGCCCGATTTTCTGGTTGACCCGATAGCCTATCTGCAATTCTATTGGAACCAAATCTCACCGTATGTATTTCTGATTGCCGCGTTGGTAATCATCGGCATTGTCTACATAGTCGTCACTAGAGTTGCAAAGAGGTCACTCTTATCTGTCGGGATGGGCCAAGAAGCTGCGACCAGCATTGTTCTTATCCTTAGACTCATTTTCTTCATTGTATTTGTGATGCTGCTAGTGAGTTTCTTTGAAGCTAGCTATGCTGCTATCCTCTCAGTATCTGCAATCTTTGGAACTGCATTGGGTCTTGCATTTTCGACAGCTTTGAGCAATATCGTAAGCGGACTCTACGTGCTAGCAGCTCGACCCTTTAGAGTAGGGGATTATGTCAGAATCGGCATAATGGAAGGGATCGTGAGAGAAATCACTCTCAACTACACCCGAGTTCTACTTCCAGATGAAACAATCCAGCTAGTTCCAAATAGTAAGGTTGTCAGCAGCGAGGTCACGAATTTCCGAATTGATCTCTCAAAATATGTAGAGGCAAAAGAAGAGGCGGCAATTCGCGACAGAGATGATGCGCGTCACTCCTATCGAGAAACTCTAGATGATGCATGGCAACAACTCAAGATGCTCACAACCGGAGAGGTTGCCTATCGATACACATTCGATTTGACAATTCATATGAACTATGACCATCGGACAATGCTTCAGAAATTCGACAGCGTCTGTGAGGAATGGTCTCAAATCTTCTTGACTCGTCCTGAGTATATCGTGTGGAATAAGCCGAGTGCAGCCATTACATACAGATTTTCATACATCGTGAGTAATCCAATGGTCATTATCAAAAAAAGTTCAGATTTCATGAAGGCACTACTGGCTGACTATTATGAATCTTGAATGAATTGTGAAAGAAAGAAGAGAAGAGAGGCCTAGGCGCTGAGCTCCTGAACAATCGTGCTCAAGTCCAGGCCAGTGCCTCTAGTTGAAACTGACTCTAGTATCTACTATCGCGGCCGCGATCTCGATATCCACCATCACGTCTGTCCCCGCCGCCGTAGCCTCCGCCACCGCGTCGGTCGTATCTTCTCTGTGGTCGTTCATGCTCTTCCGCTGAGAGATCATTCTCCTCATTGACTTCTTCAATTGCTTCTTCAGCTTCATTGACGACGCCGTATCTGCCGATGTTGAGGCGAAGATTCCTCTGGAAAAGTCCAGTATATCCATTTTCAAGCTTGTAGGTCTTGCCAACCTCTAATGCCTCAATGGAGTCATCCCACAGGGGCATTACCACTATGCCACTGGAGTCTCCAATGACAATGTCTGCAACACGGTGGGTTTCACCGTCATGCCTTGAGGTTACCTCGCGAGCCTCTCCCTTGGAGAGAACCTTGAAGGATATTGTGAGGTTCTTCATCCTGGGTTTAAGGTCTGAGATGATAGCAAGAATAGGTTCTGGTTCGCTCATGTTAATTCACTCTGGTTTGTGAGTAACAGGTATACAAAACGAGTAGGGGTCATCCGGGAATCGGATCGGGATCGTATTCGTAGGTGACGACAGGCTCGTCCTACCTGCATTTCTAGACCACTATGTTTTCCTAATAAAGCTGTGTGAGCGGTGTGAATCTCGGTCTTCTGCTATCTCAATTTCTGAGGGGGGTTCATCTTGCTGACATAGATTAAGCCAGCAATTAGGACTAAGGGTCCAGCTAGTAGCAGAGCAGAGCCAAGGCCCCAAAGAATGCTGAACTCAATATTCAAATTGACGAGAAGATTTCCTACGACAAACAGGATAAATCCTGATAGTATAATGAAGATTCCAGGCTTTGTGCCCTTTTTCTCAATTTCAGGCTCTGGTGAGGATGGAATTATTGGAGCCTCTGATGTCTTAACATCAGACCTGAAGAATCGGCTTCCATCCGCTGTGAGTTTCCCAGCTAGCTTGCCCTCATCGACTAGTTGCAAGAGCATCTTCTGAGTTTCTTCAGTGGACATATCGAGTTGTGAGCTAAGCATATCGATAGAGCTGACATTCTTTTCTACTAAATCCATAAGATTAGCTGCGGATTCTCTCCGAATGCCGGTTGTTTCACTTCCAATCATCTTCTATCACTCAGAGAACACACCGAGTCAGAATATAATACGAAGTCACTATCTAGGCTCACGATACAGGTTCACATATTGAGGACTCCAATAGTGACTTTTTGCTTTCGTTAAACGCAACATTGGTTTTGAGATTCCCCTGAAATTGCCAGCATACTGCACCCTGAAGACACAATAATACCATCCCACAATACTTATATATAGTAATATGTAATACTATTACGTGGTTAACTGGAAGCGCGCGGGAAACCGGGCGGTAACAGCCACGAGGTGAAATGAATGACAGGCAGGAAAAATCGCAATCCGTGGAAACGGATTGCCAGGCGTATTGCCAAGCGTTACTCGCTTGAGTCGATCTTTCACGATTACACGCGGAGGCCTGATTGGCCTTGCGTAGCGTTTTGGTCATGCCTGTACAAACAATAAAGGAAGTAGGTAGACATGGCAATAGCAAAGAATGAGAAGAGGAAGAAGGCACCGAGAAAGAAGATCTCAACAAGAGCCATCGCATGGGCTTACCAGTATAACCGCGGGCAATGAAGTTGGCTCTTTACGAGCTCCTTCTTCTTGGCGCTTCATGTGAGCCCGTGCTCGTGTCTATTATGGCATGAGCACTCTCACTCCCTTTTACTGTTACTAGAAATCCAGTTTATTTTGTGTATCTTTTCTTAAGATCCTTGAACCACTCGGGAACCGCAGCATCATCAACTCTATCGGAGGAGGGGAGATAGGGCTTGATGTCGACTATTGGGGTCTCATCCTTTGCATCTATTTGATCTATCTCAATGACTCTGTTTTCTTCATTCAAGGCAACAAGTTTCACAATAGATAGGCAGAGGACATTGGGCCTTGCTGGAGACCGACTGGCAAAGACACCAGAATTCTCTGCTCCTTCAGTAGGAGGTACATCTTGCAGGTGCGTTCGATACTCAGGCATGTCAAATCCTGTGGCCCACCAAATGACATGGATATGTGAGAACTTGTCAATATTAAGCGTAGCATCCCAGAATCTGGAATCAATATGCAGAAAGATTCTTCCATCCTCGGGCTTCTTCACGAATCCTATTGGTTCAATCCTAAACTCCAAAATCTCACCTCAGTTGGTGACCACAGCTCGAATTGCATCAAGGGTCTTTTCAACATCTTCCTTAGTGTGAGAGAAGGACATCGCTCCTAGACCATGATATCCGTAAACTCCCTCTTGCATAAGTAGACTCTGGAACTTGTCAAGCGCGTCGTGGTCAAGCTCCTTTCCTATATCGGTACCTGTCAGCGGAGGGCCATCCATTCTGTTATAGAGAGAATGGATATAGACAAGAGACCCATGCCCAGTGGAAATCGCTTTGTATTGACTCTCATCGAAAATCCTGTTCACTTCATTTCTGAAATCTGTACATCTCTTGTTTAGCCCAGGATACTCGTCTTTCTTTCCCTTCAGCTGGTCGAGTGCCGCGCAGCCTGCAGTCATTGCTAGAGGGTGACTTGAGAAAGTCCCTCCACCAACCCAACGACCTCCTTCTGCTCCTGGAGTGGCAAGACCCATGATATCCTCACGTCCGCCATAGACACCGAGATGCATTCCTCCTCCTACAATCTTCCCCAGAGTCATGAGATCAGGAATTACTCCAAATTCATTCTCTCCTGCAGAACCATAGCTGAATCTGAAGCCTGTAATGATCTCGTCAAAGATCAACAGTATATCACGGCTCTCCGTCTGTTCTCGAAGATATGGTAGGAAGTCATTGTCTGGAGGAACTGCACCGCCTGCTCCCAAGACTGGTTCGATAATTACAGCGGCGAGATCACTCCCATGCTCCTTCATCACTTTGTCAAAACTGGCTCTCTCATTGAAATTGAATGAAACACCATTGAAGTATGGTTCATCGGTGTATGGTGACTGGAGGTGATATGCCAATGCATCGTTGCCACCGTGCCATCCCCCTAGGGTCTTCGCTACGAGTTTCTTTTTCGTGAAAAGACGCGCCAACCGAGTTGCATACATCGTTGCCTCTGCACCAGTAGAGCAGAATCTCATCTTCTTCAAGAAAGAGACCCCCTCTCTGAGCTTCTCAGCAAGCGATACCATGTGCTCGTTGAGACCGCCGAAATGAATCCCCCTTTCAATTTGTGCGGCTAGTGCGCTTCGCACAGCTGAGTTGTTGTGTCCCAGAATCTGAGAGTAGTGAGTCATCCACCAGTCGATGTATTCATTGTTATCTACATCCCATATATGTGATCCATCACCCCTTGCGATATAGGGTGGATACGCATCGCAGTTATCAAGACCAAAGGTTCGGATGTTGTGATTGATGCCGCCACAGAATAGGCCTACAGCTCTCTCCCAGAGCTTCTTGGAGGATGGAGTTCTCTCCTTGTACTTCTCAATGACCATGAGTTTCACCATACATCTAATGCACTTGATTCACTACTAGGCCGGGATTTATTCTTTGGGTAGAACCTGTATTGTCTAGGTACTGTGACGAAGAATGACTCCTGGAAGTTCATCACTCTGTTTTCCGTCTGCAACAACTCGGGTTCCATTCACTATGACTTCCAGAATTCCTTCGGGAAACTGGTGAGGATCCATGAATGTAGCATTGTCAATCACGGTTTCAGAGTTGAACACTACAATATCCGCTATCATCCCTTCTTGTATTCGTCCTCTCTCATCGAGACCCAGCTGCTGAGCTGGGAAGCCTGACGTCTTCCATATCGCTTCCTCAAGAGATAGGTGTCCCTCTTCTCTGACGTATTTTCCGAGAATACGGGGATAAGTGCCATAAAACCGTGGATGAGGTTTACCATAGCCTAGAACTCCTGTCGGTGCTACTCCCTCTCCATCGGTCCCGACCATCGTATAGGTAGATTTCATTATTCGATGGATGTCTTCATCTCCCATGCTCTCCATTGTCATTCCGACCTCACCCTTTTCGTCTAGAAGAAGTTCGAAGAGCATGTCAGCAGGATCCGCATAATCTCTCGTTTCACTGATGGATGCAAGACTGAAACCTTCTACTCCCGCCCATTTCTCTGTCTTGACAGATGAGATGTAAATGCCGTCCCATCCTGATTCATTGATCATATTTTCCCAGCCCTCAATCCCTGACTCGATATCTTTTCTGATTCTTTCTCTGGATGAATGGTCTTTCAGGTTTTCAAGAATGGCATCAATACCTCCCTCATGGACCCAGGGAGGTAGGACAGTAATGAGTGATGTAGCCCCCCTGTTGTAGGGGTATTGGTCGCACGCAATCATGAGTCCACGTTCATTGGCCTCTGCAATCATTTTCAGCGTTGTCTTACTAGCGCCCCAGAATGGTCTACCTGCAACCTTATGATGAGCAATTTGTCCGCCACGACAACCCGACTCCTCTACAATGGCTATGAGCTCTTTCACCGCACGAATTAGAGTTTCACCTTCACCTCGTATATGTGAGAAATAGAGTCCGCCGTATTCAGCCACGACCTTTGCCAGTTCAAGTACTTCCAAGGTCTCTGCATACACTTGAGGAGCATAGATTAGCCCTGTACTGAGACCAAACGCTCCAGCTTCCATAGCCTCCTTAACAAGCTGTTTCATTGCAGCCATTTCGTCTGAAGATGGCTTCCGGTTCTCATATGCAGGGCCCATAGCTATCCTCACTGCACCAAAGCCAACTAGTGGTACGATATTCATAGCTGTCTTGTTATTTTCAAGAGTATCGAGGTATTGCTCGAATGTTCTCCATGTTATCTCCAGATCTTGACCTGGCGGAGTAAAGAGATCTATCTCCTTCTTCATCATCTCGATTCTGTCTTCATTCACTGGAGCTAGGGAATAACCGCAGTTGCCAATGACAGAAGTGGTCACTCCCTGTCGAATCATAGATTCCAGTCTATTATCAAAAGGGAGAGCCGTGTCGTTGTGACTGTGAATGTCAATGAATCCCGGGCTCACAACTTTCCCTGAGGCATCGATAATCTCAGCAGCGTCTCTAGATATCCTCTCAGCGATTTCGGTGATTCTTTTCTGTGTGATTCCTACATCCCCCTTGAAGGGGACTTTGCCAGTTCCATCAAGGATTGAGCCATTTCGGATTAGAATGTCAAGTTCAGTACCCATTGACCATCGCCTTCATAGATATGTCTGTAAGGACTTGGTTCCAATCCTACTTCGGTGACATAAACAGTTCGGCATTCTTCAGGTTGTCTTCCATCCTTGGAGTTTTAATGACAAAGAGCATTGAGCCAAGAATTGATGTTGAGGAATTGGAAAGGGCGTCAGTAGCATAAGCGAAGAAGCTAACCCGCAAAAAATAAGATGCAGTAGCCACAATCGCATCATCTAGTGGTAACAATGTCAGATGTACTCAAAGTTGGAACTGCAGAAGCAAAGCCAGGTGATCTAAGTAAGGGAGTCATCAAGGGCGTTGAACTCAATACATCCGATAGAATTGATATCCCCGTTCTTGTGATGAAGGGTACTCAGAAAGGGCCCACTCTACTTGTCGTTTCCACACAGCATGGAATCGAGATTCAAGGTGTCGAGGTCATTCACAAAGTCATGCGTGAAAAAGTGAATCCAAAAGATTTGAGAGGTGCAATAATTGGCATTCCAGTTGAAAATCCTCTTGCATACATGCATCATCAGTATCTTTCTTGGATTGACAATCAAGATCTTGGAGGCGGAGGCAGTGCCAGTCCGCTAACTGCAGACAAACCAGATGGTACTGCGACTGAGCGACTTGCTTATGCACTATGGCAAGAAGCATGGAGTAAGGCGGATATGGTCATAAACATCCATTGCAACACGCGCCCTGATTCTCTCATTTTTCAAGAAATCCTAGTTGGAAACCCGAAGACCAAAGATGCACTATGGAAGATGGCCAAGGCATTTGGAGTAACTACAGTTGTTGATGATACACCCTTCGAAGAAGACTCACCACCTACTCTAGCCAATCTGGTGGCTAAGAAGGGAGTGCCTGATCTGCTCATGGAGCTTATTGATGGAAGATGGATATCTGAACCATCAACTACCGCTGGCATAAGAGGTGTCCTCAATATTATGAAAGCCTTTGATATGCTGGATGGCGAGGTTGAACCTCAAGAGGGCTTTCCTATTATTGGAGGGGCGTGTAAATGGGAAGGGGTAATGCGAGCCAACAGAGGTGGACTCATTCGATTTCTAAAAGTCCCAGGAGAGTTCCTGAGGAAAGGTGATGCCTTTGCAGAGATATATGACCTCTACGGAGAAGTGCTGGAAGAAGTCACGATGCCTATTGATGGGTATATTTGGGCTTATCCTTGTGGGGACATTCTAGGTACACCAGGTTCCATGCAGACAGTTCAGACTGGAGCAAACATCGCCTACTATTTCACAAGTTCAGAACAAAAGTAATGAGCAATTTGCTGGAGCGACTTGAGCAATACCCTTTAAGAGGCCCATTACTGTGGAGCGTGGATGGTCAAAATGGCAAAGATCAAGGTGACTGTTGAGCGCATTGATGGGCACTGCAACCTGCCAGTACTGGTAGGTGATCACTTCTTTGTAGAAGGGTCTAAGCTAAGCATTCCAGAGGGAAACAACGTCTGCATGTGGGCATTACAAAGCATGATGCCAGTGTTTCCGATTTTCAATGTCAAAGAGAACCTACCAGATGATCACTGGGTAAAGAGTGTGAAGAATTTCACCTGCCCTGATCCTGAAGGCAAAGTCATCTTTAGACTTGAATGGACTGAGGACTAGTTCCATGATTCATGTTGATATCAGTAAGTGCACTGGATGTAGAAGCTGCGAGGCAGCTTGTTCGTTCTTCCACACGAGTAAGGTTTCAAACCGTCTAGCTAGAATGAAAGTGATGCATATCTACGAAACAGGAATCGATGGGCCAGTTGTTTGTGTACAATGTGAGGAGCGCTACTGCATGGACTGTCCAGTTGATGCTATGACCATTGGAGCATTTGGTGAGGTTATTATTGCACCAACCATCTGCAACGCCTGTGGGTCTTGTGAGCGTAAGTGTCCTATAGGGGCCATAGAACAGCTCGATGACCTCGTCTATGTCTGTGACTTATGCGGTGGAAGACCGAAGTGTGTGGATGCATGTACCGAAGGTGCAATTATCTTCACACAGACCTCCAAGACTCCTATCTCTTTGTCAGAAATGAAGAATAGAACTGACAAGATGAACACGAGTGAACGTCGACGGCTCTATGTCGAAACTAAAGGCCAAGCAGTTAGAACCTCATGGAGGGGAGAGCATGGCTAGCTATGGCTATGGCGGCAATATTCTGAGAATCGACCTCTCAGACGAACGCTTCAAGATTGAGAAGACCAGCGCATCATGGATCAAATCCGTCATTGGTGGGCGTGCCGCCAACACGAAGAGGCTTTTTGAAGAGCTAGATCCAAGTTGTGACCCTCTTGGCCCTGAGAATATTATCATCTTTGGTGTTGGTCCACTCACTGGCTCACTCCTCCCTGCATCGGCGTATTATACTGTAACCGCAAAGTCACCTATGACAGGCATTCTAGGAGACTCAGCTGCAGGAGGCCAATTCGCTGCTGAGATGAAGCTCACAGGATTCGATCAAATCATTATCACCGGAAGAGCAGAAACCCTAACCTACTTGCTTGTAAACAACAATGGCGTTAAGTTCGTCAAGTGTGAGGAGTTGACAGGGAAGACTATTGTAGAGACCACATCTTCAATCAGGAAAGTCCAGAGAGATCATTCCATAGAGGTCGCCGCTATTGGACCTGCTGGGGAGAATCTCGTTCTATTTGCGACTATAGTATCCAGTGGGAATCGGGTGAATGGTAGGACTGGTATGGGCGCTGTCATGGGCTCTAAGAAACTCAAGGCATTGGGGGTCAGGGGCTTAGGCGCAGTAGAAGTTGCTGAACCCATCGCGTTCCTCAGTGAAGTGCAGAAGATGCGTGATGCTATTGCTGCTCATAATGAGTATGACAAGCGGTACAGACTGGGCACGACTATGTTGATGAACGACCTCAACAGCATTGGAATCCTTCCCACAAACCACTTTCAGGAAGGCGTCTGTGACTATGTTGATGATATCTCTGGAGAACGCCTTGCTGACGAATACAAGGTGAAGAACAAGGCCTGCTTCAACTGCAATCTTCACTGTTCACGTTACTATGTCGCTGGAGAGTACGAAGCCGAAGGGCCCGAGTTCGAAACTCTGTGTAGTTTTAGTTCCAGGCTTGGCAGTGATGACCTCCCCTTTGCCCTCGAGATGAACACCTGGCTCAACCAAATGGGCCTTGACTCAATATCAACTTCTGAGGTCATCGGTTGGATTATTGAATGTCAGGAGAAGGGCTTCCTCTCTCCTGAAGAGCTGGACGGGCTCAGCATAAGCTGGGGTGATGTAGAATCCATCAGAAATGCAGTGAACTTGTTAACCCTCCGAGAGGGCATTGGTGACCGACTCGCTGATGGTGCAACAAAACTCTCAAAGGACTTCAGTGAGGAAGCCCAGAAACTCGTCATGCAAGTTAAGGGTCTCGACATCATATGCGGTGACCCAAGGGGAATCAAGGCATACGGTCTGACCTATGCTATCGCATCTCGAGGCGGAGACCATCTCAGAGCTGAACCATACTTCGAACTCACCAACAGGTTAGAGGAGTCCAAGAGGCGGTTTGGAACAGAGAAGGCTGCAATGAGAATGGAGGAAGAGGGCAAAGCCGCATTGGTGACCTATTCGGAAAAGATAGCTCTCCTGACTGATTCCATGACTATGTGTAAGAACATAGGTCTCTGTATGGACGTTCTCAACTTCGACAATGCGTCTGCTTTGCTGAAGTCTGGGACGGGCGTCGACTACTCTGCTGAGAAACTCCAGAAACTGATGGGCGACTCAGTGAATCTTCAGCGCAAGCTCAATGAGAAGTTTGGGGTCAGTAGAGAAGATGATACTCTACCTGATCGTTTTGTCTGTGAACCACTTCCACGAGGACCCACTAAGGGCTCTACAGTGAACATAGACAAAATGGTCGAGGAATACTATAGAATGCATGATTGGTAGCAGCGCTACTATATTATCAAAGAGAGAGCTGGAGTTATCCAGCCTACTTCTCTATCCTTGCTGATACTATTATTGAATTGGGGAATATCTGATTCGTATCAACGAATGGGTAGTACGGATCTTTAGACTCACGATAGGGCATAGATTCTGTGGGTAGAGTCTCAATTTCCTCCCGTGTATAGCCCTTTGGCTCAAAGATTCCTTCGATTCTAAAGCCTGCGATTATCAGACCGTTAATTATCTGGGCTAAACGCCAGCCCGTAGACTCGAATGTAGCAATGGAATCTCCATTATAGTCCGTCCAATCCCAAATCTCTCTCTCGTTCCTGAAGTAATTGACAATCTTTGACAGATCATTCATCTCCATCGCCTCACCAAACACAAGCCAGATGGGATGGTTCATGCATGTCACAAATCTGCCATCGACTCTAAGTAGCCGCGCGCACTCATTGAAGACACTTTGAATGTCAGATGCATAGTTCATGGCGTGCATTGATACAATCAGATCAAATGTTGCGTCACCAAGGATGGATATGTCTTCCATATCGCTCTTCACGAACTGCACGTCGACATTGACACTCTCAGCGAGTCGTCTTGCATATTCGAGCTGTTTCTCTGATTGGTCCAGACCAACCACAGACTTTGCACCCCATTTGGCCAATACAATGCTATTCTGACCCCCGCCACAGCCGACCTCAAGTATGTCAAGTCCTTTGACATCACCTATGATTCCCAGCTCACGCTCTCCAGGCCCATACGGATTGTAGTGAACATTCTCCAAGGATATAATCTGAGCTGCCTGGTAGTGGTCTGATAACTTGTTCCATGACTCTTCGTTTCGTTTGTTGGACATGATGACACAGCCCTTCTGTTGGGTCTTCCTAAATCGCTTCAAATCACTAAGAGATATATTCTTCTCCGTCCACGCTTCTGATACATAGCAGCAGGTGTTTGCACTGGACCCAATTGATAAGAGACTCATCCTAGAACTTGATAGCAATTGCAGAGCGACGTTCCAAGAGCTGGCACTCAAGTTAGGGATGACTGCAAATGCCGTGAGGAAGAGGGTCACGAAGCTTGTCGAACAAGGTGTCATTGAAGAATTCGTTGTCATTATGAGGCCTGCTATGACTGAAGCAGAATTGCTCCTAGCTTTACTCCATACTGATGGTCAAGAGGATGAAGAGACGCTCCTTAATGAGATGGGGAGATATCCTGGAGTAGTACAGACTGGCTTGATAGCATCAATTCAGGGTCGGACATATCTAGTGCTAGCAGAATACATTGGTGCGATAGGATTGATGAACCTTCGAAAGTTCCTTTGCGGTCCTGAATCAGTCCAAGATGTTGAGATACATACCTTGCTTAGGCAGCAGGGATCAAAGATCGAACTGACAAAGCTGCATCTAAGATTGTTACGCCAACTTCTTGATGATGCAAGAATGTCAATCACTGATATCGCAAGCAATACAGGGCTATCAGCAAGAAGAGTGAGGAGAACATTATCTGACATTACGGAAAGCGGAGCGTTCTGGTTTGCGGCTAGATGGAATCTAAGCGCTGGAGAAGACACTGAGTTCTATGTCAGGATTGAGATTGACGAGCAAAAGGCTGATAGAGACGCTGTTGACGATTGGCTGAGAACCAATTATCCGAATGAATATTGGCTATCTTTTCACTCAGCCATTGAGCCTACAGTATTTGCGAAATTCGTAACCGATCATTTCAGGGAATCAGATGAGATATCTAGAGCCATAAAGCAGGCACCATTTGTCAAGTCAAATAATGTGTTGATTTGTTATCCTGTGCATAAATTCCCTAGATTGAGCCAGCTCATGCTTCAAGAGAAGTTGACCAAGGAAGGGCTCTGGCCCTAGAATCATTAGATATATCAAGAATGCTTCTTTCTTGATATACTCCGCATGGAGGTATGACTCATGACCATAGATATTCACAGTCTTCGGAGCGAGTTTGGTGAGCCACACAGTCTTCTGACTACATCTGACGGCATTACCCTCTTCATTAGAGAATGGAGACCTATAAGCGCGCCCAGAGAAACCGCCATTCTAATTCTTCATGGAATAACTGCATATAGTGGTCCGTATGACATGATTGCCAAACCACTTGCATCAAGAGGCTTTGCAGTATATGGACTAGATCTTCGAGGCCACGGACTCTCAGATGGAAACAGGGGTGACACGCCGGGTAGAGAGAGGTATGTGAAGGATCTGTGCGAAACGATTGCATTTGTGAAGGAAAGGCATTCCAGAATGGTTGTTCTGGGTCATAGTCTTGGCGTTCTATCATCTGTGATGGCAATGGAATCGTGCATCGACAGCTTTGATGGTGCGATTCTTCTCAGCGGGGCGAGAACAACAAGACCCGGAGTTTATCCTCCTCTGGGTGCTATGCAGAAGCTCAAGATTCTCATAAGTTCAATTTTCTCTCCAAGTAAGCCAATTATGGAATATCGGCGTGAGGGAATGGTGGGGCTAGATGATCCTTTGTTCACATTCAGATACACGTTACGATTCATGAGAACAACAATCCTAGCAGACTTTGATTTTCCACCAGAGTTGTCATTCCCAGTTCTCGTTGGGATTGGTGAGGAAGACGAGCTATTCACAGTTGAAGCAGCTAGAGAGATATTTGATGAGATTCAATCAGAGGTCAAGGAGTTCATGGTGGCAAAGGGCGCAAGACATGCCGTTTTTCCGGAGGGCAGCTTGAATCCGATGCTTGATTGGGTTGATTCCACATTCAAATAGAACGAATCTACGAGACTGTTATTCTGACTGAGCAAGCTTGAGTATCCGTGTGTTAAGGGAAAGCAGACCGACGAAGAGAAGAGAGCCAAATACCGTGAACCACTCAACTAGTGGACCTCCTATGGCTAGCTGAAAACCTAATGTCAGGAAGTCAATTGCAAGTCCGTAAACAGCGATAAGCTTCCAGAAATCTGAATTCAATAAGAGCGCGATATTGACAAGAATGAGCACAATGAAGTTCAGGAGAAAGAACATTGACGAAGCCACCATATGGGGACTTCCTTGATCTTCAGAGAAAACGCCTATCATTATGAGCGCCACAGCTGAGCACAGGCCGACTATCTGACCCAAGATGAGAGGCACCTTTTGATACAGGCGATCCGTGTACCACTGATAAAATCCAATATAGAACGGAAAGAGAGCGATGCCTGTCAGAATGCAACCAAGGTTGTAAAAGCGGGCACCAAATGGACTATAATTGAAATTTCCCAGACGGCTAAGATAGTGAGTTATAGGACCATAGACATCCGGATAAAGTGCCCAAGAAATAAATGTGAAGGCGCAATAAAGGATGATTACAAATACTCCACTTATTGTCAGAAGCGGCCACCGGAGTGATCTAAGTTTCATCAATATCAATCTCACTCCGGTCTCACTCCACAGACTACTCCTTTGGAGGTGGATATTGTGCGATTATGGGTTCATCATCCTCTACACCCATTTCGCTTACAATATCATTGGGATAAACATCCATTTTATCCCGCAACGCAATCATGATGCCATCCTGCTCAGTTCGTATGAAGCCATCTCCAATCGGTCTGCCATGCATATCTGTGAATTTTGCTATGGGGTCTCCAGCTTTGACCAACTGACCGGGATCAACTAGCAGCTTCACAATTCCTGACTGCGGTGCTCGTGGATGCTCGATTCGTCTTACTCTCTTCGGAGGTCTTTCGATACCGAAATCTGATATCTCCTCCATAGCACCATCCAACATACCTGCCCATCTCAGAACATTGCGTGTTCCCTTGATCGATTCGGCAATCACTTCCGGGACAAGAACATTATTGCTTCCCAGTTCTACTGTGAAAGCAGGTCTTCTCAACGAATTAAGGACAGCACCAGATGCAGAGCGGTGGTATTTCAGATTGATGTACTTCTTTGCTGGAAAATCCGCTGAACCGAACATTCCAAAAGCCTCCACCATGCCTTTCTGCTGCTCTGCTAGCTTTTCAGCCTCTTCCTTGTCGGAATCGTCCTTGTAGAATATTCGATCGAGAATTGAGTATGATATCGATCTCAGTGTGTGATTGTGAAAGTCCAGATGATAATCCGCATATTTATCGAAGTACTCGTAGAGCTTTCTTGCTACCTGCTCATACGGCTTTGGATACTTCTTGTCTTCGTCATCCTCCTCCTTCTTAGCAAACCTTCCTTCTGGGAATGCTCGGTTGGGGTCTCTCTCATCATAGTCTGGATATCGCGTATAGCGACGAAAGCCTGCTGGATTCTGCGTCGGAATGGCCACCACAGTTCCCCTCAATGATTTCGCCAAGTCCTCAGTCATCAATTCATGAATGATCGCAATTCCAGTCAGCTCATTACCGTGAATATTCGCTGTGAGGAAGAAGGTGGGGCCTTCCTCGGTTCCTTGGGCAATTATCACTGGTATCCTGTCGACAATACCAGTTGGCAAATCCATAGCATCAATGTGACCGTATGTGAGCTTGCCAGGCTCACTCTTCGCGGTTCCCACAGTTATCGTTTTCATGGCTGAATCACAATAGCATCGTGAATCGGTGGTTGTATTTAATCCATCGAAATGCGCCCATGTAGCTAGCTATATCAGCAGTCATGTAGGATGTGTTTTCATGACTTCATCCATCCCTCGAATACGGGCTTTAGACATAGGAAGCTTTCCATTAGATGCTGACATGTCGAAGTATGTTGAGGGAGCATGGATGATTGAAAGCGATCCCAAAACTGAACACGAAGTCGTATCCTATTTCATTGCGCACCACAATGAAGCCTTTCGACTAAAAGCTGAGGCAATGGGACCTGATGTGTCTGTCACAAGCTTCGCTCAGTGCAGAGGGATGATAACCCAATATCTTGAGCCACTCTTCAGGGAAATAGTTGGCGAGAAAGGCGTGGAATCTAAGAAGCTTGTAACGAAGTCCAATGCTCAGCGAGTGGCCGCAGAAATTGCAATGGGTCAAGTATCTCTGGATAATGTTCCTTCCAAAGTTGCTGAGGTTGTGGCACTAGAGAGAGGAGCGGAGAAGCTTAGTCAGACACTCGGAGTGGAAACAATATCCTACAAGGCTTGCATAACAGGGCCTCTGGAGCTTGCATTGAACCTCCAACGGCTTGCAGGCTTTCCACGCGGCTATGATGAGAAGTTGATGGAATTCTTTACGGATTTGGTGGAAAAATACGTGAGAGGTGCGTTGGTTTCCTCAAAGCACCTAAGACCGGAAGTCATCACCATGGATGACCCGTCTTTTGGGTTGGAGGGTCTGGGAGATTTCTTCACCGATACACGAAGTGATGAATCTCTTAACCACATGATCTCTTGTTGGAACAGAATCTATGCCAACGTTCCTAGGGGTGTCTATCGAGGCCTTCATCTTCACACTTCACCCTTTGAGCATCTATTTGCCGCTGATTGGAATCTTCTTGAGGCTCATGTAGGTATGTTTGCAAATTCTGAATGGCTTGTCGAAACCGACAAATTTGTACGTGCGGCGATTGTGAGGACTGATGGACCTTCATTTTCTACAGATGTTGATCTAAAGGCTGCATGGGATGACATAAAGAATGGAAACTTCGCGAACTACCTTCAGAAGCCAGCCGAAATGAAACGCCACCTAGATGAGACTCTGCAGCTCTATGGCTCTGATAGAGTTCCCTTTGCCGGACCTGAATGTGGTCTTGGTCCGTGGGATTGGCGCAATGGAATTGAGATGGCCCTATCAAACCTCAGGGCTATGAGAAGCATCCTCCCTACATAACAGATGACGAATCATTCCTCGATATTTGCTAGACGCTTTGCTAGCTTCTTCTTCTCCTCAACATCACTGAGTCTACTGATCATGATTCTTTGTGCCTGAGGAGACCCAGCTCCGTGCATTGATTCCGCTAGATATCCCACAGCCGCTCTCCCAAGCGTTAGATTCTCAATCAACCGCATCATCTTGATCCGATCTTCAGTATTGACATGGTCTGCCCCGACAAGATACTTCTCTATGATTTCACGCGTTTCTGGATTGCTCATTTCTTTAGCGCTCGGACATGTGACAAAAAGCCCACCTGCAATATCCTGAAGCAATCTGGATATCTCGTATGGGAATCTAGTAACATTTTGCTTGCATACATTAGCTAGGAGCATGTCTACGAGATAGTTGCCTGCTGGAGTTTGCTCTCCTGCAGCAGAACAAGCAATTCCACAGGAGAATAGAGTTTCATTCAGGTGTGTCATCTCTGTAATCTTATCACGGATGTGTGACGCCTTTGGCACTCCGTTGTATTCTGCAATGCTTGCAGCTGCTCCAATTAGGACATCACCGACACCTACCTTGCATCCACCATAACTCTGACGGTGATAGGCTGCAAATGCTTCAACAAGTCTACCACAGAATTCATTTTCCCCATTCATGAAAATTCGGTCATTAGGGATGAAAACATCATTGAATACAACTAGACATTCTTGACCGCCATAAACTGGATTTCCGCAATCAACATCGCCAGCTTCACTCTCGTCAAGTCTCCGTAGGTCAGAAGACTGTCGACCATAGTAATAGGTAATCCCCTCTGCATCTGCAGGAACTGCACAACAGATGGCATAGTCCTTGTCCTCATTTCGCATGGCCAATGTTGGCATGATAAGGTGCTCATGTGAGTTGACTGCTCCCGTTTGATGTGCTTTGGCTCCTCGTATCACCACGCCGTCTTCTCGATGCTCTGTCACATGGACATAGACATCTGGATTCTTCTGCTCTGAGGGGCGTTTGCTTCTATCGCCCTTTGGATCTGTCATGCAGCCATCAATCACAAGATCTTGTGCTTCAGCGCTCTTCACGTACTCGATGAATCTTTGATGGTAATTAGTCCCAAGCTTCTCATCAATCTCATAGGTGGTTAGAAAAACAGCATTTAGAGCATCCATCCCAACACAGCGCTGAAAGCATGTCCCAGATTTCTGACCAAGAGTTCGAAGCATCCTCACCTTGTCCTGCAGGTCTTCAGTGCTATTATGTAGATGACAGAATCGATTGATCGTCTCACCTGTCAATACTGAGTTTGCAGTCATTAGGTCTCTATTCTCTTCATCATGTACCAAGTCATATGTGAGAGCAACAGAATTGATTGAGGCTTTGATT
>JAEOTX010000072.1 GCA_016839605.1 Candidatus Thorarchaeota archaeon | reverse complement strand
TGCAATGACCAGTTTAGTTGGGGTACATCTTCCCAGCTGCTACGTATTAGCGAAGCAAATCAGTGATGGTTTTGTCATCATAGACAATGAAGGCAAAATAGTTCATGCAAATGCGGTTGCAGCTGATATGTTGGGATATCAAGTTGAAGAGATGGAGAGACTAACGTTTAACGGTATTCTCCATGCGAACAGCAGGGAATTTCATCCTGGCCTCTCGGTCAAAGAAACCAAAGAAGTTATCCTCAAGTCGAGAACGGGAACAAGCATTCTTACTGACGTTGCGAGTGGAACCATAGAAAGTCAAGCTGGGGCAACTGGTTTCTATTTGGTCATACGCTCAATTCTAAGAGAGCAAGAAGAAGTAATGATGAAGTACCAAGCGCTCTTTGAGGAGACCAATGACGGGGTCTTCATAATGACTCTGGAGGGAGTGATGGTGGATTCCAACAGGCAGGGTCTCGAGATGCTTGGCTACGACAGAGAAGAACTGATTGGGCGGCCGTATGTTGATACGATAGCATCGTCAGAGGTTGAAGACAGCTCCGAACGACTCGATGTCCTCAAGAAAGGCGAGTCGTTGCCAGTGTATGAACGGGTCTTCAAACGAAAAGACGGAACACTGTTCCCCGCAGAAGTCAATGCGGCGCTAATCTCAGACGACTCAGGTGAACCCCTCTACCTGCAGAGTATAGTCAGGGGTATCAGTTTGAGGAAAGCTGCCGAGAAGGAGTTGAGGGAGAGCGAGGAGCGTCTACGTCGGTTAATCGACACGTCACCTGATGCTATAACAGTAGCAAATCTCGAAGGCATTTTTACTATGGTCAGTGCTCGAACAGCCATCCTTCACGGGTATGAAGACGCTGAAGAGATGATTGGGATAAACGGCTTTTCATTAATCCATGAGGATGACCAAGATCGGGGTTTCGAGATTCTGATGCGGCTGGTTGAGGGAGAAGATATTGGCAGGGTGATTACAAAACTGCTCCGCAAAGATGGTTCTTCATTCCCCGCCGAGATGCGCATGTCTCTTTTGCGTGATGAGAGTGGAGAGGCAGTCGGTATTATTGGTGTTACGCGCGATGTAACTGATCAAGTGGAGGCTGAGAGAATTCTTCGGGAATCCGAAGAGAGGCTTGATATGGCTTTGAAGGGCGCAAACCTTGGGGTGTGGGATTGGGATGCAGAGAATGATGTATTCCACTTTGACGAAGGCTATGCGAGAATCTTGGGGTATGAGGTTAGCGAGATGGGCACAAGCTATAATGATTGGGAATCGCTAATTCATCCCCAAGATATTGAGGTCATGGAGGCAAGATGGCTCAAACATGTTGAAGATAGGAATGTCCCATATGTTTCAGAACATCGATTGCGGACAAAATCAGGAGATTACAAGTGGGTCACGGAACGTGGGAGTGTCTTGGAGCTAAATGACGAAGGGAAAACAAGAAGAGCCGCTGGAACCATCTTGGATATCGCTGATAGAAGACGAACAGAGGCCGCATTGAAGACTTCAGAGGAACGATATCGTAGACTTGTTGAAACATCGCCGGATGCAATAATAGTTGGAGATCTTAATGGAGATATTCGTATGGCCAATGCGATTGCTCAGAAACTCTCAGGTTATGATTCAGAAGAGGTATTGGTAGGCAAATCATTCTTCGATTTTGTCAGCGTGGAAGACAGAGGAAATGCCAAGGACATCATGTCAAGAGCGATTCACGAAGGGCGTGAAATCCCAGAGTCGGTGCGGTTCATTCTCCTTCGTAGAGATGGCAGTACATATCTCGCAGAAGTGAATGGAACAGTCATCCGTGATTCGGAAGGAAATCCTGAAAGCTTTGTTATAATTGTGAGAGACATAACTAGCAGACAGAGAATAGAAAATGAACTCCGTGAGTCAGAGAGCAAATATCGAGCCCTTGCAGAACAATCGCTTCAAGGATTAGCAATCATGGTAGGGGAAAAAATTGCTTACTGCAATCAGACCTATGCAGATATCATGGGTCGTCCTACCGAGGAGATTATTGACGGGGAGGTTGGGTCCGGGATCTGGGATGTCATACATCTAGATGACCGCGAACGACTTAGAAATAGATACAAGGAATACATGCAACGTGGGCGGCAACTGGGCAGTACGCAGTATCGCATCCTTCGTCCCGATGGAGAGACACGGTGGGTTGAGTCTTTCGTAAGCATCATTGATTACGCTGGAAGCCAAGCGATGCAATCTTCCATTATAGACATCACTGAGAGACAGCTCGCGTCTGACGCGCGGATGCGGGCAGAGGATGCTCTTCGAGGTGAGAGGGACAGGGCTCAGCTCTATTTGGACATGGCAGGAGTAATCTTCCTAGTTCTCGACACAGAAGGCAAGGTCACACTCCTCAATAGAAAGGGATGTGAGGTCTTTTCATGTCATCCAAACGAGGTCCTTGGGACAAGCTGGTTCGAGTTAATTCCAGAGAGAGAAAGAATCGAGGTGCGTGCAGCATTCAACAGTTTGATGGCAGGCAGTCTTGAAGAAATAGGGAAGCAAGAGAGACACATTATCAATTTCGATAATGAAGAAAGATTAATTGAATGGAGCACAGTTGTCCTCAAAGATGATGATGAGCGGATTATCGGACTAATGAGCGCAGGTGAGGACATAACGGAAAAGCGTTGGGCGCAGATTGCCCTCAAGGAGTCTGAAGAGGGATACAGAACACTTGTTCAATCAATGCAAGACTTGGTGTTCGTCTACAACGAGAAGGATAATTGTGTCGAGTTCTACGGAGCAGATAGAGAGCATCTCATTGCACCGCCGGAGGAATTCCTCGGCAGGCATATCACAGAGATACTCCCTGACGAAATAGCGGAAACTTATTTGGAGAACATCCAGGCAGTTCGAGATACCGGCAATAGCAGAACATTCGATTATCCTCTTGAGTTACGTGGTATTCTTCATTGGTTTTCAGCTAAGATGAGCAGACATGAAGACAAGCAAACCGTGATATCAGTAGTGCGTGAAGTCACTGCACGTGTATCAGCTGAAGAAACAATCATACGAGAGAGAAGAGCCTTCAAGCTAATTGCTGAAGCTGCAGTCTATTCCAAATCAATAGATGATTTGTGTAATCAAGTTCTCAAAGGACTGATTGATACACTTGGATTTGAAAAGGGATCAATCAGCCTCTCTGACCAAGATGAATCTCAACTTGTCACAATAACACGGGCGGGGATGAAGGATGAATTGCTCTCTGATACTATTCCATTGAATGATGAGGCCAGCAAGAGATTAGTTTTATCGATGGTGGCAATGAGCAAGAAACCAGTATTTGCACCGGACATAAGAGAGCAGGAGTCACTAAATCCCTTCAACGAATGGCTAGAGAAATTGGAAATTCGGTCAGCAATAGTCTGGCCACTTCTAGATGATGAGAAAGAGCTGCTGGGTGTTCTAGGCATCGCATCTAAGGATAGGCAGGAGATGGAAGAGGAGTCTCGAGTCTTCTTTGAAACAGTGGCAAATTTGTTTGCTCAAGTTCTTGAGAAGCTGAAATCAGAAGATGCACTCGTTGCAGCTGAAGAGAAGTTCCGAAGCATATTCAACTCAATACCAATCGGGCTTCAGCTGTTGGAGCAGGATTCTGAGGGAACCCTTCGGCTTATCGATGTAAATCCTGCTGTCGATGCGATGCTTACGCCACCGAGTAGTACATTGATCGGAAAGAAGCTTGAGGAAATTGCACCCAATCATGTACGTGATCAAATGATTGAGCATAGTATACGGGTTTTGAACGAGAGAGAAACATGGGATACAGAAGATGTTAGAGTTGAGGATGGACAGGTTCTAAGAGCGGTCAAGACAAGCATTTTCCCTGTACTTCCAGGGATGATTGCAGTTTCATTCCTCGACTTGACAGAGAGAGTTCGAGCAGAAAGAGAAGTCCACAGACTCAATGAACAGCTGAATCAATTGGTGGAAGAACGAACAATTGAACTCGCTTCTGCAAACAAGGAGCTGGAGGCTTTTGCCTATACTGTATCCCACGATCTTAGAGCTCCTCTGAGGACAATGGATGGATTCAGTCAAGCTATGCTGGAGGACTATGCGGGAACTCTCGACTACACAGCGAGTGATTACCTGCAACGGATAAGAGGCGCTGCCAATAAGATGGGAGGGCTGATTGATGACATTCTCGATCTTTCTAGAGTGACAAGATTAGAAATGGATCGAGTATCAGTCAATCTATCATTGATGGCTGAAGAAGTTATCAAGGACCTGAGGGAAACCGAACCTGAGAGAACCCTGAAGATTGTCATTGAAGACGGGATGAGGAATAGATGTGATAGACGGTTGATGAGAGCGGCACTTCAGAACCTCTTGAGCAATGCATGGAAGTTCACAGCTTCGATAGATGATCCTGTTGTAGAATTTGGTTCAGTCGATGTTGAAGGAGAAACGGTATATTATGTGAAAGACAACGGAGCTGGATTCGAGATGGAATTTGCCGAAAGACTGTTTAAGCCGTTTCAACGTCTACATCGGGCTGACGAGTTCGAAGGTTCAGGTATTGGGCTAGCAACCGTTGAACGAGCCATCAGTCGCCACGGAGGTAGAATCTGGGCCGAAGGAGAAACAGGGAAAGGTGCAACATTCTACTTCACTCTTAGGAAGAAAGCGGAGGACGCAAAATGACAGGTGACAAAATCCTCCTTGTAGAGGATAATAAAGACGACGTTCTCCTCACTACACGAGCTCTTGAGAAAGCAAATATCGTAAACCAGGTTGATGTAGCCAAGGATGGCATTGAGGCGCTTGAGTACTTGAGAGGGGAAGGCAAGTTTAGTGGTCGTGATACAAGTAAACGACCTGTTGTAGTCCTTCTGGATCTAAAGATGCCACGGATGGGGGGTTTAGAGTTCCTCAAGACTATACGGAATTCTGAGGATTTCAAAGTACTACCAACTGTCATACTAACCTCTTCCCGTGAAGAACAGGATATCATTGAGAGCTACAACCTGGGAGCAAATAGCTATATTCAGAAGCCAGTAGACTTCGACCAATTTGTAAAAGCTGTTCAGACATTGGGACTATATTGGCTTGTCCTCAACGTCCACCCCAATGGAGGTTCGAGTGTTTGACAGAAAGGATTCACGTCCTGTTGATTGAAGATTCAGAGGATGATGCAATCCTAATTGAGCGTGAGTTAAAGAAAGGCGGCTACATTCCTGAAATTGAGCGCGTGTGGAACGAGAAGGCGATGAGGGAAGCCCTGGACTCAGATTCATGGGATTTAATCATCTGCGACTATATGTTACCAGCTTTCACTACAGAGGAGGCACTTGAGCAGGTCAGGGCTGACGATCGAGACATACCATTCATTATAGTTTCGGGAGCTATATCGGAAGAGGTAGCAGTACGGATGATGAAAGCTGGTGTGCATGACTACCTGAAAAAAGACAACCTAGCAAGATTGGTTCCTGCGATTCAGAGAGAAATCAAGGAAGCAGAGGTTCGTCGGAATCAGCGAGCTGCAGAAGAATCACTCCGCGAATCAGAGATTAAGCATCGAATGCTTGTGAAGTCAATCCGCGACATAGTATTTGTCTTGGATAAAGATGGGAAAGTATCAGAGTATTTTTCCGAAACCGGGCTCCGCGGGTACTTGGATCCCACAGATCTGCAGGGTCAATGGATAGGAGAATTCATGCCTGCTGAGGTTGCTGACCTGTACATGTCTAACTTAGAAAAGGTTCTGACCGATACAAAGGCGCGGAGCTTCGAGTTTCTGATTGATGATGTTGTGAAACGTACCTATTGGGCAACACTAAGTCCACATGAAGATGGTAGCCGAATAGTTGCTGTTGTTCATGATGTTTCAGAACTCAAGAGGGTTGAAGAAGAGCTTAGAGCAACGAGCAACATTGCCACCCTGTACTTGGACATACTACAGCATGATATCAGAAACCAACTACAGGCCATTAAGATTGGAACAGAGCTCTTGACCTATGAACGCGATTCTGAGCGAGATCCCCGGATTCTGTCAGAGATAGCTAGTTCTGCAGAGCGGTGCGATAATCTGATTGCGGCAGTGCATGCCACTAGAGATTTGCTTCAGGAGCCCTTGAAGAGGATTTCACTATGTAGGACTTTGATTGATTGTGTTCGGGAGTTTCAGGAGGAGCAAAAAGGAGTCATTGTGGAGATTGATTGCAAAGTGACTGAAGCCACAGTGAGAGGTGATAAGTACATTCGTCTTCTTCTGTTCAACATTCTTGAAAATGCTGTGAGACATAGCGAAGATGAAGAAACACACATCTGGGTGGCCCTGGAATCTCATGAGAACCAGTATGAGGTCAGGATTTCGGATGATGGTCCTGGTATCAAGGATGAAATGAAAAGGACTCTCTTCGACCCTGACAGACGATTTGGAGGAGTTGGAATCCATCAAGCGTGTCAAATAGCTGAGAAATACGGTGGATGTATTGAGGTCACGGATCGAGTTGATGGAGACTGGACAAGTGGAGCCAAGTTCAAGATCTGGTTCCCAAGGATTCGCAATGGAGCCTAAGTGGCTTCCGACTCAAAACAACCCATAGAACCAATGCTTTCACTTACACAGACCTTCACTCTGTATCTATCGGACAATTCGATCTGAGATGCAATGAACTCTGCAAGACGCTCAGCTGTTGTTGCCTCAAGGGGCAATAGTTGGCAGTCTTCCCTGGGAAAGACATAGCGCTTGCCGCTCACTGTCACCTCATATGAAAACTCGCTCTCATTCACTTTGATTGACGTTGATTTGTTGGGCAGCAGTGTCTTATGATCAAGACGCTCACATATTCGTAGGGCTTTCTTCTTGATCTCCTTAAAATCCATGACCATTCCATCTGAATCAAGTGGGCCTGAAACCGTGATATCAACGAAGTAGTTATGCCCATGGAGATTCTCACAATAGTCAGCCCCCATGACAAAATGAGCTGAACTGAAATGTAGCCGCTGGTCGTTCACCCTGATGCTGTGCATCCCTTGCCACTCCACTCATAATATATACTGGACTTGCTTCTAAAACTGCCGGACTCAATCCCCTTGACTTCTACCTCTCTGTCGGTCAAAAAGCTCCACTAGCTCATGAACTGAAGTAGCTTGCCGAGCATCCTTGTCATCACGCCATCTTCCTGTGAATCTTGGAAAACGTATCGCTAGTCCCCCATCCTTGATTTGACGTTTGCCAGCGGGATGTATGGGACTGATAGTTATCTCATCACCTAGAACCTCAATGACTTCTTCGGGGTCAAACCAGACTTCAGCTTCCATGTCTGACACAACCTTTGTGCTCTTTGTCTCCAGCTTGTGACGATCAAGCCGCTCCTTGAACTCGCTCA
>JAEOTX010000071.1 GCA_016839605.1 Candidatus Thorarchaeota archaeon | reverse complement strand
TTGTGCTAGACAGCAGCTACGTACCCACCCTACAGGGTAGACTTAGTGAGTCCGCTATACGTACAGCTTAAACTGAGGTCGAGAATGCGATGGAAGAAGAGTGTGCACAGTGGGAACGCCTCGCTGGCGAGTTCGCAGATGGTGAGAATTTCTACCAGGCAGCCAGTCAATACAAACAGGCTGCGGGCTGCTATCTCGACCGTGTAATCGAGATGACACGGAAAGCAGCAGAATACTACCACATGTATGCTGAGGAGAAGGTCTCTGCGGATGATAATCGAGCTGCAGCAACAGGTTACTTCGAGGCAGCTACTCAGTACAAGCAAGTAAGTGAATTAGACACTGCATTAACACTCTTCGAGCATGCAGCAGAATATGCCCTCAAGGAGAATCTTACAGAGACCGCTGCTCAAGCATATCTCTGGGCTGCATTTGCCTGTCATAAGTTGGGCAATACCGACTATTTCCTTACGTGTGCTGAGAACATGGGCAACCTATACGATAAGGCTGCGGAAAAAGCAGTTGAGGAAGGAAAGCCTCAGAGCGCTGTGATAGACCTCTCTCTCGCAGCCATGGGATTTGCGACTATAGAGAAGACTGCCGACGCGAAGGATAGAATAGAGAAGGCACGTCGTGCTATAGAGAAGACCAGAGGAGAATGGCTTGAAACGCTCGTTTCGTTCGTAGAAGCTCTGACCAACGACAATCTTGATGACGCCGATGATCACCTCAAAGCCTTCAAAGGTCAAGACACCATTCAGGAACTCATGGGTGCATGTCTAAACATTCTACAGGAGAATCAGAAGAAGCGCCGAAAAGGTAAATGATTTTTCTAAGCCACTCTCACAACTGATGATTTCACGATTTCCTCACCGACTCTACTGTCGACAGCTTTGATAGTCACCATCTCATCACCTATTGAAACACCTCTAACATAGACCTGAAATCTCATCCGCTCTCTGGGACCAATGAACTGAATAGTTTTCTCAGTGCTCCCCAAAGATATCTCTAAGCCATCCGATAGTTCGACCTTGACCTTGATGTTGTCTGCAGGTCCATCTCCTTCATTTACAAACTCAACGTCAAACACCGATTCGTCACCCAATCCGCATGACAAACGCTCCGGTGTAAGATTCATCTTCAAGTCCGATGGTGCACGAGCGATATGAAACTCGATTGTATTGCTGAATTTATTCACCAATACGCTTTCACCTTCAAGTGTCATATTGAAGGGTCCCACTAATCCCTCACCGCTTAGAACAGGGAGAATCTCAAGCAGCCAAGAGTCTTCTTTGCCAAGTCTCGGTTCGATGTCTGGTTCCTTGGTGAACTTCAGGCTTTTTGACAGTGAATATCTACTGTCAACCACCTTCACAGGGACAGGGCATTTGTAGCGCAACTCGAATTCAACAGGAGATTTGACACTGATTTCTTTTTTAGATGCACCCGCCCACTCTATTAGAACCTCAGTCTTCTGAGCTAGCTTCACTGACTCTGCCACGAACTTTACTAATTCCTCTTCTACAGGTTTTGGTTTTGCGGCGCTAATCGTTTTCCTCAGTTCGCGATCCGTTGAGGCAGCACCCTCACATAGAATTTTGGTTGAAAGCTGAGCAAAGTTGAACATAGATTCCTTCACAGAAGATTCAGAGAATCGCTTCTTGGCCTTTCTATCGAGATTCACTGCGGTGCTAAAACTCCTTGCAGCTAGATAACATATGATTGCAACTGCGAGTGCCCTGAGCGAGCTCTTCTGTTTCTTCACCCTAAAGAGGTGATCCGAGGCTTCAGAGAGAAGTGCACCGCCCGCATCGAATCTACTATCTCTGAGGAGTGCGTTTGCGGCCTCCATCTTCATATCTGCGCCACGTGAATGATCTTCTGCATCCAAGGAGCAAAAAGCAGCCTCTCTGAAGTATTTGACTGCAAAATCGGTTTCACCCTCCTCGAGAAACAAACAAGCTGCCTTCTCATACTCGGTGCTAGCATAATCGGGATATCCGTCTTCCAATTCCTTCAGTGCTTTCTCAACGTGTTTCTTGGCTCTCTTTAGTGGGTCTCTTTTGAGGAATCTAGACATCAGTTTTCGCCTCTACTCATCCGGTAGGTTAGTAAACAACCTGTACGTCCCTGCTTTATCGATTTCGGCCGATGTGAATTTCGATGATTAATGATTATCCGTATTGGACAGATCCCGAAAGAGATGAGTTTTCAGTCACAATCTTATCCTGTACGAAATCCGATAACCATTTTGAAATTGTGATAGACCAAGAAGTTGTCAGAGCTGCAGGAGGTGGGCAGGCAGGTGACAAAGGGGAGATTCAGTTCGGTGATGAAACAGAGAAGTTCAATGATACCGCAAGAATCGATGGCAAGCTTGTCCTCATGGCAAGCTCGCCTATTGAACCAGACACAGCTGCTACAGTGAGAATTGACATGAAATGGCGCAAGGCTATGATGAGAAATCATACAGGAGAGCATCTGTTCGTAGCAGCGATAAAGAAGATGCACCCCGAGATTGAGCTGGGCTATATTTGGATAGATGGAGAGCGCGGCACGGTTGACCTCGAAGGAAAGGAGCTTGGATTTGAACATCTAATAAAAGCCGAGCAAAGTGTGCAGAATATGATTGAGAAATCTATTCAGGTCGACATGAAGCTTATGAAAGCATCAGACATAAGCTCAGAAGTTAGGGCTCGAGAAGGATTGACCGACAAACATGAGGTCATGAGAATTGTGGAAGTAGGAGACCATGACACCTCCGCTTGTTCAGGCATTCATGTCACAAATACTCGCGACATTGGGTTCTTCAAGGTCATTGATTTCAAGGCCAAGGGAGAGGGATCTAGAGTGACATTTGCTGCTGGCGATAAGGCCAAGAAGACCATTGAAGCGACATACAATGAGGTTCTTCGTCGCAAGCACAGTTATCCTTTTGAAATGGAGCAGATCGGAGATGTACTTGACAAGGCGAAATCTGCAGCTGATGAAAGAAAACTGATGGTGGAAAAGATTGTACAGCTTCTAACCGAAGGAATCACTTCCGAAGATATTGGGGGAATCACCTTCATTCATGAGTACATCCCGGGATTGGATTCTAAAGACATTAAGAACATCATAAAGAAGATCAAACTATCGGGACCAGCTGCTTTGCTGCTATTCATTCCTGGTGAAAAATCAACGCTGACTCTGAGTACGAACGAATTGCCAGTTGATGCAGGTGAATACATAGCTCACATAGTCGAAGAGATGGGTGGTAAAGGAGGAGGCAGTCGCGACGTCTATACTGGCGGATTCTCTGAAACAGAAGCGCCTGAAGAAACCTATTCCAAAATAGTAGACTATCTTCGCACTAGACTGCAAGAATAGTCTCGGCGGGGCCTCCCCAAGACCACGGAATATGTGAAACCGCATAATAGGGGTGGATAATTGACTTAGCAAAGGCGGCACCTAGAATATAGGGTCCATACTCTCAGTCAGGGGCTTGGCTATGGTCATCTCTCAGGAATTCAAATCCCAATCACGGCTTGAATCTGCTTCTCGGAGCAAGAGTCTGACCGTCTATAGCCCCCCTGGCTTATTCATAGAGACCTTCAAGTTTCCTATTCTCACAGCCGGAGTCTTGGCATCACCTGAATCTTCTGAATGGCTCTCAATCTTTGACCATCCTGAATCGTGGAGAGGGCTTGAGAGAGATGCTATTTTCGGCATGAGAGAGAAACTCTTCAGATTCGTACTTCCTGTTGATTCCAGGAAAATGGAGCCTAGCAAAACAGTGAAAGTCCTTCAGACTTTGGCGCTCTCTGTTAGTCCGATAGCTCTTGAGGTTCAACTCGACGGCATGTTAGCTCCTGAACTGCAACCAATTAGAGGACTATTGCCATGTGGCCCAGTAATCAATGTTGATTCAATAGAGATTGCTGCTGAACCTGAGATTAGCAATGTAGCCCATCGAATTACGCAAATGGACATATCTGCCTCAGAGGCAATCTGGAGTCTATTGAATTATGACTACACCATTGACCAGATCGCGCGCCTAATGTCAGTCGGCCTCTTGGGCCACTTTAACCATAGAAGAATGATGCCACTTCGAAGCGCCTACAAGGCGACCATGGACTCAATCATCAGTCGCTCCATCATTGAGCTTGCTGACTGTCACAGAGCAGTAGAATCAAAGATCCAAATGGCAACATTGTACGGCGAAAGCTTCACAGTGCTATCCATTCCCGGAGAACCAAGAGTTGACTATCTGAGAATGGAAAAGAAACCTGCTGAACTCATCTGCACAAGTAGTCTTGAAGACCTTCATTGTCCTACAACCGATATCACAACTGCGGTTCATTCAGATTATGCGCGATTCTCAGCTTACACGACAATGGTCGCTCACAAAGAATCCTCACATCTAGTTATCTTCCATTTCTCTCGCAATGCCAAAAGCAATTCTCTCGGCCCTTGGATTTCTAGAGCAGGAGTAAAGGAAGCACTCCTTTCTACTCCAGTTCAGGTGGAAGACAAGGGCAATGCTTTGGCAGTGCTTACTTCTGTCCTCCGACCAGAACTAGGGAGATGGGCTTTGGATAATCCTCTGCTCGAAATCCTCGGGCTTGAGGAAGCGGTCCATCCCCTAGTTCACATAACAGTCTAAGGAATGAAGAAAAAAAAAGAGAGGGATAGGGGCTGAGCCCCTAAATCTGCTCTTTGGCTTCCTTTCGAGAAGCACCCTTATACATCAAGATCAAGCCCAGCAAAGCCATCAGGCTTCCACCAGCAAGGCCAGCACCAATAAACATCTCCAGCACTAGTGCTACTGCTAGTAGTCCCACACCTCCTAGAAGGAGTAAAAGACCAAACCCCAATCCTGCAGCACGAAATGCCATTGACCTTGGATACTTGCTCTCGATAACATAGCCTGTAGATGCTGCCACAGAAGCTTTGTACTTGCTGTTTCCGTATTTGTACTCCAATTCCCAAACAGGGACATGTACAAGGAAGGTTTCACCTACAGTATTGGTGTCATCGCGCTCCTCTATCTTGTCAACTTCGGACATGATGAGATTCGTCTGCCTATCATAGGCCATCTGCTTTGCAAGGCCTTTAGCTTCATCCTCACCAATATTACTATGCATAACCTTTCCGTCAAATTCCTCAGCGTGTGCATGGCTGAAGAACTCCTTCGCCCTTGTAGGAATTGGATGCCTCTTGACATCATCATCCAGATCCTTCATACCGGGGATATTGATCTCATGTCGTCGAGTAAACTGGCCTGACTCTGGCTTCCAGAAGTAGTCAATCCGCTTGTATGCTCCTCGTCTCTGAGGCCACTCATCATAGAAGTTCGCGTCTCTGCCGAGACCTCGATATGTTGAGTGGGAGTCGACTCTACTTATCCAGAAGGGATACCAGTACTGCTGATACTTCAAAAAGCGGGCTTTTGCGGGAAGGTCTTCGGGTGCGCCCAGCTGTTTGGACACCCAATCAAGTAGGGTGGTCTGAGCTTCACCTTGATCAAAATGGACTCGAATCATATAATGGTCAGTGAACTTCGCTCCATCAGTTGTATGCGCTGTACCGCAGTACGGACACACTAGGAGAACATCTCCACGACCAGCTTCAAAGTCTGCATCACAGAACGGACATCTTGCCATTTTGATCACCCCGTCTTCTCCCGCTGAGTCATAATCAACACTCGGAACCCAGCTATTGCCATTATCCAACCAACCACAGCAGCTGCCATGCCTCCGATTAGGAGTGCAGTCGATGGTTCAGCTAGCATCATTTCTGTATAGCCCAACTGTCCACCAATTAGCGCGAGTATAATGCCGAGTAGACCCAAAAATGTCCACATGGCACGCTGTGCTTTTGTGATCGGGATTTCTCCTAAAACGACCTTTCCAGTATGACCATCCAAGGCGGCCTTGTAGAGGTCGCCCTCGAATTTGTATCGAACCAGAGCAAAAGGTGCTTGAAGGTAGGTAGTTCCACGAACCTCAGTATTGGTCCTGCAATCAAAAAGCTCAGAAAGTCCGCCCGCAGCCTGGGATCGATGTCGATCAGCTACTCGACCATGAACAGTCTTTTCGAACTCTTCCTCACCAATCTCTGCGTTTAGAAGGGTCAGTTCAGTCTCTTCATTATGTGCAAAGGACCGTAGATCCTTTATTTTTTCAAAATTATAAGCCTCGGTATTTTTGAGGTCGACCTTTTCGAGATACTCCTCAAGTCCATAGAACCGTGCTCCTTTCCTTGCCAATAATCGCTCATTAGTGTCAGTGTGAATCTCATCTTGTACAGGGACATAGCCTGTTTCATAGTCCGTGTAGGTCTCAGTTCGGGTATTTCCATCTGAGTCGCGAACGGTTCTAGTTTTCTGGACTGGAACCTGCACGGTCTTGTAGCCCTTGTACCATGAGTCCGCTTTCACCTTCGCCGTCCAAACAGGCACGAAAAGTAGCTTGTTTTCGACGACTTGAGCCTTTTGAACTAGGGACTTGTTCATACCCTTGTTCTTGTCAAGGAATTTACGAAAGCCATCTAGACGTTCATCAAGATCTACACCGGACTCCATAAGATGGTCGCCAATAGCCTTCCCTTCGATTGTCGTCGTGCTACCGCAGTAAGTGCAGGTTATCACGACATCGTCAGGGCCGGTCTTGACGTTGCCGCTGCAGACTGGACACTTGAATACGTCCACTGCTTGTGCTTCAGAACTCATCGTAAACTCTCCGGGGAGTTTCTGGGGGGACATGCGTTCTGATGGCATTTAAGACTTCGTCAGGTATAGAGGAGAATTACTCTACTCAGGGTGAAACAACCTACCGCAGTTTTGGCATCTTGTGGAATCCGCAAAGCTGCCCTTCACTTCTTCCGCAAGGTACACATACTGTGCTTTACAGTGTGGACACTTCAGAGCCATTTTCTCTGGACCATATTCGACTTTCCAGTTGTGATCAATCGCGATCTTCCCTACATCAATTATAAAATCACGTTCGGCGGCCTGCTGGGCATTAGCCTCCATTCGAACACCGCCCATCGCGATGCACCAAACTGTAGCTAGATTTGCATTTGCCTCATAGTCTAAGACGATTGCCAATGTCAAATCCCCGGGCATTCTCTGGAAGAAGGAATCGTGGAGAAAGACTCCGAAAATTACCGAGGCAGTTTTCTTCACTCTTTTGAATTTGTTTGCATAAGACTCCTCTAGAAACTCGAGTAGTATATCGATGTCAGGATTCTTCAACATGAAGCTCTGCATGTGAAATTATCCCTCCTTGAAGCAGATTGCTCCATGACTAAATAAATCTGAGCACATCATTTGATGATTTGAGTTACTTGGAACTCCCTAGCACAATTATGACATACAACAGTTGTCACATTTTGTTGACTAATATCAATTCTATAGACGTAGGTTGCCTTGCAATGGGGGCAGTCCTGAATGGTTCTGTCATTGCGTCTATAATTCCACTGATTGTTATTAGCTGGACCAAGAATTTCTACGGCCAATTTTGCTTCTTTAGCTTCGGTTCCTGAGCTTTCAAGAGTTAGATATGCCTCTCTACCAACAGGATTATACTCCACAACAGTAGTCAAATTGATGAAGTCCGTATTTGGGTCTTTGGCAGGAATTCTATGAATGAAAACAGCAAACCGAATCAACTCATATCGGCTGATTCTCTTGAATGTATTGGAGAAATACTTTGAGAGATGACTGAGCAAAAGGTCGATATCAGGCTCCTCGATTATGTAGCTCCTCAAGAAACGCCGCCTCCTGGAACTCAAGCCTCTCTTCTCATTTGCGATATTAAGGATTGCTTCCAAGTGATTGGACAGGTATGACTCACCGTTTCAATTCATCTCTGAGTCGCGCTGCAGAGAACTCATCAACACGATCCTTTACTTCTTCTCTAGTGGCTTGATGCTTCTCAAGGAACTCCGTCATCATGGGTGCAAGTATCTGCTTACATTCGCCGCAGAGTATCTCACCACCCCGACATTTCCTCCCAATGTCTGCTAGGTCTTTGTCATCAGGCATGAACATGAATTCATAGTACTTGAAGACGCTGCATATGTCGGGATTGGCGCCCAGTCTGCGTTGCTCCTCTACTGTGGCTCTACCACCAGTGAATGCGTTCATGACCTTCTTCTTGGCCAGCTTAATTGTATCTGTAGTGAAGATTGTAGACATTGGGTCGGAGGCTGACATCTTACCTCCCTCCTTGAGACCAGGTATAAACTGGTTCTGGATGGATGCTGGCTTGTAGTAGCCAATCCTCTCAGCAACATCTCGTGTGACTCGCCAGTATGGATCCTGATCAATTGCACAGGGAATGACACAGGGAGTCTTTTTGCCATATACCCAAGAGTGAATGAAGGCGGGAACAGCCTGCATCGCTGGGAACCAGATGCCGCCTATGTTCATGCTGTTGTCGAAACCAAACACTGCCTTTGCTGATGAGAATGTGACCTTCTTGGCCACTTGGACAGCAATCTCGTACATTAGATCGATGTGTTCTATATCCTGGATGATGAAAGTGTTCTCCGGCTCGAATCCCAGAGCTAGTAGGTCGAGTGTGTTCTCGTAGGTGAATTTCCTGACATCTTCAAGATTAAGGTGACTCTCAAACACGAACTTCTCATCATTCGTCATCTGGAAGTAGAGTCGTGTGTCAAACCGGTCCTGCATCCACTTGGTGAAAATCCATGTCGGAAGATGGCCGATGTGAGTATGGCCGCTTGGACCGCGTCCAGTATAGAGTACGAACTTGTTCTTCTTATCGTACTCGTCAAGTATCCAGTTGAGGTCACGATGAGAGAAGAAGTAATCACGTTCAAGCATGACATGCTTCTCTTTTGTGATCTTGTACATTCGCTGCTTGAGATCGGGCGTAATACGCTCTGTTCCGAACTCCTTGATTAGGCGGTCGTAGTCAATCTTTCCTCTGACCTCCCAAGGAGTAACGACCATTTCATCTTCGTTCATTCTAATCACTCAGGAATGTGGATGTCACCGTGAATCTCTCAGCCTATGATTTTGCAATTAAGGATGGCGGTTTTCGTTAAGCCCGATATGCATATCCACGAGCAATTTCACAGCATATCAAAGGATAATGCAATCTTCTGAACTTGATCTAGAATCGCTTCTCTCGGATTGCGAACGGTATGGCATGTAGATCAATCGACAAGCCTATGATGCCATTTCCTGATTGCCTGCCTTAGAATATTGAGGACATCAGCAGCATCACTTCTTAGGTCTGGTTTCCAGTCCTCTACATCCTTTACGTGGGTTTTACCTTCTTTTTCAATCAGAAATCTTTCTAGAATTTTCAGTTTCTTAAGATCCATTTCAGCTGCTTTCATTGCATCTCTCCCAGAAGGATACCCTCCCCTTGGAGTTTCAGAAGTTGCGTTGACATACCAGCAATTCCTGTTGATATAAACGGCTACAATACGAGCAGGCACATTTGGAATGGCTTCCACAAAAAGAATCGTATCTCCGGACTTGATTTCAGATTCACTTGCTCTTGGTTTACCACTTATGTCCAAGATAGTTTCATTAAATTCAAAGAGGACCTTCTTCACGCCCTCTCTTAGAATGTCAAGTGAGGTGTCTACAATGATGCCTTCATCTTGCATCATTTCCTCATTGTATTCCTTGTCGACCATAGCATGTCTTCTGAAATTATGCTGTTTAATCTATGCTTTCTTCCTGGGACATCCCTATGCTTGAAAATCGATTCGGCGCAATGCAGTGGAGTTAATAGTTCTGGCAGAGATGCTCTAATTCTACATATAGCATGAGATAGACGATTATGAGTCCGCTTTCATTTCGTGTTAGTTCTCAGAATAAGCAGGACAAGTCACCAAAATATCCCCATCTTTCATGTCAGGAGTACATGGCTTAAACTTTCTTAGTGCCTTGAGCAGTGGACCACCCTTCATCTTGATTCTCTTGAACAAGACGATCATGTCATCTTCGTTCATCATAATCACTCTGGAATGTGGATGTCACCGTGAATCTCTCAGCCTGTGATTTTGCAATTAAGGATGGCAGTTTTCGTCACAATGGTTAGGCTAAAAAGGCAAGAGTCTCGCCTTTCAATCAGTTACCTCCATGAGGTTGTGTATCATGGATATTGATGAGTACGAGTTTGAAGAAGAACGCACCCATGCGAAAGTTGCTGAACTCCTTGAGAAATTGGCCGATGAGATTCGAAAAGGTGAAAGAATAGAGCTTCCAATGCCAAGCTTGAGAGAAGGTCAGATTGAACTGCAGCTGGGGGAGCCTATTGAAACTGGATTAGAAGTGAAGATTAGGAAGAGCACAATTCGTGTCATTCTAGCACTACGCTGGAAACGAGTTGAATCCATGGAGGAATGATAGATGACAAGCGAAGTTTTGGATCGGACTGACATAGCTAAAAGCCTTGCTCACATTGCGGAACATTTGGTCGAGATAGCAGAAGCAATTAACAGGGAATTATGCAAAGAAATAACGGGAGATTGCGAATCTGATTGGGAAACTGATCGT
This sequence comes from Candidatus Thorarchaeota archaeon, assembly GCA_016839605.1. Taxonomy (GTDB): domain Archaea; phylum Asgardarchaeota; class Thorarchaeia; order Thorarchaeales; family Thorarchaeaceae; genus SMTZ1-83. The sequence continues at coordinate 17,105 of JAEOTX010000071.1, read as the reverse complement.
AATAAAGTGACAAAGGCATTTCAGAAGATATCACCAAAGCATAGCATCTCTAATCGACTTCCAACAAATGAGGTGGGTTTGATTGCTCTTGAAGCATTATCGTCTCTTGTGAAAATCGGTGGAGCGTATCAACGTATTTTCTATATGATAGATATGTTGAGAGATGTTGAGTTTGGTGCAGTTTTCATGGATTCTTTGAGTTCTATCTCTCGCAAAGTCTTCGATGCCATCGTTTCCCTCAAGAACATGGCTGATTCATTTCCTGAGGATCCAAATTCAATCACTGAGTGTAGTGAAACCATCACAAGAATAGAGCGTGAAGTGGATGAGGAGCACATCATAATATGTCGCCAAATCTCAGTGGCAACGGAGGGACATCCAGACTATGTGATCTATCTCATGAGAAAGATTGTGGGAGAACTCGAACACATTACGGATAACCTGTTGGATTTTGCGGAAACAGTGGAAGGCTTCTGAGGTGTAATCCTTGGCCGCAGAGCAGTACCTATTTGTTGGGATTCTCATAATGGGAGCTGGTCTAGCGAAGTTTGCGGAAGAATATCGTTTTCCCTATCCAATACCATTGATTATCTCAGGAATTATCCTAGCTCAAGTATTTCCACAGCAAGGATTCGTTGATTCGATTGGGATTGAGTTCATCGCGCAGCTCACACTCGCGGCGGTTCTATTCTATGCCGGTTTAACATTGAATATCAAGGAGCTTAGGCTGTCAATAAAATCTGTCTTGCTACTTGCAACACTGGGCGTTCTACTGACCTCCGTAATAGCTGGCTTAACTATAACTCTCATTATAGGATCTAGTATGGCATTTGCTCTTCTCATAGGAGCAATACTCTCTCCTACAGACCCAGCAGCTCTGTTTTCAGTACTGGAATCAGGTGGAGTCACTGTGAAACGCAAGCTCTTCGCTATTCTTGAAGGAGAAGCTGTGTTTAACGATGCAACTAGCGTTGTTCTGGTTCTGACAGTCTTCGTCCCTTTGGTCGTGCTATCTCTCCAGCAGACGTTGGGTTTCATCATCCTTGAGTTTGCTTTGAGCATGGGCTTAGGCGTATTAATTGGTTATACAGTAGCATACGGAATTGGATGGCTTCTCCATATTACTGGTGAGGATACGAGCATCGCTATTCTGACAGCTGCAACACCAATACTTGCCTATGGAATTGGTGAGGCTATATCCTTGTTTCTTGAAGGAGCTAATCTACCTGGAGTCCACCCTGGGGCGCTAGCTTGTGTCTTTACAGGGATATTCATGGCAAATGCAAAGAAGATTGGCCTAGATATTTTGCCGCAGAAATCCATGCGAGGAGTAATGAAGAATGTGTCCTTTGCTTTTGAGATTGTCATTTTCATTTTGCTTGGATTCACTTTGGACACAGCATTTCTAGTATCAAACCCGGGGACGGTAATCTCGGGCATCATAGTTGCATTTCTGGTAATCTTCGTTGCTAGACCTGCATCAGTGTTTCTTGTCACATCGGCTGATCGCAGCATGGGAGTTCGTGATCGTTTCTTCGTGAGCTGGGCAGGTGTGAAAGGTGTTGCGAGTGCGGCACTTGCAGCTATCGCGATATCTGTCATCACCAATTATCAAGTTGACGGATACATTGAGTTGGGCAATCAAATCAACTCGATTGTTTTCATTGTGTTGATGATTAGTCTTGTATTACAGGGACTCACGACTCCCAGATTGGCAACCAGACTCGATTGCGTGGAGGAGGCTGATCTTGCCGAAGAGATATCAGCTCATAGAAATGCAACAAGACATGCTTTACTCCAGATAGTTGATCTATATACTGAAGGGAAAATGCCTGAGGATCTATATTTGCGCATGAAGGCTGAACTCGAAGAAGAGATTTTCACTCTCGAGGATGAACTACGAAAGCTAGTCACAGATAGGAGAGCGAGAGAACAAGAACTAGAAGTGCGTGAGATGGTGTTCACCTATAAGCTCAACTACCTGCAAGGTGAGTATGAGAGAGGAAGACTCTCAGATATAGCATACGACGATGAGAAAAGGGAAATCGAAGCTGAGATTGAAGACATCATGATGAAACTGAAACTCACTAGGGAAGGCAAGAATGTCTAAGTGAAAACCTAAATTCAAACATGATGCATATATGGTGCGAATGAACTCCCCTTCTCCGGACATGGAGGATGTCCTACAATGGAAACACGAGGTTCGCCTGATGGCATGCTTGACTATAGCGAGTGCTTGGCTAATTTGGGTTCAAATCCAGAAGGACTCACGCAAGAAGAGGCTACCCAGAAATTAGTTGAACACGGTCCTAACGAGCTTTCTCTTAAAGAGGGTGAGAATCCACTCTATTTGTTTCTGCGGCAGTTCAACTCACCTTTGGTATACGTTCTAATTCTTGCAGCTGCAGTTTCTATTCTTGCGGATCATGCGATTGATGCTCTAGTCATTGCTATCATTTTGATAGTCAACGCTATCATTGGATTCGTACAGGAGTGGAAAGCTGAGAAGACAATTGAATCTGTACGCCAGCTAATCGAGGAGAGATCGCTTGTTGTTAGAGAAGGGGAAGAACGTGATATTCCATCAAATGAAATCGTTCCTGGAGATGTTTTGCTATTACGTGCGGGGGAGAGAGTCCCGGCTGATGGTAGGGTATTGTTTGAGAGGAATTTACATGTTGATGAGAGTCTCCTGACAGGCGAAAGCATCCCAATAAAAAAAGATGTACTATGCCTAATTGAGAACCCACATTACTATGAAAAATCAAACCAGGTTTTTGCAGGATCGTATGTTACTGAGGGACGTGCTAGGGTTCTTGTCGAAGAAACTGGTGACAACACTGTCCTAGGAGAGATTAATCGCGAATTAGCAGATGTTGAAAAAGAAGAATCGACCGTAATGGTCCGCTTGAAAAGGCTCAGTGTCTTCTTTCTCATTGCAGCACTCGCTTTTGTTGGCGTAAACTTCGTCCTAGGAATCTATCGAGGGATTGAAACCACAGAATTGCTTCTGTTCTCCCTTTCTGCGCTAGTTTCAGCCATTCCAGAAGGCCTGATTGCCATTGTGACTGTAGTTCTATCTGTCGGTGTATATCGATTATCAAAGAAGAACGTGATAGTAAGGAACCTTAGTGTAGTTGAAACCTTAGGTGTTGTGAATGTCATTTGTTCAGATAAAACAGGAACACTCACAAAGAATCAGATGATGGTTCGCAGAATCTTCACAACCAGCAACATGTTTGAGGTAAGCGGAAGTGGATTCAGTCCGGAAACTGGGGGAATATTCATTCAAGGATGCGGTCCAGAGGGATGTCTCAGGTCACCTGCCTTAGAAACAGAAAGGGATGAATCAAAGAGGGTTCCAATACGTGGAGAAAGCCTCTCCGAATATCCTGACCTTGAGATGCTGCTTAGTGCAATGGCCTTGTGCAATGATTCTGAGGTATATTCTGTTTGCTTGACAGAAAAGGACCCAATACGCAAGTGCACTGGAGAAGACAGAGTTTGGAAAATAAAGGGCTCGCCAACTGAAGCGTCGCTACTTGTTGCCCTTGAAAAGGCCCAACTTCACAAGTATGTCCTAGATGAAGCTTGGCCTCGTGTATCAGAGATTCCGTTCACAAGCAAGCGGAAATACATGGCAACTTTACACATTCCTCGCAAGCAAGCAGATTCACTTGATGTTTCAAGTGGCGATAATTTGCTGATTGTCAAGGGCGCACCAGAAATCATTGAAACATTCTTAGAGAAGCCATCTGGAACAGAATACTTTGTGGGTGAATTTGCATCACAGGGTCTTCGGGTTCTGGCCTGTGCAATTAAGGAAATCCCCCAGGATTCGTCACAGATACGTGAAGAAGACCTCAAGGATATGATCTTTCTCGGATTCTGTGGTATCAATGATCCACCTAGAGAGGGAGTTCGAAACTATATTGAGAAGTCAAAGAGGGCTGGAATAGACATACTGATGATAACGGGGGATAACGCATTCACTGCAGAAGCAATCGGAAGAGAAGTAGGAATCTTTGATTCAGAGCTTGGACACACCAGTCTAACTGGTGATGATATTGATGGAATGAACGAGGAGGAACTTGAAAGGGCTCTCTCAGAAGGCGCTAAAGTCCTATCGCGAACAAGTCCAATTCACAAACTCCGAGTTGTCAAGGCTCTACAGAATCAATCCTTGATTGTGAGCATGACTGGGGATGGTGTGAATGATAGTCCAGCTTTGCGTCAAGCTAATGTTGGAATAGCCATGGGCATTACGGGTACTGATATTGCCAAAGAAGCCGCCGATATAGTTCTTCAGGATGAAAGATTCGAGGCAGTCGTTGATGGTATTGAGGAAGGGCGACATATTCTCAACTCGCTGCGAAGGGTTGTGCTATTCTTAACATCAACGAACTTTGCAGAAAGCTTCGCGATCTTGGGCATCCTATTGCTGTTTCAAAACCCAGTATTACTCTTGCCTCTGCAAATCCTTTGGATCAATCTTGTGACAGATGGAATGCTGGATGTTGCTCTTTCACTGGAACCAAAAGAAGAAGGACTCTTGGATCAAGTTCCGGGCTCGCTTAGAAACCGCATTCTTTCAAGGGACACCTTAGGACGGGCTTTTCTGTATGGTATTGTAATGGCTGCCTTCGTGATATTCGTTTATTTCCAGCATATTGGACAGCCTGAAGAAAAAATCCGGACTATGCTTTTTGTGTCATTGATTGTTCTTCAATGGTATAGTGTACAAAACTGCCGTTCACCTACAAAATCAATAACAGAAATTGGACTGTTAACGAACAAGTTCATACTAGCGGTATACGTAATTGACATATTCCTTGTAAGCATTCTTTTCCTCATTCCGCCGCTTTCAGGTGTGTTTGGCCTTGTCCAACTTGAAATCTGGGAATGGATTGAGGTCGCCATCTTTGGAGTAGTCTTGCTCTTGGTTGAAGAAGCCAGAAAACGAATCGCGAGGTAACTTGCATCCTAGCATCAGACGCTAGATGCAAGTTAAAATGCACCAACAGGAATTGCCTGCTTACTTCCTTAGAATAGAGGTCTTCAAGCCCCAAAAAAAACCTAGAACGATACCTTTCGATAGACATCTGGGAGATGAATCCCAGTTTTTCCAAGAAAGATGTCCCTCAGAAGGTCAAAATGCTCATCAAGATCCTTCAGGAGCTTCTCGAGTGCGTGAGGTTCAATGTTGGGCTCAACGCTCCACATTGTCAAATAGTTGGAGATTACTCCTACCTCGACTGCGCCTTCTTCAAGGTCTCGAAAGATTGTAATCTTGACTAAAAATTCAGCTTCAAACATATCAAGAATATCTTGGATGCTCAACACAATGAGATCCAGAAATCCTACAAGGTCTTCTAGTTGCTTGTCGTTCCGCTCATCTTGACGGAGGGACTCTGTTATTGTCTGGAGTGTGGAGGTCCTGTGTCGGAGCGTTTCGAACATCTTCATGAGCTTGGTAAACTCTTTAATGGATGTCTCTAGAGCGGGAACTAGTTTGTCAAAGAGATTGACCAACAGTTTGCCGCGCGCGTTGTCTCGGATGTTCTGGAGTGTTTCCAGTTTTCCAAGTGGGCCATCTATATGCTCGATCTGGACAAGTGTGTTAGTGACTGCTTGGATTGACTTGACGGAGTTTCGTTGAATCTTGGACCATCGTTCTACAAAAGTGTCAAGACTATCTCGAAGGTCTTCAAATGCTTCGAATTCGTCACCAGCCAAGTTTCAAGTCTCCATGTTTGCCTTTGAATGAGTGTATATAACTGATTCTCTGTGTAACACCGTGATGCTCCGTTGATATTCTTATGATAGCTGGTTGAGTAGATCAGCTCGTGTCATAATGCCACTCAGACGTCCCTGATTCTGAACAAGAATGGCTTGGTGTGTTTCAAACAGAGGAACCACGTCGGTAACGAGTGTGGTTTCAGAAACAACGGGTGGGGATTCAGGCGACATGACTGCTTGCACTGACATCTGGCTCAGATCATGATGTAGATCTTTTATAATATCGCGCTCAGTGAGAATTCCCACAATGTTATTGCCTCGCAGAACTGGTACCTGAGAATAGCTATGCTCAAGCATGAAATCTACAGCCCTTGAGGCAGGGTCTCTGGCATCGATTGTCATTGGGTTGGGAGTCATCACTTCCGAACAAGTCATGTCGTGAAATCGTCCTTGATATCGACGTTTGGCAATCTGGCTTGCTAAGTGATCAGTTATTCGAGATACTATTGATAGCTTTGGATCTAGCGTCCCTCTCTCAATTCGTGCTATGTAAGCTTGCGAAACCCCGACTGCCTTTGCCAGTTCTGCCTGGGTGAGTCTGGATTCCAGCCTTAACTGAATGAGCCTGCGTACCTCATTGCTCTCTGGACCTTTTGTATTCTCATTAGACAAGTCTTTCACCCTGAGTAGAATAATTACCATAGGTTATTGAAGAACCTTTCTTAATAACCAGTAGTACTGATAATATGTATTCATGATAATCCTTTTATGCACTCTAGTTCGCGGCCGAGAACAACAAGACATTGAGATGAGTTACTATGCAGATCGAAGTAACACATGGCAAATGTACTCCGGTAGCCCAGAGCAAAGTCGAGATAGTAGAGCGCAAGGGAAAAGGGCATCCGGACACTCTTTGCGATAAAGCGGCAGAGGAACTCTCTGTCAGACTAAGTGAATATTATCTTGAGACCTTTGGAAGAGTCCAGCATCATAACGTGGATAAGGTGCTCCTTGTCGGAGGCCAGTCCAATGCCCGATTTGGGGGAGGCGATGTCATTGAACCTATATACCTTCTTCTCAGCGGCCGTGCCGTTGATGTAGTTGATAAGGACTATGAGCGCCAAGTTCCAGTTGGCAAGTTTGCTGTTGAACACACGAGAGAGTGGCTTAGTGGAGACCTTCCAAACTTGGACGTCAATTCAGACATCATCATTGATTATAAGATTAGAGCAGGAAGCACTGATCTTGTTGGCAACTTTGATATTGAGACCGAAATGCCAAGAGCTAATGATACTAGCTTTGGTGTCGGGTATGCTCCTCTTTCTCCAACAGAGCAGCTTGTGCTCGAAGCTGAGCAACTGCTGAATCATGCTTACACCAAGAAGAAGTGGCCCCAGATAGGAGAAGACGTTAAGATTATGGGAACAAGAGTGGGCGACATGATACACCTGCAGGTTGCTTCGGCAATCATTTCCACCAAGACCAAGGATGCCAACGAGTACGCCAATGTCATGGAGGGAATCCAGGGCTTAGTTGCAGACACTGCAGCAAAAATCACCGACATTCCAGTCGAAGTGAGTGTGAACACAGCTGACAGTCCTGAAGAAGGCCTGTTCTATCTCACCGTGACTGGCACATCAGCCGAGCATGGTGATGATGGTCAGGTTGGCCGAGGAAATAGAGCCAATGGGCTCATCACTCCCTACAGACCCATGACCCTCGAAGCTGCTGCAGGGAAGAACCCCGTTTCACACGTTGGTAAAACGTATAACGTCGCGGCGCGAGAAATTGTCGAGAAGGTTGTATCTGAACATCCAGACTTGACCCAAGCATACTGCTACATCGTGAGTCAGATTGGCGCACCTATTACCGAGCCAAAGGCAATCAACGTCGAGCTCTTTGGGGATTGTGACCTAGACAAGGTCAGAGGCTCAGTCGAGAGCATCTCTAATGAGGTCATCGCGAAACTCCCACGAGTCTGGGAAGGTTTTGTGAAACGGCAATACCAGCTATGGTAAAGCAGCTAGACACCATGATGAAGCCCAGCAGATGGGCTTCATACCTTTCATTTCTAGATAAACAAGTAAAGCAGTAAATGACTAGAACTCTAGAGGATCCAAACTTATTGAAAGCTGCTCGTTGCAGGTTACTCGCTTCCAACCAAGGTCCCAAAAATCCCAGTTTGTTGTGATAGATATTGTGAGGATTAATGCTTGTGCTCTCAGGACTCGCAAGATCATATTGAGTCTCAAAGTATTGCTATATTGACCTCCTTCAAGATCAATTCCGAAGTCGCATTGAAGACTATCACCCCACGTGTGATTGAATGAGCTGGTAATATCCATGATATAGCCAGAGCCCTCGATTTCGTAATCCCGGATCATGGCAGAATCTGAGAGAGATAAGGTGGTTAATCCGCCTGTGGTCCTCCCGGGACCAGTTTCAAGTCCAAGTGCATCTGTCATGACTTGCCTGTATCGAAATGTGTAGTAATCATACTCCTCACTTGTCGAATTGGAGGTTTCCAATCCCCAGTCTACCGAAAACTGACCAAGTTCAATCTGGTTTTCAACATGCTCAACTTGGTAGTCAACAATCATTTCACCTGATAATGCACCTGACCAGCTTATCTCATCATTGTTAATGGTTTCAATAGGACTAACGTAGAAAGCTAGAGTAACACTTGCAATAGTAATCACCATACAGAGACACACAACAATGATTATCTTCAGCCTTCGGATCCTATCGCTCAAAAGAATCCAATCTCCCTATCTTATAGATAGCAAGTGATGGAGATGAATTTTTCCCTCCACCAAGTTGATTTTTCGTAGTTGCTAAGTATGAGTATCATCTCAGCCATGCTTAATGAAAGTGCCATTCCGATACTCGCCAAATGCAATTTGAAGTTCTTCTTTTGTATTCATTACAATAGGCCCTTGCCAAGCAACAGGCTCATTGATGGGCTTCCCAGAAATCAGTAGGAAGCGAGCATGCTTGTCACCAGTTGATATCAATACTTCATCACCATCACCGAAGAGAATCACATTTCTAATTCCGCAGATTTCCTTTTTTTCTTCGTCAAAGTAGGCTTCTCCTTCGAACACATATGCAAAGACATTGTGTCCTCGTTCCACCTTATGTCGAAATTCGGATTTGGGATTGACTGTCACATCCAGATACTCGGGATCAGTAACGACATCTTGAACTGGTCCCTTTGCTCCATTCACCTTTCCTGCGATGACCTTTGCCTTTGCGGAGTTGCCTAGCGACACTTCTGGAATCTCATCACTCCTGATATCCCGATACCTTGGATCCATCATTTTATCTGACGCAGGAAGATTAGCCCAGAGTTGGAATCCAGCCATCAAGCCTTCTTGTCTATGAGGCATCTCTTCATGTATGATTCCACTTCCAGCGGTCATCCATTGTACATCACCAGTGCCTATTGTCCCTGAGTTGCCCAGACTGTCACCATGCTTCACTTCTCCTTCAAGCATGTATGTGATTGTCTCGATTCCTCTATGAGGATGCCATGGAAATCCCGCAAGATAGTCATCTGGATTATCAGAGCCAAAATCATCTAGTAGGAGAAATGGATCAAACAGAGGAACCTCGTAGAAGCCAAATGCCCGGTTCAAGCGAACACCTGCGCCTTCCATTGTTGGTCTGCTCTTCCAGACTTTCTCGATGAATCGTACTTGTCCCATTGTCATGACACCTTATTCTGTAACTTCATAACTATCGTTTAGTTAGGCTAAAAGGATTGAGGAATAGCAGGCTAAGTGTTACTCGGCCCTTCCGAGATGCATCTTCTTCAGAGAGTTCTTGGTGTACAAAGTCTATGAAATCAGTCCAAGGCGACTCGGAGAAAACTCTCGATGAACCAGAGGAAGAGCTCAGCTCTCAGAAGTCTGAGGCTAAGAAGATGATGGATGATGACGTAGAGAGCTTGCCCATCTGGGTCTTCTAGAACTCTGACGGTCATACCGCAACGCTTTATGTCCTCTTGAGTTGCCAAATCGGATTGAACAAGAATGAAGAATGACAGCAATGCCAAAACCATTGTGATAACTGGGGCTTCCAGTGGTATAGGTCGTGAGATTGCGCTCGAAATGGCACCTGATGGACATTCATTTTTCCTTATGGGTCGCAATCGAGAACGGCTTGAAGACGTACAGAAAGAAGTAGAAGGACTTGGTGCCAAAGCAGTCATCGGCATCGGAGATGTTTCTGAAGAAGGAGCGGTAGATACCTTATACTCCAAAATTCAACAGACCCTTGGCACAGTGGATGTCTTTGTGGCAAATGCAGGTGTTGGTCATTTTGGCAATCTGGAAACCCTGAGCATTCAGCAATATGACGAGCAGTTCAATACAAATGTCCGAGGAGTTTTCCTCTGGCTGCGAAAGGTTCTGCCAGAGATGAAGTCTAAGAATGGGGGACAGATAATAGTCACTTCATCGAATCTAGGCTTGAAGACCTCAGCCAGAGCAAGCATATATGCAGCAACCAAGCATGCAGTTCAAGCAATGGTCTGGTCACTGAGGGATGAACTCAAGGGCACACTTGTCAAGGCAGCCACAATAAACCCTGGATCGGTGGACACCCCTTGGTTTGATGGCAAGGACGTTGATCGGTCAACAATGCTTTCAGCTCGAGATGTTGCAAAGGCAGCACGATTAATCATCGACCAGGCTGAAACAAGCAATATTGACCTCGTACACTTGATGCCTGGCAAGAGATAGGAACTGATTTGATTTCCCTTTCATCTCCAAATATCGGAAAGCTGTTTCGTACAAAAGCAGTTGCCATCAGGGTAACGATTCCATTACCTTTTGGGAATATTCGTCCAAGCGGCCCTCAATCTCCTCAAGGACTTGACAGGTGCCCTTGTCGAGGATTTCCTCTACTGTTTCAGCCATCTCTGTGTCAATGTGAAGATATTCGTCCAATTCACCGCGCTCTCTGACAAGATTGATGTCCTCAACACCACGCTCTATTCGAGCTGCGAGCTCGTAGAATGGCTTAGTCTTATTCCATGACATTCCCAAGTTGTTTGTCCTTCTGAATACAATATCCAGGAGAACACCTAGTACCAAGTTGTTCGCATCATGTTCATGAGGAATCTTGTTTCGGATAGATCGGTCTCTGATTCCCACTTCCTTACTGATGGCATAGCCGAGAGTCATAACACTGACTGGCAGGCGTTTGTAGTTTGGCTGGCCATAGGGGTGGTCATCAGCATAGACGCTGCGGAGCAATTCAAGCTGCTGCGGGAATTGCTTCTTCACGACATTGAGGAAGTAATCCTTCTGTCTGCCGGGTTTTAACGTCATTCCACCAAATTGGATGAACTCGGCACCAGCTTTCTTGGCTTCTATTGCAAGCCCTCTAATGTTCTCGATGCTGTCGCCGATCCCAGGAATCAAGGGAGTTGCCATGACTCCTCCTAACAGGCCCGCTTTTCGAGCCTCTTTGAGAGCACTAAAACGCTCTGACGTGGTTGATGCACGAGGTTCGAACACCTTCTGGACAGTTTCGTCATGGAGAGTTATTGTGAACATTGCATTGACAAAGGCTCTTTCATTAATCTCTCGTAGCACTTCGAGGTCTCTAAGTACGAGGTCTGATTTGGTTAACACAAATGTAGGCATACCAAAATCAAGGAGGGTCTCGAGAACCCTTCGAGTCACTTCATGCTCCCTTTCTGCTGGCTGGTAACCGTCGCTTACTCCCCCGCAAACTCCAATCACTTTCCGACGGGGAACCTTCTGAGCAATACGCATGGCATCTTCCTCATCAAGGAACGACCATAGGGTTTCCGTCTCCAACTCACTCTGAGGAATGTAACCATCCTTCTTGAGTTCCTTGTATAGGACCTCAGGCGCGTTCTCCTTGATACGAATATGAGTCATGAAGTTGTCCACATGATAGTGTTCAGACATGCCATCACAATATACACAGCCGTGTTCACAGCCCCGATATGCGTTCATTGTGCGATTGACATGAAACCAGCCATCAGCCTTGAGAGGCTTGGAGAGAAGGGACTTTGCCTTGACACATTCGTATCGCATTCACATTACTCTCATTCTTCACGTGGCTGACGTGACACACCGTCTCTAGAGATTATGAAGTCCCCATCACCCTTCTCATGGTTCACGTATCTCGCCATCACGAACAACAGATCTGATAGCCGGTTCAAGTAGCGAATCAGATCGGGATTCACCTTCTGACTCTTGGAGAAAGTTATGACTCTTCTTTCAGCCCTACGACAAACCGTGCGGGCTTGGTGAAGGAAAGCTGCAGCAGGAGTTCCACCAGGTATCACGAAGTTGGTAAGAGGAGGCAGTTTCTCTGTGAGTTCATCGGCGATATTCTCGAGTTGAGCAACGTCTTTGTCCGACACCTTCCTCAGGCTCATGAGATTGTCATCTGGATCAACATTCTCAGGATTTGTAGCGAGTTCAGCAGCCACGTAGAACAATAGCTGCTGCATATTATGGATGTATTTAGCAACAGGATCTGATGAAATATCCAGATGGCTCTTTGCAATACCTAGGACAGTGATAAGCTCATCAACTGTACCGTATGCTTCTACACGAGGATCATCCTTTCCTACTCGTTCGCCAGATAATAGACCTGTTTTGCCCTTGTCGCCTTTTCTCGTGTAGATATGTTTGGACATTGGCTTCTGACTCCTTCCAACATCTCCATGAGTATGTATTGCGCAGTTAATGTTGTTGGTGGAAGAAGCAGTATGCTTTTCACTCCGAGTTCCGTGCAAAATCAAATGGGAATGAAACACTATGAGTCAGAAAGTCATTGATGGTGCATTAGCACGTTTCACAGATGACCATAATTGTGCGCAATCTGTCCTGTATTCTTTCTTAGAACATAAAGGATTAGCATTCAAGGAGGCGGTTCATTTAGCAGCCGGCCTTGGAGGAGGAGTTGGTCTTCAAGGAAAAACATGCGGCGCAGCCACAGGCGGTGTACTCGCTATAGGAATGCTCACCGGCCAGACAATATCAAATCTGGGGAAAAGCAAGAATGAAACCTATCGAGTGACAATGAAGTTTCTCAAGAGATTCAGAGAAGAATTCTCTTCTCAGATGTGTAATGAATTGGTAGGAGTAGATATGGCGGATCCAAAACAGCTCCAAGCAGCCCTTGACAAAGGACACTTCGAGAAGATATGCCCAAAGTTTGTGGAAGGTGCTATGCGTATACTTCTCGACATGTTCCCCTAACAGGAAACATTCTAGTGTTCATGATCATGTGCATGACTCTCAGTGTGAACATGTTGGGCTTCGTTAGCGTCCATCTTAAGCAGCTCCTCTAATTCTTCATCAATATGGACACGGTCCCGCATCTTTTTGATTTGCAAAGCAATTACATAGGAAAGGGCAGCCAGGATTCCAGCCACTGCACTGGGCGAAGTCCGGACTGACAAAGAGAGGGCAATTCCAGCAAACTGAGATATCAGGGCGATGAAGAACACCGCGACAAGAACTCCACGAACTGAGCTCAGCAACTCATTTGATGCTGCTGCGGGTGCGACAAGAATGGCATAGACTAGAATGGCACCTACAGCTTTGGTAGCCAATGCAATAGCTAGTGCCGAAGTGATCAACATGAGGTAATGGTAAGCTCTGGCATTCAGTCCATGTGCTGTAGAACCCTCCATGTCGACACTTACATAGATGAACTCCTTGTTGAACAGAATAGTAGTGATAAGCAACAGAAGAGCAGTCCCTGATAGCATCACGATATCCAAATTGTCTAGAAGAAGGAGGTCACCAACTAAATAACCCCAAATGCTTGGAACTTGCACCGGAGGTATATAGTACATCAGAAAGACAGCAAGACTCATTGACAATGCGAATGAAACACCTACTGCTACTTCCATCTTTTCACCAATGCCAGTTTCACCCGCATAACCTGTCACCAAAGCCACAAAGACAGCGAAGATCAATGCGCCAAGCATTGGATCAAACCATGGAGCAATACCAGACGCCTGCAAAAAGAGACCCAAAGCAGCCCCTCCTAGAGCCGCATGTGCAACACCGGCGGTCATGAATGAGAGACCCCTGAAGACCAAGAAGCTCCCGCTTGTTGAGGCAACCACCGCAATCATTAGAGCTCCAATGATTGCTCTCTGGATGAACGGACTTTCAAGTATCAGGAGAATAGCATCAATCATGCCTATCCGCTCCTGTATCGCGCGTCAAACAATAGCGATGGCCTGAATGCTCAACTATCTTTGCAGTAGGACCGTAGAGCTTTTGCACTAGAGCGGGATCCATTACATCACACGGAGTACCGACACCAACGACCGTATTCTTCAGCATGAGTACATCACGTACTAAGGTGTGTATTGGGTTCAAATCATGAGTAACCATGATTACACTGACGTCATTGTCTCGATGATATTGATCAAGAGCTTCAACTATGAGCTCTTGACTCTCCATATCGGTACCCGCCAGCGGTTCATCAAGCATCAGGACTTGCCCCTCACCTGCTAAGGCACGCGCAACCAAAACTCGCTGTCTTTGTCCTCCGGAGAGCTCAGGAAACGGGCGTTCCCAATAATCCTCCATAGCAACGTGAACCAAAGCATTGCGCGCAATCATCTCATCCTTTTCTGAAGCTAGCCTCGGCAGTGGCTTCTTCAGTAACCGCCCCATGAGAACCACATCCTTGACCTTCATTGGAACGTTAAGTCCAATTCGATCACGCTGAGGCACATAACGAACCAACCTTCTGATCTTTGAATGCTCTTTCTCTGAGTCATATCCCATAAGATTGACATGTCCTCTCATCGGTTTCATGAGACCTAATATGGTCTTTAGCAGCGTACTCTTGCCGGATCCATTTGGTCCGATTATTGCCATGAATGTAGGTGATTCCACTTTGAAGCTCACATGATGCAGCGCGATCTCACCATCGGGATATCTAACCGCAAGGTTCTCTGCCTCGATTAGTGGTGCTGACATTGGCAATCACTTTCCTGCAAGACTGACCTGAACCCTAACTACCTGTTTCAGAGCCCTTACTTTCTGAACAAACTGCCTCGCTTCATTTGCCTCCCCATTGACAACCATGATCTCAACACACGCTCCATCCCTTGAATGTGCATGCATCATCGCAGAGATGAGGCGGTTATGCATATGCTGAATCTTGCTCAACTGATTGCCCTTCCCTCCAGGTGCAATCATTGTAGTCACAACTAGGGTGACATCTCCTGAATATCCTTCCATGCGTCGATGTTCTTCTAGCAGAGATTGAAGAGCATGTCTCACAACTTCAGACCTATTGGAGAAGCCTCCCTCTCTCTGGAGATGTTCAAGCTTGGCTAAATCCTCATCAGGCATTGAAATAGCAACTATTGGTATGTTCCTCACCTCAGTGATTCATTATTAGTTATTTAACAATACTTAATAATCTACGGATATGTTCCATTACAAGGGATTGACCCTCTGCAAAGCTGGGCATAGGTCCAGCAGGTGATTGGATGAAGAGAAAGGAAATCTCGTTGGCATTTCTGGGATTGATTGTCATTATGTCCGCTGTTGGTATGGTACCAGCAACGAGGGCTCAGTCACAGCCAGTCTTGGAAATTGCGGTCTCGATTGCACCCCTAGCTGGACTTGTCAACGAGATTGGAGGTACATATATCGAAACAACGGTAATGCTTTCAGAGGGCATTGAACCGCATGCGGCATCCCTCTCACCTGAAGCTGTTGCTGCTGCAGAGGCTGCAGACCTTTTGGTGCTGACTGGGCACTTCCCATGGGAAGAGGACTTGGTGGAAGTTATAGACACCCCTTATCTCACGTTGGATGACGATCTAGCGCTGGAGAGCTATGAGGACTTCGGTGCAAGGCTCTCTGAAATGCCAGGCGACCATGCAGAGGGAAGTCTGATTGCGCAGCATGAGCACGAAGGCAACCCACATGCTTGGTGGTTGTTACCTGGAAACGCAATTGCGATAGCCAACGCAACTCGTTCCGCGTTCTCTACACTCAACGCGAGCTTTTCTTCAATTTGGCAAGATAACTTTGACAGGTTCACTGAGGATGTTCAGGCGTTCCTGGAGCTTGTAAGCTCAGCGGATGGAGATTATTCATTTTCACAGATGCATGCGATTGTAGTGACTCCAGCTGAGGCATATATTGCAGAAGCCTTTGAAATCGAAGTAGAGGCAGTTCTTCAGGTAGACCAAGTCCTCATCTCGGGGACTGAACTTCTTGAGGTACAAGACGCCATTCGTGCAGGGGATGTGAGTCTGATTCTCGGGTCGGATGTTGCGAGGCTACAAGCAGGAGGAGAGTATGCTCAGCAACTTGCAGAAGACTATGATCTACCACTTGTATGGTGCAGAGCAATCTTCTTTGAAGACCTCGAGGACTATATCGCGCTCATGACCTACAACCTTGGAGCCTTGTCAGCTGGGCTAGAGGCTGAAGGACCAGGAGCAACAGGAACCACTCTGAATCTTGCGCTTCTGATGCTCTCAGGTGTCTTTGGACTTGTTGCCCTTGTTGAAGCCATAATCTTAGTCCAAAGAGGAAGAGCGGACTAAATGCACAACTGGACTCAGCCTATGCGTTTCTTGCTGATTCTACCCACTTCTCCGCCATCTCAATTGTGAACTCATAACCTGCGGGGATTCGAACATCACCAGAGGCTACTGCTTTCTCAATTTTATCAAGTAGATCCGCAGGATTTGCTCTGGCAAGTGCTTTGACGGTCTTTATCCCGGTAGCAAACACGATTGCTTCAGCATCTTCTTCAGATATGCCATCAAGCCAAGCAAACCGGCTCATAGCAATCCATCTCTTGGAAACTGAAAGACCAACATCGGTGATCTCAGCTATTCTCACTGGATCAGCATTGATCAAATCGTCAACAGAATCGATTCCCTTTGCTCGAAGCATCTTACCATATTTCTCGCCGATTCCTTCTATCGTTTCAATAGGCAGTTCTCTGAGACTGACCGTGGGTAGAACAACTTCTGGAGTATGTCTTTCTGCATGCTTGTCATCTGCCTTTGGTTTCGATCTAGGCTTCGGTTTGGGTTCTTCAGCTAGTTTCGGTTTGGGTTCTTCAGCTGGTCTCGGTTTGGGTTCTTCTTCCGTTTTCTTCTTTCGCGGTTTTCTACTGTCAGGAGCAGTAGCTGGTGGTCCATAGAGTAGATAGCTCATGAAGGCTATAATGACCAGTGATCCGCCTAGTACGTACAAGCTGATAGTCTCATCATAAGTACGCACAAAAATGGCAAAAGCAATTAGAGTAATTGACAGTGCGACTAATCCGTAAAACCTTACATCTTCAAGAAACTTGCTCATTTCTCAGCCTCCCGT
>JAEOTX010000070.1 GCA_016839605.1 Candidatus Thorarchaeota archaeon | reverse complement strand
ACAAACGCACCAGCAGCCATAGGGTGGCCGCCGGCTTCCACTATGTCTTGTCCGGCTATATTGCTTAATTCCTCTCCAACTCGTACAAAGGATTCTTTGAGATTGATGCCTTTGTTCACAAGGCTCTGTTTTGCCCTACCCGATATTTTGACCAATGGACTTTCATTGGTGGTGTTTGTGCTAACGCCAATGACTGGTTTATCAATCGGAACGATTCGGGAACCTTGAGCCATTCCAATGACAATTCCGATAATCGTGTCTGGAGTCAGAGGATCCTTGACGAGGTACATCCCATCCATCTCAGTATAACCGTCATCTTCAAGTCTTCTTAATGCAGATGCAAGATTCGCCCTATGTTGCCTTAGAAGTGCTGTTCCTTCATGGTATGCATCATCATCTCCCAGGCAAACCAATACTCCCACATCAGGTCTTTTATTTCTACCACACGCATTTAGAAGAGTGGAGAACTCTTTTGCAGAACGCATCTCTGTTTCCTTGGGTCGTCTGGCTAAAGTGATGACATCTCCAATTATTCCAGTAGCTATCTTTGGATCGCCATAGACTTCATCAATGTGGCTAAACAGCTTCTGTATCACAGCTTGCTTCTCTTTGGTTTCTAATACCGTCCAAATTCTCCATTTATTGTCCGCAGTCTTGATAGGTATCCTGAGTTCTGCAAAGAAGTGATAGCATGCATCTTCATTGCCAGTGATTCCAGGTAAATACGGTTCTGTTGCATATTCCAGTAGATACGGCAGAGGCCTCGTATTAATGCCGAAAAATGTGAGGTCTTTGCTCACTTTGATGTGGCCAGAAGACTGACCCAATTTGACTATCTCTTTATTTGCTCCTTGGAATCCTTTTCCGTAATAATCTTGGAGGTCTCCTGTAGCACCAACGATGGCAAGTTCTGCTAAATCGACGTTTTCTTCTGAGAGGGCATATGCTACCAAGAAAGCCACACCCGCCCCTGAAATGTCATAGCCGCCGTCCAATCCATGCTGAGTCGGATTAATCTCAATGACCCCTTCAGCATTCCGACCTTCGTCTGCATCCTCATGAGGTAAGTGATGATCAAGCACGATTATCTGCTGCACCTTTTCTCCTGAAACCACATGCTTCTGGATCAGCTCCATCTGCCCAGTTCCTAGATCGCTGAAAACTAGCAGATCGGGTTTATTCTCTTTAATCAATGCACCTACGTCAACTATTGTTTCAGAATTTAGCTGGTGGATGTTTTTCCAAATAACTTCTTTATCTTCTCTCTCTAGCATCTTCACAACAATAGAAAGCGCAGTTATTCCATCAGCATCAATATGAGAGATTGCTAAGACCTTGCGTGAAGCACGAATGGCCTCTACTGCTTCACAGATCTCTGATTGCATTGAACCGGGTAAGAATGACAGTACTGACACTGTTGTTCTCATAAGTCTCTTGAGAGGGGGAATATAAGTAGGCCTCTCTGCAGTATTGAGTAATTGGGTCTAATCATTCAGCGCCGCGTATTACTCTAGATAAGGCAAGAAAGACGACTAGAAACACACTAGCCACTGCAGCTAATGCCTTCGCGATCTTTTGCCAATTTGTTAATGGGACCTCAAAATCTCGAAGTTCATTGGTGACTCGTTTGAGATAGACTCTTGCTTCTGTGTAGAGTGCGTCTTGGTCATCAAATCGAGTTGAGTACTCTGACCAGCTCTCGTAGTATGGTGATTCAGGATTAGTCTGGAGCCATTCATACCAGGCTGCCAGTATTTTGTCTTTATGTGGTTGAGGGAATCGCTCAATGCTTTCTCGTACACTGCTTTCCCAGTCGTTAGGCAACATCATTGTGCACCCCTTTGTACTCCCGGCAGAGGGTTAGTTCAATCTCCCCGGGACTCTTATTAAGTATTCACAAGACTTATTCCGCTTTTAAAGGATAATAAACGTGCGTCTTCTGAAGCGCGCGCATTTTAAAATGCGCAATTCATCGCACTTGTGAGACTTCCTTTTGCCAATCCTTCAGGTCTTTCCTGAGTTTCGAAACATCTGATGGATTAATCGGATCCACCCTACCGTATGTCTTCAGAATTCTTACCCATCTTTGCATTTTGACAACCAGCTGGCCTACTCCACCTCTTTGTTCGAGAGTGCTCGCCGCCTGGGCGATTTTTATTGACAAATCGCTGGCAATAACTCCCTCTCTAATCTGTGAGTCCAGAGTATCAAGCACAGCCGACAGACTCGAAACTGCTCCCTTCTGCTCAAGTGTTGTAGCATCTGCAGGTCTTGCTAGACCAGATACGGATATGTTCTCAATCTTTGCCATGAGTTCATCAAGCTTCTCACTGTTTGCTGCTACTGCAAGTGATATCTCGGAGTTGGAGTCTTGAACCTCAGTTATCTTTGAGAGGACATCGATCATTCTGTTAAGCATCTGTGTGAGTCGTTCAATTGCTCCATTGATCTCAGTGAGCTTTGCCCGAACATATGTGTCTTCATCACTCATTCGTATCCCTTCTACAAAATTGGTCGTTCGAACTTGTCGTCGTATTGTGGTGATTGAAATGGTTTTCACATTAAGCTTTCTGTGGTGCAGGTTTGTCGGTCCACAACTTAAGACCTTTATACTGCCTTTAGCCATTTCCCGCTAATCACCACTTCTTGGTGGAGGCTATAGATATTGTACGTCCTCAATTACAAAGAACGTGAAGAGTGTGAAGTCCCTCTTCCAGGTGCAATTAAAACCGCAATGCGTTGGCTTATTGGAAGACGGACTGGTGCGAAGACTTACGCTATGAGATACTTCGAGATGCAGCCCGGAGGCAAAATTCCTCTTCACTCCCATAACGAAGAACACGAGATATTCGTTTTACGCGGCGAGGCAAAGGTGCTGGGCGAATGTGATGTGGATATAGCCAAGAAGGATGATGTAGTCTTTATCCCTGCAGATCATCCTCATGGTTATGACAACACCGATGGAGAAACGGTCTTCAGTTTTATTTGTGTGATACCTTTGAGTACTGAGGGATGAGAGTCCTCAACACCTTTTAGTGTCAGTCTTCTACCATCAAATCAGATTGCCTGGTGTGTCTGAGATGAATATTCGAGAGAAGAACCTCTGGTTGTTCGATGTGGACAACACACTGATACGTGATGTGGATCATCCTGATGTCTTTCAAGATGCATTGCGTCTGTGGAACGCATTGAAGACAAAAGGAAAGACCAATGCAATTCTCACCAATGTAGGGCGACTATCTTCTCGTCAGATTCACGACGTGCTAGAGTCTGTCGGGTTTCACACTGAGATTGAAAAGACCTTCAGTGCGGGCGCTGCAGCGGCAGCCTATGTTCATAATCGATCACCTGGGGCGAGATGCTTTGTCATCAGCGAGGGGGGTGCTACTGAGGACTTTGTATCTCGAGGATTGAATGTCACTAATAATCCTCCAATTGAGTACGTAGCAGTTGCCGCTGATCGAGGGCTTACCTTTGCAGAACTTAATTTCGCAACAAAGATGGTACGAGAAGGCGCTCAGCTCATCTGCATTAGTGGGAGTTTCGAGTACAGGGGCGTCTATCTAGGAATGGAAGATGTCTATATTGGGGAACGGTCTATTGTAGCTGCTATTGAACATGCGACAGGTGTGACCTCGGTTGTTGTCGGTAAGCCCTTGCCCGAAATATTCACTGAAACAATGACCATCTTGGGATTCGCGGCTGATGACGCTGTAATGGTGGGTGATAATCCAGCTTCAGACATAGCGGGTGGAAACGCTGCTGGGATGACCACAATTTTGGTGAACCGCGACTCAGAAAACATCGTTCAATTTGATTCTCAAGGCCATGACTTGAAGCCCGACATTGCTGTTAATAGCCTCGAGGAGATTATCGAGCTTTTGTAGACTTTTTTACTTTCTTTTTCTTGCTTGTTGCTTTCGGAGTCTTCTTGGGTGAACTCATCTGTCTAGATTCTTTCGACCAGTCATGTCCTCTTGGGACCATCCCTTGGATTTCTTCATGAATCATTCTACCAATAAGCTCGAAGAGATCGGTGATGTTTGAACCACTGAGGGCACTGGTGATGATATAGGGTGCCTTGAGGCTCTTAGCATATTTGCTAATGTCGTTCTCTTCAACCCGATGTGGCTTCTTGTCCACCTTATTTGCGACCACCACCACTGGCACTTTCTCACCGATGTTCTTAGTTGCCTCAGTGAACCATTTTGGCAGCTGATTGAAGGTTCGTTTTCTTGTGATGTCACACATGAGCACTAAACCGGTCGCTCCATCATAGAATGATTTGCGGAGTTCTTTGAAAATGTCCTGACCTGCCATGTCCCATAGAATTAGTTTGATTGTCGCTTTCTTCTTGCCTTTCCCCAATGCCAAGGTGCGACTAAAATGTTGGACACCAACTGTTGATTTATAGTCGTGCCTAAACCATCCATGAGCCCATCGATTGACGGTGCTGGTCTTCCCTACATTTGCGGCTCCAATGATGCAAATCTTGTAGACATATCTAGATTTGATTCCAGTGGGCCCCATCTTCTCAATTCATCCTACTGCCTCGTGCTAGTCTAATCTGAAGCATAAGGTTTGTGGCTTCCGGGACTGCAAATTACGCGCAAGACTCAAAGGTCGTGGTACATAGCTGTAATTCGATTGGTATGAGCAGTATACCCAAACTGAGGTTTGAGGTTGAACGAGAAGGGCTTAGCGCTTGGCTCGCCAAGCTCAGTGACCTTAAGCTTGGAAAATCCAGCAAGGAATTTGAGGTCTATGAGCAGAATATCTTCAGTGAGATCAGGTCTAAGGATGATTTGGACAGTATGAAGGATGACCCTCTCTTTCGTTCCTATCGGGATCTCTACTGGACATTTGGAATGGACCCGACAAAGCTTCGTGTTTCAAGCGAGGCATTGAGAAGACGCATACTTCGCGGGCTCAATCTGTGGAGAATCTCAGATGTAGTTGATGTCGCAAATTTGGCGTCAGCCTTTCACAAACTGCCAATTGGTTTAGTGGATGATGCTCAACGAGTAGGGGAATTGCGAGTTAGGACTGCGCAGAAAGGCGAGGAGTTTGTTAGGATTGGTGGAAAGACTATCCATTGTCGAGGCCGAGAGATTGTCCTTGCAGACGATGAGAAGATAATCTGCTTTGGGTATGCGACTCATGACTCTGAGCAGACCAAGGTCGGACCGGAAACTAGGGATGTTCTCTTTCTCATCTATGGTGCTCAGGCTGCCACGAATTTGGTCATGAAATCTGCAGTCGAAACAACTACCGGCATGATTAGCAGATGGCTAGATTGCACGGTTGTTGGCCATCGCATCTATAGGATCAGCTGACCTGAGTAACGACTGCAAATTCACTCTAGAACTGCAGGAAGGGTTCTCCTAAGACAATTCGCTCAAGCATGGTGTTCTTTGAGGCTTTCTTAACGATTTGCTCGAATCTCTTCTTAAGTCGAGCTTCATCAACATACTCTGGCTGCTTGACGCCCATGCTCTTTATGACCTGACTGAGGACGTGCTCAAAGTTATAGAGAATATAGTCTACCTTTTTGGTTTTGCCGCGCTTTGTTATTTCCTTCTTGATTCTCTTCGCTAGACCTTGTTTAATCGCAGCCTTTGTTTCTTTGAGGTAGTAGGTCAGGGCTTTCTCGTAGTTTAATTCTCCAACCTTGACGAGTTCTTTGAGGAATGGAAGACCAAACGAGGTCTTTGCCACAGCTTCGATTTTAGCTACGAATCCATTCATCAAGTCTTCATATGATACCATTCCAACCTGACCTCTGGTATCAAACACTTTGTCATCATTTTTGGCGCTCTTGAATTTGGCTTTCTTGGCGGCGATTTCCTTCTCAAGCCGCTTTTTCTCCTCTGCCTCTTTCTTTAACCGTTCAGCCTCCGCCTTGGCTTTCTCTGCTTCTTTGCGCTTTCTTTCCTGCTCTGCCTTGCGGTCTGCAGCTTTCTTTTCCCGCTCTTTGCGCTCTTTCTCTTCACTAGCCAATCGCTCTTCTTCAAGCTTCTTCAGGACCTTGTCCTGTTCGGCCTTCATCTGAGACATATGTTTCTGAACATCCTTCTCAGTGAGTGTAATGTGCCTGGTAAGGAGCCACCTCACACCGATGTGGTTCACCTTCGGTTTCAAGTCCGCTGATGAGAAGATGAATGAAGCGGTCTGTTGTCCTGGAAGTGCGGTAATAATCTCTTCAGACTCTTTTTCGCCCGCGATTGGTTCCAGTACTCTCTCAAGAACTTTCAATGACTGTTCACTGCTGATTCTACCCGAAGCGATTGAGTTGAACTGCTCAAAGGCCTTGTAGTCTATGTCCTT
>JAEOTX010000069.1 GCA_016839605.1 Candidatus Thorarchaeota archaeon | reverse complement strand
TCGCCACATACAGGATTCCCGACTTCTCCAACGCCATCAGGATTCTCCATCTTCCCCATGTTCTTTGGCTCTTTGAAATGTTTCATCACTTCGTCGCTATACACTGTTTACGCCTATGAGTGTCGGTTACTGGGAACGTATATGGTTTACTATCTAACTCCATATTTTGGGTAGCAAGGTTACGAAGGCTGAAAAGAAAGGAAGAGTATTCCGGATCTATCTGGTAGGAATCATGATCGAGTCAAAGAGGAAGAAGTTGATTAGCAAATCTCAGCATGAAAGCTAGAATGGTATGATTAGACTAAGGAACACTATCATGCACAACAATGCTAGAGATGATGAAGACACCACATTTGGAATCGGTGAAATATTTCTAGAAGCAAAAGAAGGTGAAGTAGCTAGTTTTCCGTTGGTGAATTACCCTGAATTTGTTAAGATTATAATATCATTGACAAGAAGTAGGATTGAGGAATATTTGAAATCTCACACTCTCTTACGGTAACTCAGTATCATATAAGGTGAGTTGAGCAAGGTAGATTGACACAGTGAACTGCGGAAATTCGCTATAACAGGTGTTTATTTCCATATCATACTGCACATCATGCGTCAAGCATGCTTCTTTTTAGTAAGCACCAAGATTGATTAAATGTATAATAATGCCTTCGAAGAGAAATGTTCTATCTGTTGTATTAATAATTCTGGGACTTTTATCAACAGTTATGGTGAATATTATAGCTAATCCCGAAGTCACTGTAGAAGGACTGTCAATCGGATATGACCTTGAAATTCATAATGAATATGCGTTCGTTTCAAACAATGATGGTGTAGTTGTTATTGATATCCACAATCACAATAATCCTATTCGTGTGAACCAGATTCAATTCGATAATGGTGTTTTTGGTCTGGAGATCATCAATGACACGCTGTATATTGGAGCGCTCTCCGAAGGCCTTGCCATCGTTGACATCAGCACTCCTTCGAATCCTGAAATCCTCGAAGTGCATTCGTCTGTTAATGGGATCCAGAATCTCTTTGTCACTGGAAATCATGTCTATGTAGTGAAATTGGGCGGGATTCTACAAATCATTGAGATCAGCAACTCATCCGACCCATCAATTCTAAGTAGTCTTCATGTTGGTTCTTATTGCCTTGATGTTTTCGTGGTTGGAGATGTTGCATATGTTGCAGATTCTGGTGGCCTTGTGGTAATTGACGTCAGTGACCCCACATCTCCTGACGCTATCAGAACAGTGCCCTATACTAATGGTGCATTTGATATCAATGTGTTTGAAGAGACTCTGTATTTAGGGTGCCATTATTTGGGTGTTAAGATACTCGATATCGTTTCGCCACAAAACCCAGCGTTATTAAGCTCATACGACGAAATCGGTGAAATCTATGGGGTTTTCGGAAATGGTGAATGTCTCGCACTTGCTGATTTGCAGGAGGGCGCAAAGCTTCTAAATGTCACAGACCCTGAAAATCCTACTATTCTTGCTGAGTATGAGAACGCTGCTCCCCATGATGTGTACTATGATGGTGTCTATACATATCTTGCAGATCAAGATAGAGAGTTCATTTTGATTGACTTTCAAGACACTGGCACGTATGCATATGCTGTAACGACACCCAGTCACATATGGCTTTGGGCAATACCTATCACCTTTTTATCTATAGGTGCACTATTTGTGATTTCACCACTTCTAGAAAGGAGAATAAATGATTGAAAATCCAAGAGGAGGTCTATGCTTTCCTATACAGAATTCTTGGATTCTTAGCTCTAGAACTAAGAATATAGTGCAATAGAACAATTTGGTGGCATTTCCGTCACCTACTCTTTTTCTTGGATGTAGCCCAAAAACAGAAATGTGCTACTGACCTATTTTCCAAATATCCAAAGTTAATGGCCAGAAGTAGACGTAAACTATCAAACCAAGTTATTGTCTAGAATGACGCATTACCAGTTATCTTCAGGAATGTCGTGGTGATGGTCATCATCCTCATTAGTGCTAGCAAAGTACTTGCCCTCTCTGAGTGGGCTGAACTCTCTCAATCTTTCGACAGCTGGCACAATAGCCTCTATGAATGAATCGACTTCTTCTTTGGTGTTGAATCTCGAGAAAGACGCACGTACAGATCCGTGGGATATTTCTGGTGGTAAGCCAATAGCTTTCAGTACATGGCTTCCCTGCAATGTCTTTGAAGAACACGCAGACCCGGTGGAAACTGCAAAGCCATCCATATCAAGGTGTACTAGAATCGATTCCCCTTCAACTTGCTCAACTACCATACTGAAGATATGTGGAACGCGGTTTGTTGGATGCCCTGTACGCTTGTATTTGGTAAGTTGTGCAGAAATCCCCTTCTCCAAGTGGTGAGTCAATGACTTGAGGTGAGCTATATCTTCAGAGCCCCAGATTTCTACTGCCCTAGCGAACCCAACAGCAGCAGGGATGTTCTCTACACCCGGACGTAGACGGCGTTCTTCATCCCCACCTTCGAGCATTCTTTGCGTCCGTGTCTTCCTTCTGATGTAGAGCACTCCTATACCTTTTGGACCGTGGATGTGATGAGCATCAATTGTGATCAGATTGGCCAACAAATTCTGAGTATCAATGGGGACTTTCAGGTAAGAATGCGTCGCATCCGTGTGGAACATGATGTCGTCTTTTGCTGCAATCCTAGCAATATCGTCAATCGGTTGAAGAGTCCCGATCTCACCATTTGCATGTTGAACTGAGATGAGAATCGTGTCATCTCTTTTCATTTCTTTTAGCTCTTCAAGATTGACAAGTCCATACTCATCCACTGAGAGCATTGAGACCTCATATCCTGCATTAGAAAGCCGCTTGCAAGATTGTAGAACTGATTGCGACTCAATAGGTGTAGTGATTATATGTTGCCCTCTCTTATTATTGGAAAGCGCAGTACCTCGGATTGCTATATTGTTAGACTCTGTAGCACCAGAAGTGAAGATGATCTCTCTGGAATCTGCATTGAGTGAATCTGCAA
Source organism: Candidatus Thorarchaeota archaeon (assembly GCA_016839605.1). Taxonomy (GTDB): domain Archaea; phylum Asgardarchaeota; class Thorarchaeia; order Thorarchaeales; family Thorarchaeaceae; genus SMTZ1-83. The sequence goes on along the minus strand of JAEOTX010000069.1, from coordinate 4,975 downwards.
TTGTCTTTCTAGCATTCTCTAGTCCTGTTAATGCAGCAACATCTCTTGAGTGACTTAGTTCAAGACCAGCTGTGCCATAATGCTCTCTGAAGTAAGGGAGCATTGCTTCAATCACACGCTCATCTACTTGAGTAGAATTCGCGTTGTCGAAATAGGCCAACCCTATCTTACTCCATGCTACATGCATTGCAGTCCATGTGGACGCCTTGGCAGTGCTCTCTGTGGATATCACAGAGGACACCAGCATCACGAAGAACTTCAATGAGCCGATTGATCTCTCTGGTTGTAGTTTCATAGGCGTTGTCACTTGGGCCAGTCCTGCTCCAGGCATCTATCATAATGTCAGCAGCCTTGAGGAGCTCAGGCTTCAGACTCTCAGGAATTTTGACCTGATCGCCCCTGGACCTCTTCGGCTTGTCTTTCTTGCTTAGCATGTACTGAGTTACTGCTGGTTCTGTAACGCCCAGCATTCGTGCAATAGTCTTCTGGGCTTGGCCGCGATCAAATTTCATAACCTTAGCAAGCTCTCTCCTCAAAGCTGGCAAGATATACCAGACTTCCACCTCTTGAGGCATCAGCCATTTCCTTACTTTGCGCTGCTTAGGTTTTGACTGTGACATTGTAGAGAACCCTCATTCACTATTGTTTCATTCACAATAGTGAAGAATAGTTCCATATAAGCATGATGGCGGTGGCATGGATTTTATAGTTACATTATGATATGAAACGAGTTAAGAGGTTTCAATCGACGAATTTCGATGGTGGACTTGCTTGGTTTCTGAAACAATGAAGGAAGCCGCGAAGATAATCTCCGACGCGGAATACATGGTCGCACTGACTGGGGCAGGAGTATCAAGAGAATCTAATGTGCCAACATTTCGGGGTGCAGATGGGCTTTGGAGAAACTATGATGCCATGGAACTGGCAACTCCGCATGCTTTTGCACGCAATCCCAAGCTAGTGTGGGAGTGGTATACCTGGCGACAAGGTCTAATCGCAGAGTGTGAACTCAATCCGGCACACACAACTATTGCTGATTGGGAAGCAAATGGAGTCCTAAATCACCTGATTACTCAGAATGTTGACGGGCTGCACCGACGAGCCGGATCTGAAAATGTGCTGGAAGTGCATGGAGATTTGTGGGCGACAAAGTGCATCTCGTGCGATTATCAGGGTAGGCTCGATTCTCCAGCAGAGGGAATCCCAATTTGCCCTGAATGCAATAACATGCTTAGACCTGACGTTGTATGGTTCGGAGAGAGCTTGGACAGTCGTATCATGACCCGAGTACATGAAGAGCTTGCCTCAGCAGATGTCTGTCTTGTTATCGGAACCTCAGCTCTTGTACAGCCTGCCGCGTCATTTCCTCTTGTAGTGAAGCATTCAGGCGGAAAGATACTTGAGTTCAATGTTGAACGTACTCCCCTCACTCCTGCTTCCGATGTCCATGTGTCAGGAAAAGTAGGAGAAATCCTGCCTAAGATTGACAAACTCCTCACAAATCTCAGCTAGAGGGAACAGATAAATGTTGGATAGAAGGCTAGCCCTTTGACGGGGTGCCTGTATGAAGGTTCTAGTGACAGGGGCTACTGGGTTTATTGGCAGAAAGATTATAGCTGCACTAGTCGAAGCGGGACATGAAGTAGCGGCGTTTGTAAGATCCACAAGCAACAGAGCTGGACTTCCAGACAGTATTCATTTCGCTGAGGGTGATATGTTAGACGAATCCTCGCTAAAGAATGCAGTACTGGGCCAAGATGTTGTAATTCATCTTGCTGCTTACTTTGATTTCTATCCCAGTGATGTAGACCTCTTGTATCGTGTCAACATTGAGGGCCCGACAAACCTCATGAGAGCATGTGTTGGTACTTCAGTTTCTAGATTCATATACTGTTCAACAACAGAAGTGATTGGCCCTGTTAGATTTCCACCTGGAAATGAGGACACAGAATTAAGACCTCAGTTTGACTATGCAAAGAGTAAGGTTGAAGCTGAATGTGCTATAAGAGACATCTCGAATGAAACTGGACTTGATCACATCATTATTCGACCTACAGGTATTATGGGCGAAGGTGATCTCTACGTCATGTATGAGGTAGCGCATGAGTTGTATGAGGGTAAGGTGTTTGCTCTTCCTAGAGACCTCAGTGCGCAATTCATGTTTACGCATATCGACGATGTTGTTTCAGGTTTCATTGCGGCTCTTACACCAATGACAGCCCTAAATAGCACAATTATTCTGGCTCCTGACGAAGCCATTAGTTGGGAGGAGTTTACCGAGGTTATGACCTCTCGACTTGGTGTCAAGCCACCGCGCCTGCGAGTCCCGAAAGTCATTGCAAAATTCGGAATGGCAATTCTTAGTCCATTCAAAAATCGGAAGAAGATGACTTTCTTCTGGCATATGAAAGCAGTAGATATAATGCATCAGGAACGTGTATACTCAAACGAGAAAGCTAAGCGCTTACTCGGATGGACTCCGAAGGTTACCATGCCGGAGGGTTTCCAGAGAGCGATTGACTGGTATTTTGAGCAAGGTTATTTGAAGAGGGAGTAAGCAGAATGGATCCGCTCATCGGCTTTATCCTGATTATCTTCCCAATTATTCTCGCATTTGTGATGTTGTTGTTTCTGAAGAAGGCTGCAGATGTGACTGGAGTCGTTGTTTGGTTTCTCACACTCGTTATAGCGATCATTGCTTTCCAGACGGACATAGGCATTGCACTGGTATCAAGTCTTGCTGGAATCATCAAGTCGTTTCCAATCTCCTTGATGGTGGCAACTTCCATTCTCATGATTACATGGATGCAAGAGACTGGCGCTCTCGGGCGCCTGATTGTCTTCTTCAAGACCCTGGGGGGTGGAAGCAGGCCAATGCAAATTCTAGCAATCAGCTTTGGTCTGGGCCTCTTTCTCGTTGGAATTGGTGCAACACCAGTATCTATGCTACCTCCAGTGATGCTTGCATTAGGTTTCTCACCACTTGTGGCAGTTGCCCTCCCTGCGATTGGGTACGATCCCCTCACGACTTACGCACTCCTAGGTGTTCCTGCTGTTGTCTTCAGAGGTGAGTACTCTCAGTGGGCCACTCCTATATCGCTTCAAGAGTCAGGCGCTGTATTCGCTGGGTTCATGCCAGTAGTGAGCTTAGGCATAGCCATATCCATGCTGTGGATTGCTGGCGGTCGCAAGCTTCTCTTTAACCGAGAGGGACTGATCTTAGCTGCGATCTGCGGCTTGACGGCTGGAGGGATGGCAATCCTCTGCAACATAGTCTTTCCACTTACGACTCTGACAAACGTGTTTGCCGGCGCAATGGTTCTGGTGGTCCTCGCTATCTACACCAAGGTACGAAAGCAGCCGATGCTTAATAGACAGGTTCTGGATGATTCAGATATACAGGTAGAGGAGGGAATGAGCCTCAAGCGTGCAAGCCTCCCATGGGTCATTCTGGTGGTTCTTAGTCTGGTAACTAATCTGATACCACCCATCTTTGACTTACTATTTAACCAACTCAATTTCCCTGTCACTTTGGGCAACTATCCCCGGCCTATCAGTACTCGATTCCTCTGGCAAGCCTACACACTCATGCTCATTTCTACCATAGTGGCAATCCCATTCTTCAGGAGAGATTCTGAGGTTCTGAAGAACACGTTTTCGAAATTCATGAAGCGAGCCCCACGGCCTGTGTTGGCAGCGGCAATCTTCTTTGCGATGGCTGAAGTACTGAATTTCAGTGGATGGATTGTTGGTGTCGGCGGAGTGTGGCTCACTCCAACTGATCCTATCAATGGCTTGGACCCTACGAACAACATGGTCTATCTGCTTGCCTCTGCAACAGCAGGATTGGGCATCGCATATCCGCTCTTTGCACCATTCTTGGGACTTCTCGCTGGGTTCATTTCTGGGTCAGAAACCTCCTCTATTGCAATGTTCACAAGATATCATCATGAGACCTCTGTCTTGATCGGAGCCAACTCAATGGTTGTAGGTGCTGCAAATGGCATCGGTGGTGGTCTTGCCAGTGTGCTAAGTCCAGCAAAGATTCAAAATGCGGCGGCAGTGATTGATAAAATTGGCATAGAGGGAGAAGTAATCAAGTATGGGGCTGTGGTAGCTGTTCTCATGACACTAGCTACTGCAATCTTGACGATGCTGTGGGCGTTTGGTTGATGTACAATCATATCTCATCAATCTTAGCCGCCATAATGAAGTCGTTGTCATGGAGCCCCTTGATTGCGTGCGTGTAGAAAGTAAGAGTCACTTCGTTCCAGTGAATGAAGATGTCTGGATGATGATCTTGTTCATTTGCTAAGTCTGCTACCTTATTCACGAAAGTCATCGCTTTCTTGAAATTCTTGAACTTGAACTCCTTCTCGATCTTGTCGATGCCCTCTCTCTTCAGTGTCCATCCTGGTACTATGCTCATCATCTCACTGATCTTCGTGGTTTCTAATGGAGGAATCCCTCCTCTGCATGGAACACAAGTTAGTGTTGCGAGATCTTTTCGTGACTTGACCATTTGTCTTCCCTTCAAGGAATCTTCTCAAGAGACCACTAAAGCATGATGATACAGGAAACCTGTACCGAATAATGGTCTACGTTCTTGCGGCATCAAGGAAGTATATGCCTGTGACTATCCCAGTCGCTATGAAGAACCAATACCACAAGTCACTAAAAAAGGTCAAAAGGTTCACAGCGCCACAAGCTAAGAACACCAAGGCAGCAACAATGGAAAACGGACTAAATTCCTTGCGAAGCAACCATACAGAAATCCCTGCAGTAATCCAGCCCACGACTGAGAATATCCATGCGATGGCAACAAAATCTGCGGGGTTCAACCAACCGGGCAACAAATGCAACCACAAGTACCACAGTAGGGGACGGGTGATAGTCCACACGATGATGCATATAGCACTAACTAGCGGAATGACGTTCCCGCTCTTTCGCCATAGTCCAAAGAACCCTATACTGA
>JAEOTX010000068.1 GCA_016839605.1 Candidatus Thorarchaeota archaeon | reverse complement strand
CGCACTGCCTTCTTCTGGCGCTTAATCCAAGTTGGAGGGCTATTCATATACTACGTAGCCACTGGCGGTTATTCCGTGACAGGACAGAACGTAGCGTTCCTCATGATGCTGATGGCGGACGGGTCAATATCCATCTCTCCAGGGGAAGTGACCAATCTTTTTGCGCTCCCGTTCGCTCCGAATACATCCTCCGATATTGTGATTGCTCTTATACCAGCGATGGAGGCCTACCAACTATACATGGGTCTTATTGCAACCTTCATCGTTTTCTTAGCTGCCCGAATTGCTCTCAGTCTTGTAACTGACCTTATGTTGGCTAACCGCGACATCTTCGTCGTAATTTCCAAGGGCCTCTTCGTAGTGGCAATGGTGATTATCTTAGAGATACTTAGCGTACCGATGTGGACAGTGAATGCAGGCACTTTCCTGACTTATGCCGCCCTCATAGTGGCACTTGTTGCCTCATTCTTTGGTGCATTACTGTTCATGTTCATGCGAATGCGTTCAGGGGATCTTCAACAGCGGCTCCGTGGCAAGATAACTCAGCTTGAAGGTGACCTGGCAAGGTTGCAGGGAGAGCTGATGTCACTCAGACAGGAGTATGAAGCTGGTGCCATTGACATGCAGGACTACAAACGAAGAGTCACAATGTTGATGGAGGACCGTGCGCACATCAGCGGTGAGCTACGTCGACTGAAAATCGAACGCATGATTCCAATACTCGGACCCCAGAGGAAGTTCGGGTTCATTGCTGTGCTTCTAATAGTTGCCGTCGTGTGTGCACCAATTGCTCAGGCGTTCTTCTATGGCATCCCAATGGAGGGAGACCGGTACATCGACTGGAAATTCGGCAATGAGACCCAGAAGGAGATTGCCATTACAAATTGGGCGGCTGGATTAGAAGAAATGGAAACATTGGGCCTTGACGACCTCACGCTGAATGCTACACCAGAAGGTGAAGTGGAATCACTAACTACTGTGCGTCAGTGGGACCAAACTGCAAGCTTCCTTCGGATGAAAAACCAGATAGGAACCAATTGGATGCAGCTGGCCGATTCAGACATTGTCTATCTAAAGGGCCACGAATACTGGATTGCTCCGTTGACCTTCGACTATGCCACAATTTCTGACAACTTCATCACCCAGCACCTAATCTACACTCATACCGAGGGGATGGTGATTCTTGATGCATATAGTGGCGAAACCGTAGAGGGGGACAATTTAGTCGCGCTTCTAAATAGAACAGCCACCGTCGATACATACTACGGTGAGGGCATCGGATTCTCCGATGTCGTTTTCATCAATGTGCCTGGTTTTGAAGAGATTGGAAATACCACATTTCCGGGACAACCTGACTACACACTCAGTGGGTTCGAGTCGTTCTTCTATATCCTCACCATGGGTCCTGAAGCGTGGTCATTCATTGGACGTGACATGGATATGCTCGTCCAAAGGGATGTAGTTTCAAGGGTCCAATCTATCATGCTTCAAGGACTAGCAGTTGACACTGACCCGTACATTGTGGCTGCACCGGATGGCACTCTGTACTATGCTGTTTCGGTGTTCATTGACTATCCATTGGCGACAGGATATGCACACGAGAACTATATCCGCTTCATTGGTACTGTGCTAGTAGATATTCAGACTGGATACCTCGAGTTCTATAGGGCTCCCAGCGCAGAAGAGGGATTCTTCCTAGATAGCACTTACATGCAATACTATGATTGGCAGTCTGCGCCTGATTGGCTTCAGTCACAGATGAAGTGGCCAGAAGACCTCTATGAGCGACAACTTGAGATTGCTTACATCTATCATGTTGAGGATGGAATTGTCTGGCGAGGCGGAAATGACTTTCATCAGGCTCCAGATGGTTCTGACACCAGATATATCATAATGCGAATTCTTGGTGAAGAACGCTTTGTTGCTATGCATAACAGTGAGTTTTTGGACTCGGCTGGACGTAATCTTGCGGGGATATACGTCATGGGCTGTGGTGACAAGGACTTTGGAGTCTTACGGTTCTACAAAGCAGGTGAGCTTGGATTCTCAACTCTATTAGGACCAACGGCTGCTGTGCAGGCTTTCGAAACCAATGATGTAGTCAGGACTCAGTTGCAGCTTTGGGGTGCACATCGGTACGGCAACAGGCTGCTATACCATTTGGGTGGCGACCTGTTCTTCGTAGTTCCAGTGTTCCTAGAAGTTGAAACATCAGCCAATAGAGTCATTGAGAAGCTTGGTGGAGTCGGACTTGTTGATGCAAAAACCGGCGAACGCGTCACGCTAGGTGACAACGTGGTCGAAGCATACTACGAAATGTTTGGACTGCTTAACCAGACAACAGTTGGATCTGGAGAAGTAGGCTTTGAGAGTGCTATGTTCAGTCCGATTACAGTCAGTTCAGGTGAAGCTGCTAATCTTGTGACTCTGCTGAGGAACAATGACAATGTCAGTCACGATCTGACTTTAGAGATAGTGATTGCTGCCGGCAATTTCTCAATCAACTGGCACGGTGCGAATGTAGTTCCTACTGAGTATCCCTCAAACACAACCTTTACTCTGAGTATCGGCGCCATAGGTCCTGGCGACCTATATGGAACTACCCCATTGGTCACTGCATACCTACCTGCGGGACTAGTTGTGGCTCAATACTTGGTGCAGCTAATCCTGAGGACTGAAGAGGGTATTGTAGATACAATAAACCTGATCCTGACAGTGACATAAAGAGAGGTCTCTAACTCCGAAGGAAGCTTCGATACCACTCCACCGTCCTTTCAAGACCCTCATCTAGGGTCACCTTTGGAGTGAATCCCAGGACTTCTTTGACTCTGTCACCAGATCCAATGCTATCTCTCACATCACCGACTCGTGGATCGCCATGCAAAATTGAAGACTTCGACTCAGGCGCAAGTGCAAGAATGCGTTCTGCTACCTCAAGGACGGATATGGCTTCAGCGCCAGATACATTCAAGATTTCTCCTGCTGCATTTGTTGACTCTCCCGCGAGTCTAGTCATCTCAACAATATCATCGATGTAAAGCAGACTACGTGTCTGCAAACCGTCACCATCAATTGCTACTGGCACGCCTTGTAATACATGGTTGATGAAGATAGAAATGAACCCACTGTATTCACTGTAAGCTTGTCTGGGTCCGTAGATATTGAAGTATCTCAGAATCACAGATTCAATCCCATGAGTGTGATGATATGCTCTCAGATACATCTCGGCAGCCAGTTTTGAGGCTGCGTATGGACTTAGCGGGTACACTGGCGTTTCTTCGGTAACAGGCAACATTTCGGGCTTTCCATAGACTGCTGCGCTAGAGCTGAATACTACTCTAGGAATCTGGTTGATTCTCGCCAGTTCAAGTACTTTCAGAGTGCCAGTTGCGTTATAATGATGAACAAGAAGTGGCTGCTCGACTGATAACTTGACTGAAGCAATTGCTGCCAAGTGATAGATCACATCTATGTCAGACTCAAAATCACCCAGATTCTCCTCCAGAATGTCGGTCTTGATGAGTCTGAAGTTGGAGTTATTCATTGCAGAATCGAGGTTTGTCTCAATCCCAGTTCTGAAGTTATCCAGTCCGATGACACTGTAGTCTTTCTCCAATAGATAGTCTACAAGGTTACTGCCGATAAAGCCTGCACAACCGGTTACTAGAGCTGTCTTGGACATGATATTCCCACTGCATCTCTGCGATACCCCGCTATAGCCCTTTTCCTCGATGTATTGCGTAACCGATGTGTTGATGTGGTGGTATTGCAAGCTCCTATATCGACATGTCAGAATCCGAGGATGAAATGACTGGTCCATTCTTTGTATATATCATTGAAACGGCAGACGGTACATACTACACTGGCCAGACAAACAACCTCTTTCGTCGTTTCACAGAGCATATGTCCGGTAACTCCAAGGGCGCTAGATATTTACGAGCACATAAGCCAGAATTCTTGGTACATCTGGAGGAGTTTGAAACACGAGGAGAGGCAATGAAGCGTGAACGCGGAATTCAACGAAGCAGGAAATTGAAGCTCAGTCTTGTGGGTCAACGTCGCGATATACGCGAAGTCATAGAGTCTGAAAAAAGCTATCGCTAGTTTCGCGAAGCCTTCTTATCAGGGATTCACACCCGATTCCCAAGTGAGTCTAGAATGACAGAACTTGTTCTTGCAATTGATGCTGGGACCACTGGGGTTCGTTCAATGTTTTTCAAGCCGACTGGCGAGATCGTCGCCAGGGCTTACGAGGAGTTTGAGAACTACTTCCCCAGCCCCTCATGGGTGGAACAGGAGGCTGAAGACTGGTGGACTTCCACATGCAACACAGTGTCTACCTGTTTCAAGTCGGGTTCTGTGAAAGCTGAGCAAGTAGTTGGCATCAGCGTGACCAATCAACGAGAAACCGTCGTCCCTTTGGATGAGAATGGTGCAGCTCTGCGAAGGGCAATCGTGTGGCAAGATCGCAGGACTGTTCCAGAGTGTGAATGGATAAAGAGTCAAATCCCTGAAGAGGAGATTTATTCGATTACTGGACTCACCGTGGATCCATACTTTACAGCTCCCAAGATTCTCTGGATAAAGAGGAATCAACCTGAGGTCTTTGATAAGACTCACAAGTTCATGTTGGTGCATGACTATCTCATCTACAGGCTCTCTGGTCTGACAATCACGGACCACTCCAATGCCAGCAGAACGATGCTCTTCGACGTTTCTAAGGCTAATTGGTCTAACAAAATGCTTGATGCCTTAGGAATCCCAGCGAACAAACTACCCGATTCAATTG
>JAEOTX010000259.1 GCA_016839605.1 Candidatus Thorarchaeota archaeon | reverse complement strand
CTCATTGTGGATGAAGTTGACATGAAGTCATTCATTCGAGTTTGCTATGATATGGGAACGCTGAGAGCTCGATGGACCCTAAGCACACCTGAAAGTCTCTGTGATTTGATGCATGCACTACTTGATGCGGTGGCAAAGTACGTTTCATTCACTATCGTTCCAAAGATAGAGGGTTCAGGATTAAACGAATAGCTGCCCGTGTGCAAGAGTTCTCTGGCCGCGCTTAATAACGATGAACTCAATCCCTAGAATTGCAGCCCATTTTCGTTCGTGGGCAATAGCGAATCCAAGAAATCATCAATTACCGCTGCGTGGGCTAGTGAATTACTTGCTTCGAGAGTCCAAGTCGAGATAGAATCTGGTTCTCAAAGATGTGAAACGTTTCGTTTTACATCCTGTACCTCAGGAAATCGGAAGACCAGGTCGGTGAATAGATCTTCAATATTCTCTCCTGTTTTTGCTGAAACCTCGAAGTATCTCACCTTTAACCACTCAGCAAGCATCTTTCCAGCCTGAATCGGCACCTGTCTTGTTTCCATGTCTACTTTATTTGCCACCAAGGCGACACTGGCTTTAGGACAGACTGCTATAAAATTCGTATACCAATCGAGAACGGTCATGAATGAGGAAGGTCTTGTCACGTCATAAACAATCATCCCCATCGAAGCGCCGGCCATATAACGCGTTCTCAGCTCGTTATACGAAATTTGACCTGCCATGTCCCAGATTACGAGCTGCACACGTAATGGTTGACCTTTCTGATTCGTGATGTCAAGTGTTTTCATAGCGAAGGAAGTCCCAATTGTAGACTTATACTCATGTCTGAATGAATTATCCGTGAACCTTTTGATGCAACTTGTCTTTCCCACCCCCCCCTCTCCAAGTGCGACAAGCTTTAGCATGAGGGCAAGGGGTTCATCATCCATTGAGAGTAACTCCTAATACGACACTATAGTACTCTTGGTTACACAGATAATAACCATTCTAGGACAAGGCGCAGATTGGCTGAGTTGAAAACTCCCCTTGTTTGTAGTCGGAGTCCTCGTCGGACATCGCTCTAAGTGGGTCTCGACCTGAATCAATCCTGTTCCACCACAACCTCTATCAACTCAAGACGGTGAAGACGCGCTGCATGGGCCAGTGGCTAAGCCAGGTATAGTGACAGTATACTCAGAACTTCTCTGGGAAAGAGTAGGATTGGCGACTGAGAAAGGTTGTAGTGACCTGCATCTCAGATGAACCAGCAAGCGCAGTTGTCGAGGAACTGGGGACATCGATTTTGCATAACCATCTAACCGCATTTCTATATAATGGCCAATCTGACTCCACATCATCCGGTTCTGGAATATCCGGTGGGAATTCCCAGCCATCTCTATCGCATCCTTCCTCTATCTCACCATGTGGACCAATAAGAAACACCCTGCCTTCCCCATACTCACAAGCCACCATTGCAGATGTTCCTGTGACATCATACTCTCCCAGAATTGAAACGCTTGCATCATCATAGGGTTCAAGATAGGGTCCACCGGCATAAAGCATAGTCATCGGGTTTGGCATGGACTTAGTAATGGGGTGATTCTGTTCAACAAGGTTAATCTCTGTCATTGCCCACCCTGGTTCAGGGCGGTCTGCGATTTCGAAGATAGGTCCGTAAGCTACACCGGGAAAGAGGTCCAGATTCAATTCATCTCCCTCAACTTTGTATTCAGGTGGTGGATAAACATCATCATCCATCCAGACCATGTAGTCCGCAGCATAGTAAGCACCCGCACAGATTCCCAGATACCCGCCACCTCCTGAAACAAATTCCTGTATCTCTGCTTTGCCCTCAAGACCTACTTCATCCCAATATGCTGGATAGTGCCCTCCTGGCCACATTAGTAGATCATAATCGTCCAGACACCCGCCTTGGATGTCTTGTCCTCTCACTGTTGTGAAGGAACAACCCATCCATTCCGTCATATTCGACAGGACTATTTCATCTGTTCCCCATGCCCCCTCTCCATTGTAGTACGCAACATCCACATTGCTTAGGCTCAGGTCTGTGTCTTCTGCAGGTGGTTCTTGTACACCCAAGAGGAATAGAACTCCAACTGAGATGATGAGCACAGAGAGAATAACTGCAATTGCACCCTTGACGAGATAGGATCTAGTCACCACAAATCCCTCCCCTCATATGCACAGTCATTTGTATTACATTTTGCCATCTTTTTGGAAGGCTGGTCCTCCGTAGACCTTAACCAGTGGCATCGGGTGAGATGTTGGCCCTTGTCACCACAATCGTTTCCTCTACTAATGTCCCCCTAGGTTGATTGGATTGAGTAGGTAAAGTTCAGAGTTTTCAATCAACTCAGCCCAGCTACACCACAATCTCTATCAACTCAGGAGGGCGAAGACCCGCTGCGTGGGCCAGTGGCTAAGCCAGGTATAGCGACAGTATACTCAGAACTTCTCTGATGTGTTGAAGCCCTTAACTTGTTGGTTGAGCCTATGGAGTCCATGTAATGCAATCATTCTAGACAAGATATTTCAACAATGAATCAACAAGGAGTGGACTGTGACTCTCAATTGAAATCTGATATTCCTCCACCCTATTCTTATCCTGCACCCCCTCCTTTCATATTTGATTTGTTATCAAAACGAGGATCTGCTGGTGCATGCATCTGTTTAACCGGTTGCATTTTTGCACTGATGTTTGGGTGGTTAGTCATTTATGGATCCTCAAATTTCTCCTTTATTTTTCCTGGATTTGAATTTTTGATGGTAATTATAGGTGTTATTTTGTTCGCCATTGGTACTGCAATCCTTACCAAGACATTCGGGGAATCAAGAAGAGTCATTCGAGCCGTTGAGCAACGAGATGGGGTCAGTCTAAGCACGATTAGCTCCGAAACTGGTGTATCGTATGAGAGAACGAAAGACCTCTTGACAAAGTGCATAGCAGTCGGATTTCTAAAGGGCCAAATCGTTGATGATACGTATATTGCATCAGTTGATGCAAAGATGATTGACTCTAGAACTGTCAGGTGTCCTCATTGTGATGCAGAGTTCGAACTGCCCGAAGAAGTCTGAAAAAGAAGAAACTTGAGTAGATTCCACATTAAATCCATCTGAGATAGTCTGGATAATGCTTGTTCCACCGCAACCTCTATAACTCAAGACGATGAACCACCGCTGCGTGGGCCAGTGGCTAAGCCAGGTATAGCGACAGTGCACTCAGAACTTCTCTGGTGTGTTGAAACTCTTAACTTGTTGGTCGCGGGGAATCTAGTTTCTTATATTCGAAAGACCCTTGACAACTCTAAGTAATGCTAAGGATAAGCTCCCGTCGGAATGGTTTCCACAAGCTATTAGCATCAATCATCATTTCCTAAGTTCAAATCAACAAACACTGGACGGTGGTCACTGGGCATCTTTTCTCTGTCATTTGGCTTGTTATTGTCACATTCATTGTCAAATTCCTCATGTGCAATTCCAGCGTTTGTTACAATGCTATGGAGTGAGAGTACTGGAGAAACAAGAATGTGATCCAACAAGATTGGGCGATTATCAATTCCATCTATGAAATCGTCGAATATGGCAGTGTAACGGTCGTCCACTGGAACCCTGTCGAGAAACGCATGAATGAATAGGAGATTCGGGCGATAAGTACTACCCAACAAAATATCTGTGACATTGTGAGACAAATAGCGTTTTTCAAAATAGTCGTGTCCAGGACCATCATTCAAGTCACCTGTGACTACTAAGAGCGCAAGAGGATTCTCTTCGACCAAATCATCCAAGTATTGACGCGCACGCATTGCTTCAGAAGCGATTCTTCGACGGTTCTCCATTGCACTCTTGATGAACTTAGGTTTCTTGCTCTCATCTTCCCACATTTCTTGCTGACCATGAACATACTTGGACTTCGTATGGAGCGTCATTATCCGTACTGTCTTTCCTGAGCATGTTCCTTCCACTACAACCGGACTTCTGGTAAATTTGTATTCGATGGGAATCAATGTGCCTTCGACATCCGATTCCCAAGAATCATGAAGCGCGTCCGTGTTTGAATCGCGTGGTATTATGCAATTTGTGAACTTTCCATCCTTCTTCACTAAGATGTAATTTTTCTGAGATCCGCCTTGGAGCTTCGGAGGGTTATTGATATAACCTCGACCAGCACCGTATATCTCGTACTTATTTGCTAGGTATTTTTCCACAAACAAAGCCATCTCGCGGTGATCGCTAGGCCCCTCTTGAATTGTCAGTACATCCGGGTTCAAGTTAGTGATAGTCGATGCGACGCGTTTACACAAGTCCTTGACACTATCAATCTGTCCTCTTCCTCCCCGAGGTTCATACTTTGATTCAAACGCTACTTGATTATTACCTACAAACCAATTGTTCATCCATTCGATATTCCAATTTACAATTCTCATTTCTTACTTCTCCGTTTTTTAGTGTTAGTTGAAAGGTAGTTTAGAAAGTGATTGACGAAGAGGTCATTGTCTTTCAATGCTGCTGCAATTCGTCGCGCCTCAGCGATGAGAGTTCTTTCACTCACACACAATGCAGGAGAGGCTTTCTCCACAAAACCCGTAAGAAGAAAATTGGTGCAGAAACACCAGTTCATGCAATATTCATTGACATTGCATTTCTGACACTCTTCTGAGGAGTTTTGACTCGAGTAAGCAATTTGACAGATTCCACCTATATCAACTCCAGTGTGGATGTTCCCCAAACAAAATGTATCATTATTATCATCACCGATGAGCCGTTCACAAGGATATGCATTCCCACTTGGAGCAAATGCCCACTCAATCTTACCAAGACCACATTTATCGATGTCTTGATATCCCCCTTTTAGCAGCACAATGATTTTACTATCTATTAGATTGACTCCAATTTCATGCCCATGTTCATAGCTCTCGATATAGAAATCTGCAGCTCGGGAGATTCCACGTTGGAGTGCAGGGAAATCAGATTGTGTCCATGATGCCATCACATCAGGATTCAGATGAATTGCATAGACACCTTCTCCTGTCAAGAACGATAGCGTGTCCCAGAGATTATCAACAGTGCGAGGGCCAAAAACAGAATTCACTTGGACTTTATTTAGGGTCTTTAATGCTCGACGCAGACCATCCTTAGCTTTATCGAAGCTACCACGGCCATTAGCAAACAAACGGTTGTTATTATGGATGTTTCTAGGGCCATCTATACTTACACATAATTTGATTTGTTCCTCATTGAAATAGTCTAGGATTTCCTGATCGAGAAGGGTGCCATTCGAAACCACATTGAAGAGCACAGATTTTCCTTCCAGCTTTTCCTTTAGTTTCGCATAATCAACCACACGTCTGATAGTGCCAAGACATAAGATAGGCTCCCCTCCGAAGAAACCAATTGAAATACCCTCATCCGGCGGGGTTTGAGTGAATGCAAAATCCACAATCGCCCGAGCTGTTTCCCAATCCATGTCTTGATTGAACTTTGGTCCTGCATAGCAATATTCGCAAGAAAGATTACATCTATGTGTTAGTGAGAGTGTGAAGTCCAAGAATCATCCCTCTCCACGTGACTGCCTCCGATTGCTGGATATATATTGCCAACTAAAGATGCCTTGGAGCAAGTACTGCTGTTAAGTCTGCAATCTGCTAACATAGAGCTACGATCTTATTCAGAATGGTACCACGAGTTAGAGCTCACTAGCAATTTTGCCAAGCATCTCTTTCATTTTTGATTCGTTAATCAGTGTGACACCATCACGCATGTGAAAATGTGGGTCTCTAATACCACCGTCGATTCCGTCAATCAGTTTAATCCTAGGCATGTCCTTAGTCAGAATTTCTTTCACCTCTGCACTAAGAAGCGCCTCAGGGAATGGCGGAATTCCTCTGAGTCTCCAAGGCCACCACTCCCTATCAGGAACTGGCACTGTGTTAATGGCGATAGAACCCGGACCCTTCTTCTGAAGCTCCATGAGTTGATTGAACTCATTGATTGATCCTTTGAACTGAATGAATCCTTCAAATCTAATCTCTTCTCTCATGACAATCTCTCCTCCAATTAGAGATAATCAGCCTGCTCTGACCTTCCTTAAAAGATGCATCCAGACCCCTAGTGCTGCAAATTCCTCAGTTAAGTCAATAGAAGAGAATCAATATCAAATAATCAAAAGAATCCCTAAAAAAGTGAAATTTGGCAATAAATTGTCTAAACATTTGGCCATTTTAGAAAAAGATTGAGAGGAGCTATGATACTTGTCGTCCTTATGATGCGAGAGTGTGAGGTAGTAGTTTTAGCGTGCGCTGACTAGTTGTCATCCAACCATTTGCGACCTTTCAATCTGATGTAATCCTCATGGTTTCTCTCGTGCTCATCTCACGTCATTACCTCAAGATTACTCTCACTATTGTCACGTTTATCCCCATCTTTATGATGGACCACTTCTCCAGGGTATAGTCTGCGACCGATTTTCTTCTCTGCGACCCATCTGTGGACCAGTCTGTCGGAGTCTGTGAAGCGATAGTATCCGTTTTCGTCTAAGTAGGTCTTCTGATCTGATGGGCGGTATGGTAACCAATCAAATTCCTCATCTCTTAGAAATAATACATAGACTACGTAAAGACCAATAATTGCTAGAGTGATTGGCCAATATACGATGGCAAAAGCTACTACAAACAGAATGCCAATGCACTTGCCCCACTCTTCACACTCCATACATTCCATCGTTTCAAATTGAGATTTTATTCACAGAGAAAAAAGAACGCATCTGAGCTAGCTCGGCAAGCAATTGAATTCTCTCTCGATAACTGGACTGTGGACAAAACAATAGATTACCCAACTGATGAAGATGAATTGCCTACATGGCAACGGACATGGTTTCTGAAACTACTCAGCAAGGAAGAGTCCATCCGACTTCAACAACTATCTGATGTGAAGCGTGCCTTCCTAAGATTGCTTCATGAATGTGAAACAGAAAAGAAACTTGGGGCAATACGAGAACAGGATGCATTGCAAAAGCTTGAGGAGCTTGGTTTCAGTGTGAAGAAAGTGCCATGGATTCCTGACAAGCTCTCTACTTTCTACGAAAGGGAGAATGGTAAACCTGTGATATGGTACTATCTAACTCCTCAAGATGAACTATCAGAGGATTTCAAGACAATGATGAAAGAGGCTGATAGAAAAGAGG
>JAEOTX010000067.1 GCA_016839605.1 Candidatus Thorarchaeota archaeon | reverse complement strand
GCAATGCAGAAGATAGCAGTCTATTCGCTTGTGCTTTATTCAGTGTTCCAGGGTTATAAGATGAGGAAAGTATTCTAGCAGTCCTAGTCATCTCTGGATATCGCTGGGGAGAATATAGGCATAGAGCCGTTTCAGTTTCGTTTTGCGAATGACATGGTGCAGTCTTTGCATTCGAAGGGAGAGGTTTCAGATCGAGCAGATTAGACTCTCTCAAAGGTCGCTTGGACCGTAGCACCACAGTAGTTGCACCTTGCTTCGAGGGGTCCAGTCCAATCAAGCGTGCTCTGTGCTAATGCTGCACTGCAGTTTGGACACTTCTTTGGTACACGAACTGTTGTGAGATTGCTTCCATCAGCTCTGGTACGCCCTCGGTGTTCATCAGGAATAGCATGAGAGGGTGCGTCTATCGTAAAGGACCTTCGACGACGATAGTACTGCTGAGCACCAGGACCCCGGCCTCTTCTTGCTGCAAAGGCACAGGGGATGATGATGAATATGAAGGGCACAGTAAAGAGTAGAATCATCCAGTTAGCTGAGAGAAAGGATCCAAACCGCGCTCCAAGGACATGCCCTTCATCATAGATCCCAATGTCAAAGAAGCCAGATGTGTCACCATAGACCGAGTTCTCTTCGAGCCTGATATAGACAATCGTATCTGATGATAGGTCAAACTCGATTGATGGAAAATTGCCAGTACTAAGTCCATTCTCAGCAATGATGTCTGTGAATGAACTGTCAGAGGCAACCTCGATTCTAAGCTGAAGCCCCCAGAATGCATCCGATGTGACAATCACCGTCCAATGCCCTGCTGTCAGACTCGCATCATAAGTCACATGCTCACTGCCCCAAAGATGCTCCATCGTTCTTGGCACATTTGGTTCAAGATTCGATTGTGCTGTGACGGGACTGACAAAAACCAGTGCCAGAAGTGCACATGTGAATAGAAGGACCGGTACTCTACGCAACATTCCATCTCCGTTGGAACTAGCCTTGAGGGACACGACCTTTAAGGCTTATTGGCCTCTTTCGTTGTTCCCTTGTGTCTGCGACCAAGCTCTACATAGAGCTCTGCTCCAATCATGAAGGCTTCCTTCATTCCCTCAGAAACCTCTTTCACCACTTTCCCAGGAACTCCCAGAACCAAGCTATTGTCTGGAATCACCTTATTCTCAGTAACTACCGACCCCGCTCCAATTACACAGTCGGCTCCAACTTTGGCACCTGTAAGAACAACAGCCCCCATTCCGACAGCTGTTCTATCACCTATCTCACATGCGTGAATCACACTGTTATGCCCCACTGTCACGTAGTCACCTATTGTCGTAGGATTGAAGGGAGTGACATGAACTGTGCAATTGTCTTGAATTGAAGTGCCCTTCCCGATTTTGATCTTGTTGAAGTCCCCTCGAATGACTGCTGATTCCCAGATACTACAGTCTTCAGCTATCTCAACGTTGCCAATAACAGATGCGCGTGGAGATATGTAAGCTTTCTTATCGACTGATGGTGTTATGCCTTCAAACTCGTAGAGTCCCATTAGATGCACCTTGGAGCGGGAGTACGTCTGTATATCTTTAAGCATATTGAAAAGGCGAAGCTGATAGGTGAGTCAGGATATAGATGCCCTTTACGCCATTCCATTATCCCGCGGGATACATCCTCTCCAAGACTAACAAGCGACTCTCTTTGCCGGGACTCGTGGTGGGGTCTGTAATCCCTGATATCGAAGTCCCTATCTTGCGGATCTTCTTCCCTGGTGTGTGGGACCATCTGCTTTTTCATAGCTTGCTCGGCGTATTTACCGTGTGCACTCTGCTTGCCGTTGTTGTCACACGCTTCATCTATCCACCAATCATCTCCCTCATCTTCGGAGTAGACCGCGGAGAATTAGACGACGTTTGCAGAGTCACTCCCTCCTTGATAGTTTCCTGCATGCTAGGAGCGCTGTTCCACGTACTGGTAGACATACCCATGCATCCATTCAATCCAACGCTATGGCCATGGGTATCACCCAATGAGATTGTAGGCCCGTTGGTCATCATCCTTGGAGGGGGAAGTGTCTTTTGGGGATTTACTAGAGCGCACATTCTCCTTTCAGTCATCATGGGTGTGTTGGGAATCGTGATACTCATTGTGAACATCAACAAGAATCTCTGGGAGGAGATCTGGCTTGGATATAACATTCCGGTTGAAAATCATGAGCGGACTGGCACAAACCACTCCTCTAGCGAAATCTGGGATTGAGTATCAAGAATGTCTTCATTCATGTAGAGTCGTCTCAAGAACTGGTTGTAGCCATCAACACTATCAGTTCGGACTGTCGCAAAGAGGCTGTAATCCTCACTTGTCCGATGGAGGTCCCACACCTCGTCTATCATGCTGACCATCTGAGCAGTTGGTGCAATCGTGCCAGGAGTTGGCTTAATCTGCAAAAAGAACTTGATTGGTAGACCGATGTCTGCAAATCCAATATCTGCTGAGTAACCAACTATAGCTCCCCGTTCTTCTAATCTCCGTGTTGCTTTGGAAATCGCAGGCTGACTAAGACACGGCTCCATCCTGTCTCCAATCTCACTCTGTGACAGAGGAAAAGGAGCTTCTTCGCTGGGAGCTTGACGATAGATTGTCCGCATCAAATCCCAGTCTTTTGCGGACACAAGTTGCGGCCGTATCGACTGACTCTCTATTTTGAATCCGTGGGTCTTGTAGGTTGTGAGGACTTGCACAAGCTGGTATTTGTCGGCTCTAGACATAGCGACAACTTGGTCTACATTATCAAGAAATTGAACAAAGGTTCCGGATCCTCGGAATCGGAACAAGCCTAGGAGGGAATGGTCCCCGGATATGCCATCCAACGACTCAAGCTCCGACATCTCAAGAAGACCTGTGCTGACATCAAGCTCACGCGGATTGGTCTTAATGAGGAGTATTGTGTTGCGTTCAGCATAGACCTGTGCAGGATCAAATACTGTCACATAGGCTAAGATGCTACGGTTGCGTACTAGCTTCCTGATGGTTCGAGCGACCCAGTTTCTGCTTTTCCCTATTTTCTCACTCAAAGTGGCAAGACTTGATCTCGAGTTTTTCATCAATTGCCACAAGATTCTTTGCTCGCTCTCAGTAATATTTTGCACCCTTTATTCCTCATTTCTGTGCAATCTATTCGTTGCCAATATGATGGATTCATATATGTCCTCCTCTCCGCACCGCCTGTGAATTTGATGACTGACTATAAGGTCAAAGACATTGGTCTTGCCGAAGAAGGCAGGATGTTGATTGATTATGCTGAGAAACATATGCCTGTTTTGATGCATCTGAGAAAGAAGTATGAAAAGACGCAACCCCTCAAGGGAATGAAGATTGCTGGTTGTCTCCATGTCACAAAGGAAACTGCAGTACTTGTTGAAACCTTGCAGGCTGTAGGTGCAGAGGTTGCCTGGTCAGGATGTAACCCATTGTCAACAAACGATAAGGTTGCTGCAGGACTTGCAGCAGCTGGAGTACCAGTCTATGCTTGGCACAATCTGAACACCGAGGAATACTACTGGTGTATCGAGGAAACTCTCAAGATGGGACCTACTCTCACACTTGATGATGGTGCAGATCTCATTTTTACAATTCACAATAAACACCCTGAACTCATCCCTAATCTCCAAGGTGGCTCAGAAGAAACAACTACAGGTGTCATTCGCGTACGTGCAATGGCTGAAGATGGCGCTCTAAAGTATCCAATCATGGCTGTAAATGATGCGGAAACCAAACACTTGTTCGATAACGTATATGGTACCGGACAGAGTGTGTTTGATGGAGTTATGCGAGCCTCTGCAATTTTGATCGCAGGTAAGACAGTTGTCATTGGCGGTTACGGATATTGTGGTCGTGGAATGGCTGAGCGTGCAAGAGGTTTAGGTGCTAACGTCATTGTCACTGAAGTTAATCCAGTTCGCGGTCTACAGGCACGAATGGACGGATTCCGAGTAATGCCCATGGACGAAGCAGCTCCTGAAGGTCATCTTTTCCTCACTGCGACAGGTATGAAGGATGTCATCACTGGTGCTCACTTCGATGTGATGCGCGATGGTGCAATGTTCGGTAACGCAGGTCATTACAATGTAGAAATCAACGAACCGGACCTTATTGCCCGAAGTAAGAATGGTGCAAAGCGTGTACGACATGCTTTGGATGAATACGAGATGAAGGACGGTCGCAAACTCTACCTACTCGGTGAGGGTCGTTTGGTAAACCTTACAGCGGCTGAGGGTCATCCTTCGGAAGTCATGGACCTTTCATTCGCGGGGCAATTGAACGCAATGATCTGGATGGCTCAGAATGGTAAGGAACTTGAACCAGCTGTGTACGAATTTCCAGAAGAACTCGACAAGCAGACCGCTATGGCCAAGCTCGAAACCATGGGTTTCAAGATAGACAAGTGGACTGAAGAGCAGGAACGTTATGCTCGTGCATATGCAGAAGGGACATAGCCTGACTATTTGAGGCACTCTTGCCTCTTCTCTCATAATCAGTAATTATGCAAGCCTTATTACCAGTTAGAGCCTTTTTCTATTGGAGAGATTACTATGAAAATCGTGGGCTATTTTGATGGAACAGACTCCATTCTATTGACCAAACTGGTAGCAAGAGGATTTGGGACAATACCAATTGCTAATGACTGGGATGGAGCAGGTAAGACTGTGTCACTCATAGAACCAGGAGATGTAGACCTCATCGTGGGATACTTGCACAAGGTTATAGCTCCTATCCGCGAAGCAAAAGAGAAGTCGGGAAAAACTCGGCCCATACATCGAGGGCTTACCCCGTACGATTTGCTTTATCGTGCAAAAACATTCGATATCCCAACCCTCATAATTGCCTCCAAGGATGATCATAAAGCTGCAAAAAAGGCACTTGGAAAAGCTGCTGATTTCGTGACGGTTGTTGCTCCAGAAGACCTTGAAGGGAGAATCTTGGATATCTTAGGAGAATAGCGATACTTTGCATCATTAAGCCTAAGCCAAGTTTTGTGCCAAGGAGACCTAATCGGAGAGAGTCTTAGGCGAGCAGGATTGCCTCTTCATCTCTTCATTTTTTGAAGAAATAAACTACGGAACCCATAAGGGGACTAGACGAGTTGCGTCACCGTCTTGACGATATTCTTCTAATGCTGGACGAAGGCTCAAGTAAGCTTCATCCTTGCGAAGGGGCACATGACTTATGAAGTGTGAAGAGTTACGGAAAATCCGGTGAGCTCTTCTTTGGAAGTTGAAGGATTCCTATTCCCAGCTGAACTCTACTACCACCCAGACCATACTTGGGCAAGGATTGAGGGTGACAGAGTTCGGGCAGGCATCACTCCGTATGCTGTACATCTTGCTGGTGACATCAAGGCGATAACACCCCGCCCAGTTGG
>JAEOTX010000066.1 GCA_016839605.1 Candidatus Thorarchaeota archaeon | reverse complement strand
GGGGAAGCGATTGCAGATGAATTGAATCCTTTAACTATAAGCCATACTGCTAGAACCATTTCATTCACGACTATTGGAACAGCCAAAAGGACAGTCGATGGAGGAATAATGCCGGGGAAAGCTGGGACCTCACCACTGTCGATGGTAAACTTGAGAGAAGAATGCAGAAATCGTTCAGTGAAGTTCTGAAGAACTCTCTCGAGCATGATGTCTGGATGAGAGAAGCAGCTTTTATCCTTGCTATTAATATAGCATTAGAAATATGTAAAGGCAGGGGCATTTTCAGATAGGCACGACACATTAATGATTAGGACATGGAACATGTCTTCCGTTGCTTCATATTCTAATCGAAGTCACCAGAAAGATGCATGAGCGAAAGGAATTGTCAATGAGGAAGGTCGGACCAAGTGTAATCGCAGCCATCATCGCAATCATCATGACTATAGTTGCGCTTGTATTGACTACAGTGGTCAATGATGTCGGTACGGCGGTCCTTGTCATCTTTATTGGCACGTATGCGATTATCAGTAGTGAGAAGGTCAATCGGACAGCGATGTCACTTCTAGGAATGGCATTGGTTGGAGTTGTGCTCTGGGTAGGCTTTGAGTTTAGTGATGAAATCTTTGAAGAACTCATTATGCACATCGAGTGGACCACGATTATTTTCGTCATCGCCATGAGCGTTATTGTGTCCATAGCAGCAGCATCTGGACTCTTTCAATATATCGCACTTAGGATAGCAAGACCAAGCGGGGGGGATCATAAGGCCCTCTTCACCACATTCCTGGTGTTTGTAGCGGGAATTAGTCTCTTCTTCGATACCGTATCAACTATTTTAATCGCAGCACCCCTCACCATAGAGATATGCAATGCACTTAAGATTGACTTCAAACCATTCCTGATTTCTGAGGCGATTGTCTGCAACTTCTCCTCGATACCTTCTATCGTGGGAGCAGTTCCGAACCTCGTCATTGCAGGAGAAACCGACCTTGATGTTGGTTTCCTCTTCATAACCTTCATGCCCCTCTCAATCATCCTCTTTCTTGTCAGCTTACCCATATTATTGAAATGGTACGGAAAGTCTTTTGGCACAACAGATAATCAAAGAACAGACACAGTGTTCTCAATTGAGCCAACAACCATGATTAAAGACAAGTGGGACTTCAATATCTCAGTTGTCGCGATAATACTCCTTGTGGTAGGCTTCGCACTCGGTCCAAGTTTTGGTATAGTACCAGCAATGAGTGCTCTATTAATCGCAGCTTTCATGCTCCTTCTCGCTCACAAGAAAGCGAACGAGTTTCTCATCAGAGTGGGCTGGCCCACTGTCTTCTTCCTGGTTGGGTTGTTTGGCCTTGTTGTAGCACTTGAATTGACCGGACTCATAACTGACCTAGGAAACCTTATCGGACTCATTGTTGGTGACAACGCAGCATTTGCCACGGTCTTCCTAGTCTGGATACCTGCCATGCTTTCAGCCTTTCTTGATAATCTACCAGTTTCAGCGGTGTTGGCACCAATCGCTCGTGACTTCGCTATTATAAGCCCTGTATTGCCGCTGGCACTGGTCTTTGCTGTGAACATTGGCGGATATATCTTCACACCACTGGGCTCGCCAGCCAACATGGTTGCGATTGGCCTATCAGAAGCTCAAAATGACCCAATTTCTTTCATGGAGTTCGTGAAGATAGGAACGATACTTGGGATGATTCATCTGACCATTGGAAGTGGATACTTGTTATTGCTGTTGTCCCTGTTTGGGGGATGAATCAAAAGAGAAGTCATGAGTGATTCTGCGCTGCTGCCAATCTTACCTAGGGGTTATCATCCAGGTTTTCTCTCATTAGGTGTGGTTGGTTACGAAGATGAATATATTTCTCCAACTCGCAATATACCAAGAGTCTTCTTTTCCAAGCAGAAACTATCACGGTTGGAAAGATGAAAGACACACGATGCAGTTCTCATTCTTATGACTGAAAGATGTGAATGTATGTCATCTAATCACTACAAATCACAAGCTAAGCATAATGCCTAGCTCTACCTCGTCAGAATTCGAATAGATAAAAGCATGACGGCCTTAGGAGGCCGCCACCGCAATCTAACGATATCTAATGAACCATACAACCACGCCGACTATGACAGCAGCAGTTACCACTATGGCTGTCGCCATAAGATAGTAAGCTGCATCAGCAATACTAACTGTGACAGTAACAGTACTGATCGCTGTATTGCCACCAAGGTCGTATACTGTGAGCGTCACGTTATGCACGCCAGCAGAAAGCCCAGCGAAATCGAATTCTATTGTTTCAGACTCCCATGACTCAGATACATAGACAACATAATCGATTGCTATAGTATATGTTGCCATGAAATCATCTGTTGCTGTCCAGTTCCGAATGATGTTGCTGGCGCCCTGTGCATATGCCAGGTCAGGTGGTGTGTATGTGATCATTGGATTAGTATCATCACGATTCACAGTCACCGTGGCATCGTCAGTCGCGTTGTTTCCACTTGTATCATTCACAAAAAAGCTGAAAACATGCACACCTATGGCAAGGTCATCAAGCCCATAGGTGAAGAATGGGAATTCTGAATCTAGAGTGCCAGTTGCGACTTCAGTTCCGTCGCGAGTGAGAACGTACATGTTCATGAATTCGTCAGTCACGTTCCAAGTCAACGAAAATCCTGTTTCTGTGAAATAGAATTCGACATCATCAGGGCCCTGGATTATTGGAGTGATGTTCTCATATACACGGAAATTGACAATGTCTTCCATCCAATTGCCATTCTCATCAAATGCCTTCACTAGAATCTCAGATTCACCGATGAGAAACTCGGGCAAAGCATCTGAAACATTGAACGTGAAATCATAGGAAGTCATATTCCAATTCTGTGTTAGACTCTCTGTACCGTTTATATACACAACAATCTCGTCTGGGAATTCATCCTCGAGATGCCAAGAAAGCGTCACATTTGTCGCATTCAGCAACACCTTAACATCTGCAGGACCAACAATAATGGGATCACGAATATCATACGATGCTGTCGTAAGATTATACCAATAGTCTCCTGCACCGATTGGCAGTCCTCCATGAGTTATGCTTACATTGATGAAGGCCACCGGCAGGTCAATGAAGAGAACAGTCCCATTGGCTGGCGTTGTCTGTGCCTCGACCATAGTACCATTGTGGTAGGTCACATTCACTAGAACACCAACAATAGGAGCATGGCTAGTTTCATAGTAGGCATCCACTTCCAAATCGTAGTATCCAGCTTCGCCGACTAAAGGCCCTAACCATCTATCAGCAAATAACTGCGTGCCATTGCTGACAAAATCGCTTTGGGTGATTGCATAGCCTAGATAGTCACCAAATGGAACAATAACTTTCCAGATGTAGCTGCCGAGTGGGATATCACCAAATGATACTGAGCCATTAGCGGGTATGGTCTGTTCAGCGTATACAGAACTATCAGTCTGGTTGACTAACGTGAAGTTGAGTCCTTCTGCAGGATTGCTGTCTAGGTCATAGACAGTAGCGGTCAAGTCATCGTCATCGTTGTCCCAATCAATGTTTCCGATAGTCACGTCAGCAGTAGCATCAGGACCGTCAGACTCCAAAACGCCACTTTTGAAAAGTTGTGGATCATAACCTCCAAGAGCTCCTTCCAGGGTCACATTCCAGAGATAGTGCTCCATTGGTACATTGATGAATTTCGCAGTACCATCAGCGGCTGATGTATATTCCGATCTGTAGAGACTAGCATTTGTGAAGTAGAGAGTTACTGTTGCATTTCCAATGTACTGCGTTGGGGTTGAATTATACACCAGAAATGAGAAGTCATCATCGTTGTATGCATTGAGGTTGTTGAAGACCTCATATTCCACCTGCAAATTAGTAGCTGCCATTTCATGAGAGCTCTGTATCACTGTGACTGTCATGAGAGGGCTCTGTGCAAGCATTGGCGTCATCGCGCCAGCTGTAACAACGAGCACCAAGAAGAGTGCGAATGTTCGTCGTGCTAGGCTCATCAAATGTCACTCTCTAAGACCTGAGACGGGATATCCTATGCCATCTCATTGGTTGGCGGCGTCAGACTTTCGCGATGAATAAAAGGGTTTTCATAGTCTGAGTAGAGTACCATAGTCTGTGACCTGTCTATGCTATATCATAGTGATGACAACGTTGCCCTTTTTTCTCCCCGTATCGACGTAGCTGTGAGCCTCAACAATCTCCTCCAAGGGATATGTCCTATCAATGACAGGTTTTAGACTTCCTTCTTCAATAAGACCACGAAGGAATACGAGATTCTCAGACTCTTCCTTTGTTGAGGTTCGGGATGAAAGAAAGACTCCATTCTCCGTTAGCGAATCCTGGATTTTTGAGGATGATAGTTTTCTTACTGCGTCGAAAATGACATCGTAGGTCTTGCTGCTTTGGGTGAAGTCCTCTGTCTTGTAATCAATCACAAAGTCCGCGCCCAGAGATTCCACCATCTCAAAGTTCTTGGCACTGGAAACACCAGTGACCTCGGCGCCCCAAAACTTAGCGAGTTGAAGGGCATAGGATCCCACACTTCCAGATGCTCCATAGATGAGAACTCTCTGACCGCTCTCTATGTTCCCATTTCGAAGAATGTGATATGCAGTATTCGCACCAACAGGAACTGCTGCTGCTTCTTCAAAACTTAGATTGGATGGCTTGATTGAAACCATCTCATCTTCTGGAATAGAGATGTATTCAGCATGCGCCCCACCTTTCATGCCAGCTGATCCAAAGATTTCATCACCTGGCTTGAAGAGTGTCACTTCTTCGCCTACTGCTTCAATCACACCAGCAAACTCATGCCCCAGAATCTTGCCTTTACCTAGCCCACCCATGAAGAGTCCCATCACCAGTCTGGAAGCGAATCCCATTCTTCGAAGCATCGCATCTCCAAACGTCACCGTTGTTGCGTGGACTCTCACAAGGAGTTCGTTGGCTTTTGGTGTTGGCTTATCGAGGTCTACGAGCTTGAGCCCTTCTGGTGGTCCATACTTTGATACAACAGCTGCTCTCATGAGTGTTTCCTCTGTGATGGCGATTAGCTACCGAGATACTAGCTAAAACGATTATTTGAAGACTGTCATGAATTCTTTTCCGGATTCAGTGTAGTCGACAACACCCATCTGTTTGAGGATCTCTAGATTATCATCAATTTCCCAACCCTCCACTAGTTTGCCATTCTCTAAGCGCCAAATGAATACCATATTCATCTCTACCTTGTTGCCGGTTGGTGGTACTGAGACTCCAAATAGATTCCACTCGTTGGTATGTGTCCCTGTGGCTTTGATCCACACCCAGACCTTGTCCCCTTCAGCAATGATATCCTGAATAGCTTCATACCAGTCAGGGAAACCCCCGAAGGCCATGGTGAACATCTCTTTGAACTTGTCTCGACCTCTCTGCTGAAACAGGTGGTCAAAATAATCTGGTGCCACTAGCTCCTCGAAGACATCCATGTTGCGACTGTTGTAGCCATCAATAAACTTGCGAATGATAGCCTTATTCTCTTCTGCGAACTTCTCGTTTTCTTTTGCACTCTTATCTGCGACAGTCATCGTAAAACCCTGATTTAGTACTATAAGTTAACTATATTTAACT
>JAEOTX010000258.1 GCA_016839605.1 Candidatus Thorarchaeota archaeon | reverse complement strand
GGAGCGGTACCCAACGTTCCGCCCCCACGTTGTCTCGCCTGCCGGGAGGTGCACGGAGACAAATAATGACCTCATGTAAATGAGGAGCGTAATACATCTACGAGCTTGCGTAGAGATAGCGAAGGTGTTCGGCATCTGAATCTGTAGGATCTCGGTCGCTGTCAAGTAGTCCATAGAGCACGTTCAGGACTTCAGCGTTCTTCTGGATGGTTGAAGAGGGTCGGGGATTCGAGGCCATTTTTTTGAGTCTCCGTTTCGCTTTCTGTGGGTTAACTCACCTCAACTTCCGGTGCAGTTTCTTATAAAGATTGATAAAACGTATGAAACATTAGGATAATATCTCAGTAATACATAGGTAGTATTGAGAGAGTATAGTAGCCTAGTGGTAGTAGACGGCGTCTAGCTCTATCTAGCAGAGGCTCCAGAAAGCTGTTCCATAAGAAGAAGGGGGGAGAGGGTGGGCTTTTAGGTCAGGTTATTACATAGTCACAGGACCATCTGGCAGGTGGCGGTCGCTGTCGTCGAAGTGCGCGCTAGCAAAGGACAGGATCTCATGCCTAGCACAGGGAACAAGCAACTCCTTCTCAATCGCTTCTAAGACAAGGAGACATGACTCAGCCTCAGTGATTTTGCAGTGATTGGTCACGTTCTTCGCGATAAACACAGGCCTTGCGCAATCAGCAGCCTCAGTGAATTCAAGGGACTCCTCCAAACACCGGTACCTTCGTGGAAACGTACCGGCTACGCCTCTTTTGTAATATCTTAGAAGGAAGCCATCCATGGCTTCTTCAAAGTATCTCTCAAGAAGTGGGGCAAGATCACCGTTGTTTACTAGAGTGGGGCGCTCATCTGATTCATCATCCAAGATCTTGCTGACTGCTTTGGAAAAGTCAACCATCTTTTCCTCCATCTGCATGGATGCAGATGATACTGTGATGAATGCGCAGACAAGATTCCTTGTTGGGACTGCACGTATGATGTCGGATATGGGGAGCACTTCGAACGTGAGATTTTCGCCTACTCCGTCAAATTCAGACCTGAAGTGGGTGATAGCGGTGATGAATGCTGAGATCATTCCCTCCTCGAATCCGCCTTTGAGCACATTCGAGTAGATGGGCAAGCCACTTGTCTTGTGAAGAATGACGATGCCTATGAAGTTGTTCGCGTCATCAAAGCGCTTCTTCACTGCGAGCGCTTTAGTCATATAAGCGGCTCTGCGCTTCGAACGCACCCTGTATGAAGCGCCTACAATTCCAATTGCGGCAATTGCTCCAACAGCTGGAATTCCATAAGCTAACCACAGACGACCAAGAAGTCCTTCTTGTGTTTCTATAAGTACAATGGCAGACTGATAGGAGGACTCAGTTGGTGCATGATTGTCTTTGTTAATGGCAAAATAGACATCGTAACTTTGGGCTAGATCTGGTTGAATTGCAACTGATACAGTGTATATACCTCCAGCGCCTTCGTCCATAACACCGGTATGAATGGATGTTAATCCCCGATACAACTCGTATAGAACCTCAGCGCCTGTGACAGGTGATCCCAAATCATCAGTAAGTGTTACGATCAGCTGAAGTGGATGCCCTTCAGTCCAAGTCGGAGGTTCGACCTGAACAGTGATGGGTATTGCTCTCACCAAGAATGAAAAGGCAATTGTCTGGTCCTGGAAACCATACCTCCCAAAGGTGACATCTACGCCAAAACTACCTGTATCCTGAGGTATGACAGTGATATTATATTGGCCTGAGCCAAGGGACACCAGAGTCAACCAATCAGATCCTGTTCCACTTTTATCGATGCTAGCTCCAAGTATACCAGTCAGATTTCCATTGATTATGTAATTGTAGGTAAATGAGTAAGAACGACCATAGTAGAAGGCATCCACGGGACCAGTACCTTCCACCCGAGTTTCTATCTCGTTCACATAAAGGATGAAGCGGAGTGTGTCGTCTTGATGATTGTCCTTTGAAGCTGCAATCGTTAGGTCCCACCGGCCAAGCTCGTCTGCATAAATACTGAGCATATAACCATCTGCTTGTGCACTGACAGACCATTCCAGAGTTTCCAGACTACTGAATGTGACGTCAATATCTGCATCACTGACGTTTGATGATGTATCTGGTCGCTCAAATAGAACGAAGAGCTGGTATGTTGACATGAACTCTGTGCTGTCTGAGGAGAGTCCGTCAGGATTCAGTAGATTTGTAGTCGCCAGAGTCACCTCAAGTGTGAACGATGTAGCTACTTCGTTATGATTCGGGGCAGAAGCAATGAATGAGAGCAAAAAGGGTCCTGTGCTGCCAGGTGTGATAGTGAATCTGTAAATCCCCCCTGTCAAATCCTCTGGACCAACAATTATGAATCCTGGAGGGGGATTGCTCAGACTTACAGTGGCTCCTGCCAGTCCACCGTACAAACTGCTTGTTAAATTGAGATGGACAATGCATGACCCATCAAAAGGAATGACTGCATTGGTATAGTTGAGCGAAATCGATGCTGAGATGTTCGTTACTGTGAGAGTAAATGTGACAAATTGCGTCTGGTGATTTTCCTTTGCTGCTTTCACTAGTACAGTATATGTGTTAGACTCGTTGGGGTTGAGCAGAATTGAGTAGTATCCTAGCCCTTCGTTTACAGTGGGTTGTACATTAAGCCCGATTTCTGGAGCCACTGTTTCCACACTGACGATCCCATCTGACAATCCCATTCCTGTGCCGTTGGTGAATTGGACAAAGAGTGTGTAGTTCTCTCCAAATTGGATTGCTTCTACTGAACCATTGACGAGTGTAAGATTTGAGGCAAGAGCACCAACAGTGATTATAAGTGTGTCATCATCAGCTTCGTGATAATCTTTCCAAGCAGTTACTGTTACTTCATATGTCCCGGACTTAAGAGAGTAGAACTCGATAGCATAGTTGCCCATGCCAAGATATGTTCCATTATCCGAAGTTAACCCTTCAGCTGGACCTGACACAACATCAACGGAAACATTGGCATCATTGATTTCCGTTCCTTGTGCGTCCTCGAAATGAAATCCAGCTATATATAGCTCAAAGAGGTTCATGCTCTTGGTCGTATCATCTAGAGTAAGATTGTTGTCAATCTTAGTCGATCTTACAATGAAAGTGCACGATGCATTATCATAGTATTGCCTAGTAGCATTCACAACAACAATGAACTCTCCTGCGCCTACAAGAGAGGTGTTCAAGTCCGCTTCCCACTGATTTCGAACGTCGTTTGGGTCGAAGGTAATTGTTGATAGAGACCAGTTCCCTGTGATTGTGGCAACCGGCTCCATTAGAAACTCGCCATTCTCTGCATCGATGTAATTCAAGAAACTGGTTATAACAAGACCAGATTCAATCTCCAAAATACCGCTCCCAGGAACAATAAGACTGGAAGAATGGTGAACTTCAAATTGCACTTGGTCAAAAGCCACCTCAGTCGAGTTCTGCCAGATGACTCTCAAAGTCCATAGACCTGCAGTGGTGTTCATAGGACCTAGAGTTCTCGCAGTGCCATTGACTATGCCATTAATCCCTGAAATCGAATCCTCATTGAACCAGATTGTACCATTTGGAAGGAACCAAGTGAAGTTCACATTCTGAGTTGGATTAGGAGTCCATCCATTCGCGCCAAGTGTGAGTGATGCACGGGTTCTATTGCTACTACGAAATACAGTGTCGGTGAACCAGGTGCTTGATAGCTCATCCTGCTTCTGAACCACCAGAGTTTCGGAATAATTTGGAGATTCAAAGAGAAACTTCCACCAGCCTAGACGACTCATTAAGTGCTCAGGTATCTCTGTCACATTTTGCAGCAAGTTGCATTGGACTGTGACATCTGCAAGGAAAGGGTCGAGTACAGTGCCATTTTCCCAATCAATGGGATGCCAGAGTTTCATCCTTGGCTCTTCATAAGTGCCGAGGAACCCCAAATACGCATAGCAAGAAAGCTCGGGACTGTCATCTAGCTGTGCATTGTACATCACTCCGGGTTCAAGATTGTCAGTAGTCCATGTGGAATTGATGAATCTATGAGAGAGTAAACGCGTTTCATACATAAATGAGATACTTGTGTTGGATGTGATCTCTGTTGAAAGGACATTTCCTCTCCAATAACTTTCATTGATAATTGCTGCCGACCCAGTTCCTGAAGATCCATCAATCGGAACCGTTTCATTGCCAGCGGTGAACTGCAAATCCACAGAAGCGCAGGTAGGAGCATTTGCACTGGTGAAAGAGATTTCATCAAGATATGCCGTTATGTACCTCGTGTTGAGTTCACCATCTGCAAAACTATCGCCATCATAGTCTTGTTCACCATCAAGGTCAAGAGTCGTATCTATGACCAGTCCAATTTCAAACATCGCAGAATCTCCTAGAGTGGAGATGTTAAGGGGAATAGGCCCTGTGCTAATCCAGAGACCTCGACTGCTCAAAGAAGGAAGACTAATACTCCACAATTCGGAACCGTCAGCATACACTACAAGAGAGCAATCCCCTGTAAATCCTGTTCCAAGCGGACCTCGCACATAGATATATTCGAAGCTCAGGACGAAGTCCTCAGAATAAGGCGTGATGGATATCGATTGATTCCAGAGAATGTTTGTGCCAGCATAATGCAGATAGAGATCCTTGGATGGATGGTTGTGGACGCCTTGGTTTTCAACCGAGATGTACTTTCTCCCATCATAAGATTCTTCATAATTAGCAAATTGGACTTGCTCTGGGCTGACCGGAGCCGTATTAGTGCTGCTTGCACCCCACCCATTGGGATAGTTATTGAGAGTTCCATTTGGATACATATTTGTGCCCAACAGGCCACTCTCGAAAGTTCCATTCAAAACGTAAAGAGTAGTCAAATTCTGCAAACTCAATTCCGCTTTGCTTGCTATCCAGTCATGTTCTTCATCAATTTGGAAATCAAATTGTGTTAGAGAATCTGTATCAGTTCGCACCGTCTGATTTCCAGAGGCTGCATAACCAATTTGCTCAACAGTGATTGGATCCAGAAATCCCGAAACTGAATCGTCTGCATTTGTGAAACCAGTTTCTGGATAATGTACTGATGATGAATCAATATCATCTGCATCAGTGCGTGATTCTTGAGCTGTATTCTCTGAGTTGATAGAGCCTGAGGGTAGTGTATCTGGAATAGAAACAAGCAACACGAGGAAAATCATTACCACTACTATGCGGGTCCTTTTTCCTCTCGACTCTGCCTTCAGAATACACATCCCCAATGCGCGGCGTATAGTGCGACTATCCCAGTTCGAGGCAGAATTTCCTTAAAGTACCTTTTTGGTTTCATCATATGGCCTCTTTTCGACTAATGATTCGAAAAAGGAAAGTATGTGCTATCCACCGTTGACAACAATCTGCCCCTGCGCTATGACATCGTGCTTGTGAATACTCTCTAGAGACCGCGCTTCAGCATACATCTCCAGAGTCAGGTCCTCGAACTTTTCCTTGGCCTTCTGGAGAATATTGCGGCAGACATCCTCAACAAAGAGAGGATTGTCATACATCTCTTTTGTAACATGCATCTCATCCTCAAGTTTTAGCAATGAATACGTCGGGCTCGAGAATGAGCGCTCAATCACATCAATCATATCGCCGTAGGTAGGAATCTGATCAGTCGTCCCTTCCACGCCAAGTGTTCCCACAGCCCTCTGCATGTGAGTGAGGCCATGGTTGTTAGCCATGCAGTGTGGACAGACTGTGTTCCCAATTACCCTGACCTCAGCGCAGTGAATGTTGGGTTTGCCCTCCGCCTTCACGGTTGAAGCAGTGATGTCACACACTTCCCAAGTCCGTTTCCTTGAAGCTGGCGTCTTCGAGGCGTAGCTGAACTCGAAGTCGAAGATTATCTCACCTCGTTTGAATCCGTGCTTTACAGACAATGCATCAAGAATGCGGTTTTGTAGCTCCTCCACTGACTTGTAGATACTGAACTCCTCGCTTATGACCTCGGTCATGGACTCTACAAGACGAGACATGTGTACGCCCTTGAGGTCGGCAGGAAGGTCAATTGTGAACTCTACTCGTGGAATGATATGATGTCGCAGCCCACTTCGCTCAGTGATTAGAAAGGTCTTGAGATCCTTGACACCTACTTTGTTGAGTTGTATTCGATGTCGTGGCTTCTCATTTTGTGTGTCAACAACCAATGGGATTCGCCTCATCCATGTGTGGCAGACGCAGGATGCCCTCCTTTTAGGTTTGTGATTGGCCTCAAGAGTCACAATGCAAGCAGATTCCTTGAAGATTCATCTAATCTAATAAGGGCATCACCGGAATTGTATTATTTGTTCAATTCAGCAAATGTCCTGTACGAGACGCCCTATCTCGAGAGGAGTTGGACATTGCAATGACCAGTTTAGTTGGGGTACATCTTCCCAGCTGCTACGTATTAGCGAAGCAAATCAGTGATGGTTTTGTCATCATAGACAATGAAGGCAAAATAGTTCATGCAAATGCGGTTGCAGCTGAT
>JAEOTX010000065.1 GCA_016839605.1 Candidatus Thorarchaeota archaeon | reverse complement strand
TCATAGTCTTGACCTGATCAGGAAGACCTCTCCAGATGAAGTAATCCTGAAGGGCAGATATGCAGTCGCCAAAATGGGGCGAGTCTTCCTCGTGGCGTATTGGGGCTCAAACACGCTCTTCTTCATCTCATACCTGGATTCAATGCCAGCAGAAAGACAGAAGCTAGATGTTCCGAGTGTAATATGGAGATGGGAATACAAGATCGAGATGGAAGGATTCAAGATAGCGCGAAGGCAGGAGCAATACACTGTGCCAGTTTCGGAAGAGGACTTTGTCACAGGCGAAGGCATTCTATACTCATTTCTGATTGAGAGTATGCCTCCTCTGCGGATGATGCAACATCCTTCAAAGCAGCAAATCCTTCGAATTGCTAGTCAATTAGAGGATGAAGCTTCTAGCATTGGCAGTGGAACGATCATGTAGTCCTGTAGAATGGTCCTATCACCCTCTACTCGGCAGCTTTCGCATATAGTAGACCTCGCTCTGATATTCGAGTTCAATGAGTTTGTTTGCTTGAAGCAGCTTCTCGACAGAGTTCCACTTCACATCTGCTTCCTCCACAAGTTTCTTGACCGCATCCTTGCGCATTGGGTGTACAGATGTGATGCCTAGCAGGTCTGCTTCAAAGTCACCAGTAGAGGCAAATGTATTTCCCTCATATCCTATAAGAAGCTCAACCTTCTCAGCATCAAGCTTCTCTGAGAAGGACCAGAATGCATGATTCAGTACGCTTTCACTTGCCGGTCCGACCCAGTCTTCAGCTGGCGGTCGTGTTGGTATTGAAATATAGGCTCTCTTGATTTTGATTCCAGCTAAGAAGTCGGCAATCCTGCAAATCTCGTCAGAATAATCAACTCCATCAATGAACATTGTCTCAGTGATGATTGCTCCTTCATACTCTTCTGAGAATTCGACAATTCCGTTCAATATTTCCTCTAGACTGAGTGATCTGTGAGGCCTATCGATTCTTCTCCACATATTCTCACTTACGGCATCGATTTTCAGGGACACCAAATCAAACTCGCATAGAGTGCTTCTCAGTTCTTTCTTCCAAATGAGGGAGGCATTGGTCAATATAGCTATGGGCAGGTCCAATTGGCGTAGTAGTTCTATCTCACGATGGAGATTCAAGTCAAGTGTCGGTTCACCATCTGGCACAAAAGTCAGATAGTCTATTCCCTCTTCATTCTCTCTGATTTTACCAATATGTTTCTTAGTTTCCATAAAGATCTCTTCGGGCTCGTAGAACGCTTTTCTGACAGGAGTCATTCTAGTAGTCTTTCCAAGCTGGCAATAGACACATGAGTAGGTACAGGTCTTCGCAGGAATGTTGTTGATGCCTATACTCCTCCCCAGACGTCGAGAGGGAACAGGACCATATGCCATCATAGGGTTTTCCATTATCTTCCCCTTCGTCTGTTTAGCCGGCGACCTGCACCCCTGCGGGCAAATCCCATTCTATACCGTCTCTGATAGAATACAGGAGGAGCATATCTCCTCTGGAAATAGCGTAAGCCATCTCGAGTTCTATATCGAACCCATGTGTGGGGAGTTGCAGCAACAGAGGCTTGGGGGACTGGAGGAAGTGGTACTCCCTGTGTCCACCTCTCATAACTCCGAGGTATGAAGTGTGCACATGCGTTGTCCTTGGCATCCACATTGGTGTTGTGCAGCATGCACCTTCCATTTACAAAATGGGCGCATTCTTCATGTCGTACATTCGGAAATCGGCTTTCAGACAAGGTCATCAACGAAATTATGTGAATATGCACAGATTAAATATTGGGTATGACCCTCACCCATTGATATAACTCTGCTCTCCAAATAGACAAGTGAACTGGATCCGTTTCTGTTGCTCCTCTGTAGAAAGGGGTCTGCATTTCAATAGAAGGGCTTAATTCTAACACCGCAATGGACGCAATCAGCTTTCCCGTCCTCTCCGAAATCTTTGCCAACAAGTCTGTTCATATTCTTGCACCAGGGACACTTGACCTTGGCCTGAAATGCCAAAGGGACCACCCCCAACTTCACGAGGAAATTGAACTCAGCCATGCGACGAAACGGTTTATTGAATTCGATTGGTGGCGCGCCACCAAGAGTGATGACAGTCAGTTTTCCTGCGAAGTCGTCTGTTTCATGTTCAAATAGATAGTCCCTGTCCTTTGAAGATGGCTCGATTGAAGAGTCGAATTCTAAAATGACTGTGATCACATGATATTGATTAGTATGCCTTCCGGTCTCTATCTCATTCAAGAATAGAGCAATGGTCTCCTGATCTGTGGTCCAGACTCTCTTGTACACATTATTGGGATGATTGTCTGCTGCATTGTAGATGTGTATTACCTCTGACCTCTTCAGATCAACTTTTAGCAATCGTCAATCTCCTACAGCCTTCAGATTGTATACTCTGAACTGACAGATATCATTCTCCTCTAGCGCTTTAATTCTTGAGTATAGAATTGGCCATTATTCGATTCTCGGGATTCAAGTCAAGCATTTTGCATCTAGGACCTTACCTCGCATCCTTTGGATTAATAAAGGGCGGACAATAGGGCAGTCAACAGCCTGCGTGCGAAAGGAAGGGTAGGATAATGAACCTGTTCGAGATAATATGGACAGAGATGCTAAGAGATACTATGCCCTGGGCCAGTCAGTTCTTCCTAGCAGTCACAGAGCTTGGCGGCTCAAACGCATATTTACTGATACTCGTGATTGGGTTCTGGGCTGTCAATAAACGGGAGACCATTGTTTTTGGGTTGATCTACCTGTTCTCTGGTGCGATCAATTTCTGGTTGAAAGGCACCTTTGCCAACCCGCGTCCGCCAGTCTCTGATTGGCTCCCCGGCGCGACAGCATCTGGCTATAGCCTACCCAGTGGGCATGCTCAAAGCTCGACAGTTGTCTATAGCTGGTTGAGTATCAAGCTCAAGAAGTGGTGGACAACTATTGCGTTCATCACAGTGATACTCTTGGTAGGCATCTCACGGGTCTATCTTGGTGTTCACTGGTTAGGCGACGTACTGGCAGGCTGGGCTGTGGGTCTGCTCATAGTAATCGCACTCTGGAGGTTTGAAACACCAATCAGCACGTTCCTTTCCAGATACAGTCGCGATGTTCTTTATCTTTCACTTCTGGCTCTTGGCATCGTTGCCACTATAATTACTGAACTAGTCTTCACAGCTCCTGGTGATGACTTTGGCTCCACGGGCGGGTTGATCATAGGGTTCGCCATAGGACTATGGCTGGAAGGGAGATATGTCAATTTCGCAACTGAGGCTCAGAATGGTCAGAGATGGCGTCTGGTGCTTCGCGTGATTTTTGGCATAGGTGTCGTTCTCATCTTCATGTATGGTCTGCCGCTTTTCCTCCCATCAGACACTTTGTTTCGATTGATTCGCTATGCAGTCGTCGGATTTGTAGGTTCTTTCTTATGGCCTTTGATCTTCACCAGGATTGGTCTGTAGCAGGAATGATCCGGTGGATCGCCAGGAGTAGGAGGAAATTTCTTTGAATGACACGGGACTGAAACTAGGGGTGTAGATTTCACTTCTTGAGCTTGGGCAGGAGTCTACCTGTTCTCTCCATATACTCCCTGTACTCCTCACCAAACTGCTCCAAGAGCATAGCCTCCTCGTCACCCACTCTAACCATGTAGAGCAGAGTCCAAGTCGCTATTCCAAACACTCCCACGATAAGATTCGCACTGATTAGAGCAGTCGATATCACCATGATGTAGAAGAAGGTGTACATGGGGTGCCTGACACGAGCGTACGGTCCAGCGGTAACAAGCTTATGCTCTTCTCCCAGTTTGAGCATCATTGACCAGTGTTGTCCTAGTGTTTTATGGACCCATGCAAGCAGAATAAGTCCTGTGATAAAGAAGATGATGCCAAAGAATCTGAAGAACTCATGTAGCGAGAATGTGAAGTAGTCCAGCCAGTTGGTCAGTATGTAGATAACTGGAATGCCTAGCATTCCTATGAAGTTAAGAAGCACAAGTAACCTCTCCCTTGCCGGTTTCTTGTCCTCGACCTTCTCGGTCTTTGAAGCGCTTATGAC
>JAEOTX010000257.1 GCA_016839605.1 Candidatus Thorarchaeota archaeon | reverse complement strand
TACTCATTTTGGACGTAACGCCTCCCAAGTGTCGTCAATCTGCTTCTCGCACTGGTTCCACAAATTCTTGAGCTGTTGTTTCAAGACCTCATTGGGTCCAAACCACTGCTTGACTGAGATTGAACCGACTCTGTTGAACTGGAGTCTGAACCCTGCCGTGCCATCCTCAGCTCGCCAGTTCATCCTACAATCTCTGCGATATTAAAGTCACTACTCGTCAATCACACTCTCGAAAAAGTCAAACAGGGTTAGTTCATCGTTTGCAGGAGGACGGGGCTGTTCTTCTCCAAGCTGTTGAATGCCTTCTTGGGTATCGTCCACCCACTCATCCACAAAATACTCCAGCGGAAGCGTTGTCGATGGTTTTCTCTTCATCCTCGCCTCCCTCCTCACCGGATACATCGGATGCTTCACCAGTGTGTACACCACCCTCATGGGCGTCTGCTCCACATGCACATGGATCTGACAGCAACTGGCAAGTGCTCTCCCTCCGGCAGCATACCGACTGTTCCTTGGAGAACTCCCTGTGGTGATGACCGTGGCAATATCCTTCCTCAGGCTAAAGGTCATGAGAAGGTGGGCCATGTGAGTTATCTGCTGCATCCCCTCTGCAGTGAGGCCCTCCTTGATGTAGATGTCAGCCAGCCCGGGTAGAAGGAGGAGCTGTGCAGGCACGGTCTCAAAGAATCCCTCCAGCTGGTTCACAACGAGGTCATGGGTCTGGGATGCATTGAACGCTCGAGAGATGAAGATGTGGTCGTTCACTACCTCAGGGAATAGGTCTAGCTGGAGGGCGAACTCTGCGAGCTTGTCTATCCGCATCATGTTGGAGGAGTCGATGAAGATGGAGGGACTGCCGAGGCCGTTTCTGCTTCTGGGTAACTGTGCAGCCACAGCCATGCGGAGGAGGTCATCGTTGAGGATTCGGTCGCCGTAGAAGAGGTGACACATTCCTAGTTCCAGTCCGCCGCCTAGGAGGGTGTCCAGGGTTTCATCTCCTGTGGTAGAGAGAGTCCTTTCGGTCAGCTCGTCGGCTGTTCGGAATAGGGTTGATGGTTTCATCTGCTCGGAAGTTCTTCGTGCTTGTGCCTATTGAACAACCCAAATCTAGTTTTCTATCTAGAGATAACGCTGGTGAAGAGGTTGAGTGTTGAGGATTTCATTGGCCCTCAACTGCAATGACAAATAGGGAGTAATTATTGAATCTCTCTTGTTTCCTGTTCAATCCTCATTACTCTTCTTGAACCTCAGAAGTACATTGATGGAAGCCAAAAATAGGTAAAACGCAAACTCGTACCACACTTCATGCGTGTAATCCCCTTTCTGCGTGGGCTCGTGATGCCGTATTGAGAACTTGTTTAGGATTTTGAAAAGGTCGCGATCATCAGCTTTGGGCATTTTAATCCCTTTCTTCTTCAAGAATTCTAAGACATCACCCAATGTTCGAACAGCATCTTTTCTTTCTTCAAGTTTTGCGCCATATCTTGTGAACTGGCTAACAGCATAACGAATCTTATCATCAATACTTTCGGGATCGGATGTAGAATGCATCTTTGCCGGAAGGTCTTCGAAGCCTTCCTTGATTTTCTCATGAATCCTCCCGTCAGCTGACATTTCAAAGGCCTTTAGAGTTTCGATTCCGTCTGTATCTCTAATCGTATACCAATATAGTGAAAGCATCTCATTAATTTTCGAACGATAGTACGATTGGCCTTCCTCATTGTCGAAGTCATGCATAATTCTTCTTCTTCCTTTTGTTACAGGTTTTGAAACATAATCATGAATTACTTCCATAACAGAAAAGAGTGTAGTTTCATTATATTTAGGCAAATACCTTTCAAATGGCCATATCTCCTCCATCTGAATTTCTTTCAAGAAGAATGCAGGAATATCTGGACCCCAGAGCGTCATAGCCTGCCACAAGTAGTCATTCTTGTCAAGGTATTCGAGTATACCATTGAAGAGTTTCTTTAGCTGGCTGAAAGAAACAACGCGTTTACGGCCTTTTCGATGGATGTAGTACTCACGACCTCGTTCATCACTCATCTTTCATACACTCTTAGGACTATGCCACTTGATAGATATGAGGATGCTTTTGAATTATCTCACCATCTCACAGCTTAGCAGTGCGGTGTTCACGTGTTCAAATCTCGCTCGGTCCACCATTACTTCTCTAGATAGATATATATAACGCGACTATACGATGAGTGATTGACCACTCCTATTTGGGTCCCAAACCTTTTGAAATCCAAGAAGATGAGTGCAAATGTCGGAGAAAAGGGGATTCGAGTATCTGAAGGAAAAAGTACCAGACTTGAAAACCTCAAGAGGAAAGGTCCTATCAGGTGTCTATATCTTTGGGATTTTTGGTGGGTGTTTGTTGTTCTTTTTCTGGGCTGACAGTTTAGTCTGGTACGGGCCGCTGATCAGTCAACTTTCCATAGCTCTCATCGGGACCGCCTTAAGCATTGCTCATCTCAGAGTGGCATCTAGGTATCGAGAGAAATACGGAGCTCTAGCTTACCGCTACTACTTCTATCACTACATAATACCCATTCTAGCCACGTGGTACGCATGCTGTTTTCACCCTCTTTTCATTGGTGGACCACAGCTCCTACCTTGGTGGATTGCTATCATCATCGGTCTTATCCTGCTAGTGCTGGTGTTTCTCACTGAACTCCAAATTGAGAAATCCGGATTTGACGTGACCACACATGGAATGGACATTTTCACGATTTTCCCTGAAGAAACACAACCCGTACACGGCGAAATCTATTCCTATATTCGACATCCCCTTTACTTTGCATTGATGTGCATGTCGTTTTGCTGGGCGTTTTTCCGAAACAACTTGATAGGGATGCTAGTTGCTCTGATTTTTCTCTTTCCGATGATAACTGCCATCTACCTTGAGGACAATGAACTTATCGAACGATATGGCGAAGTCCATAGGAATTACATCAAAAGAACAGGTGCTATTATGCCTTGGAGAAGGCCTCTAGGATTTTTCAAGCAATTGCTCCAGTTCAGGAAAGGGCAGGATGACGAAGAGCTAGAGAAAGATTAGCCTATGCAATCAAAATCGGATTCATTGACTAGGTTCTTTTGTCTTCCATGTGGATGGAGGAGGTCTTTCCGTAGTAATCTGTCCGTCCACTGTGCTTGTTTTCACTTCCAAATGAGGCTGTAATCCCTGTTAGAAAAATAGCTGTCACAATGATTGTTAGCAAGACCACGATCTCGATCATACCCATTCTCAATCTAACATTCATTTCTGAGCTAATAAACAATCTGTCATTTTATCAATCGCGCGTCATAAAGTAATCCTTAAGAGGGGTGACTCTTGCCACCGGGTCTAATTCACACAGGGAACTAGGCCAATGACTGTCCGCATTTTGAGGGAGGATTTTGTGCCTAGACCGACCAGTGGTGATACACATTATGCAACTATTCGAGACTTTCACAGGTATGGTCCTCATCGAGCAGATAATGATTGCTACAGTCATTCTAGCTGCGATAGCCAGTCTCGTTTACGCCTGGTGGCTCAGAAAGGGAGTATTAGTACTACCTAAGGGTACTGAGCAGATGCAAAGAGTGTGGAACGGCATCCGGGAAGGTGCTCTGTCTTACCTCAATCGGCAATTGAAGTCGATAATACCGATTCTGGTGGCATTGTCTATCCTTCTCTTTTTTACCGTATACATAACCACACCTGAGCGAGGCACCGAAATCCTCTTCGGAGGCACTCCCGACCAGGGTCGATTCATTGTTGGAATCGGCAGGTCGATGGCCTTCGTGGTTGGAGCCAGTTTCTCGCTTATTGTAGGACAGCTAGGGATGAGAATTGCTGTCGAGTCCAACATTCGTGTTGCCCAGGCTACGAGAGAGGGTGAAGACCGATATAATCGTGCATTGACAATCGCCTATCGTGGAGGTACCTTCACAGGTATGCTGACTGACGGACTTGGTCTGATGGGTGGAACTGTCATCTTCATTATCTATGGAATTGCAGCACCAGATGCGCTCCTTGGATTTGGCCTTGGAGGAACTCTGTTAGCTCTATTCATGCGCGTCGGAGGTGGTATTTACACCAAGGCCGCCGATGTTGGTGCTGACCTTGTCGGCAAAGTTGAGCAAGGTCTACCTGAAGATGATCCGCGAAATGCAGCCGTTATCGCAGATCTAGTAGGCGACAATGTAGGCGATTGCGCAGGGATGGCAGCTGATATCTTTGAATCATATGAGGTTACAATTGTTTCCGCTTTGATTCTGGCGATTGTGCTTTACATCGACAATCCAGCTCTGCTTGTGTTCCCCTTCGCAGTGGTAGTATTC
Source organism: Candidatus Thorarchaeota archaeon (assembly GCA_016839605.1). Taxonomy (GTDB): domain Archaea; phylum Asgardarchaeota; class Thorarchaeia; order Thorarchaeales; family Thorarchaeaceae; genus SMTZ1-83. Next base: position 4,923 of record JAEOTX010000257.1, on the reverse strand, counting down.
CCTCTCTTTGTGCGTGCAATTGGTGTGATTTCTTCCATGATTGGCACTTTCATGGTTCCAGTCTGGCCAAGGATACTCAGGAAGTCTGAAGTATACGCAGAGAAGGCAATGTTCCTCTCATACGAGGCATCAAGCGCGTTCACAATCTGCTTGAGCATGATTCTGTCATGGTTCTATGTTGGAGATCTCCGATTTGGAATTCTCGTAGCTGTTGGTGTGCTGCTAGCTGTGTCATTCAATCCGATTACAAGCTACTTCACGTCACTCAAAAAGCCTCCTGTCCAAGAGATTGTAAAATCAGCTGACACTGGATATGCGACATTCATCCTTTCGGGTCTTGTTGCTGGCTTCGAATCGACGGTTGCTGCTCTAGTAGTGATTGTTGCAACTTTCGGCATTTCATCAGCACTGTTCCTAGCGCCTGTCGCAGCTGCAGTGCCATGGTTTATTTCCGGTATACACGGAATACTTTGGACACTCTACGGCATTGCCCTGATCGGTATTGGAATGCTTTCCCACACTGGCAATAATGTGGCGATGGACTCCTACGGTCCAATCAGTGATAATGCAGCAGGCATTGGTGAACTTTCGCCAGGTGACTTTGACGAATTCTCAATGAAGACAATGGCTGAGCTCGATGCAGTTGGTAATACTACAAAAGCTATCACAAAGGGTGTGGCTATTGCTTCTGCAGTTATTGCAGCCGTCAGCCTCTTTGACAGCTTTGTTGTTGTAGCAGGTCTAGAGCATATCCTACTTGATGACCCACTTGTCTTCTCAGGACTTCTACTTGGCGCTGCTCTACCGTGGCTCTTCTCTGCCTTTAACATCAAGGCTGTGACACGAGCTGCTGGCGAGATGGTTATAGAAGTGCGTAGGCAGTTCAAGATCCCTGGAATTCTGGAGGGAACGAAGAAGCCCGATTACGACCGTGCAGTTGGCATCTCAACGACCGCTGCTCAAAAGGAACTGATCTCTTTAGCGGCACTTACTGTGTCAATACCCATTATGGTCGGAATTCTCTTTGGCGTTAGCGCTCTTGGTGGATTCCTAGGTGGCATCATCGTATCAGGTCAGTTGCTAGCCGTGTTCATGTCGAATGCGGGCGGCGCTTGGGACAATGCAAAGAAGGCTATTGAGGATGAACCTTGCAGCATCGAGAACAATACAGGAAAGGGTTCACAGCGACATGCTATCGGCGTGTGTGGGGACACTCTGGGTGATCCACTCAAGGACACTGCTGGTCCAGCACTCAATCCAATGATCAAGGTTGTCAACCTACTCGCCTTAATTCTGGCACCGCTCTTGGTTCAGTTCACCTTTGGTGCTGATGCGACCACTAACTTGGTGCTTGTAGTTGTGCTGTTTGTGTTGTTCTTAATCACTATCTGGGCTATCCGCAAGAGCACAAAGCCTGCTGACTTCGGCATGGGAACCCCTGTTGAGGCTCCAGCTGAAGCTCAGAATGTATAGGTAGCTTAGACATAGAGGGTGGCAATCAATGCCACCTTCTCTCTGTTTTTTTCTCTTCTGTTTGAGTGATTAGTGAATTCCCCGCGTGAATATCGTCAAATCGACATGCTTTTCTTCGCTGATGGCAATACAACATGACAAATAGTTCGATATCTCATGGCCACGAGGTTAGGGAGTGGCAAAAATGGAAGACGAGTTGGTTCCCGATACCTGTTTCGAAGGGCACGAGTTTACAGTATGGTCTCTGTCCTTTACGCCTGATGGTAGATACATAATCTCAGGAGGACAGGATGCCACAGTCCGGGTGTGGGACCTCCAGTCCGGCAGCCAAATCCACACACTGAGCGGGCACCGGGGTGCAGTCTACGGGATTTCCGTGATGGCTGATGGATTTAGGATTGTTTCTGTGGCCGATATGGACCTCGCTGTCCGAATCTGGGATGTTGAGGCAGGAGAGCCAATAAGTGCATTAGCTCCAAATTCAGCCCATGTGAATGCGGTCATCTCTTCGCCAGACAATCGATATGTGGTGACTGGTGGAGATGATGGAAAAGCAAGGATATGGGATATTGACAGTGGAGTCCTACTGAGAGTCCTTGATCACGCGCGAAGCATCTATTCTTTGACAATCTCGCCAGATGGTCGGCATCTTGTTATCGGTTCAAAGACGACCGCAGGAACAGCAGAGAACGGACTCATCTGGGTCTGGGATTTCGAGCTGGGAATCCTGCTTCATACTCTTGAGGGTCATTATGGCCATGTCACATCACTTGCGATGACTGCAGACTCAAGGTACATATTATCAGGAGGGCAGGATGGTGCCGTTCGTCTATGGGACCTTGAAACTGGTACTCTACTCTACTCCATGGCTGGACATGAGGGGCCTGTGTTGAATGTCACTGTCACACCAGACGGTCGTCACATCATCAGTGGCTCAAGCGATAACACCCTTCGACTATGGCAATTGCATGGAGGCGTGTTCATACATTCAGTGGAACACACAGAGAATGTTCATTCAATTGCAGTCAGTGCCAATGGTAGGCACGTGGCAACAGGCGATGTGGAGGGTAATGTACAAGTCTGGGACTTCCGTATTGGGACCAGTTGGGTTGATGAATCTGCTGTTAGAGCTGAGGCAAAGGAAGCTGAACTTTCTGCATTCAGAGAAGTTCAGCTCAGAAAGGTGATTAACCGCTACGAGACCTTGCCCCTTGACAGACTGAAGACACTTCTGCGCTTCGAAACTATGTCCGAACTTGAGGACTGGTTATTAGACCTGCCTGAAGAAACTCCTGTCAAGATTGATGGTGATCTACTTGTAATTCGTAAACAGATTTGATAGGCTTGTAATCCAGTTCACACATGTGCCGCGCGAATCCAAAGTCTATTATTATCCAATGCTAGGATTTCTTTCAATCTCCAGTTTAGATCTTTGAAGAGAGGGATTAAGATGAGGACAAAGGCTACGTATCTGTTTCCTCTAACACTCTTACTGAGTTCTTTCCTTTTTCCAGTAGGAGTTACAGCAGCCACAGATGCTACTACCGTGATGATCGAGCGTGTAGATTACCCGTCAGTGAACCGAACATGGTCGGAGATATCCCTTCTTTATGAAGATCACTTTCATGATGCTGGGGAGGTCGATGAGGAGATAGAACGTATCCATTCTCTTGTGCCAGAGCTAGTGGATCTTGAGGTGATTGGTCAGAGCTATGAGGGTCTAAACATCAGTGCACTTCGCATCACAAATGAGCAAAACACAGTACAGAAGGCTAAAACCCTGGTCGTGGCTCATCACCATGGAAGAGAACAAATCACAATTGAGATGGCACTTCGTTTCATTCTTAGGCTTCTAAATCTCTATGGAGTGGACGATACAATAACTGAATATATCGACACTCAAGAAATCTATATCCTCCCCACAATCAATCCTGACACTCTTGAGCATGTTCTCAAGGGGAATCATTGGCTAAGAAAGAATCTACATCCCTTCAACGATGATGGCGATGATGAAACTGATGAGGACTCTTGGGAAGATACCAATGGGGATGGAGCAATCTCTGGATATGATGTCTTTACGCCCACAGGTCCCGGAGGTTCACTTGAATATCAATACACCTACTATGAGGGAATTGATAACGACGGCGATGGATTAGTCAACGAAGATCCAGTAGGATATGTGGACTTGAATCGCAATTATCCTACTGGCTGGGGTACGGATGACGCTTCTTCACCAGATCCCCTCTCACAAGTCTTTAGAGGGCCTTCTGGCTTTTCCGAGCCAGAGACACAAGTATTTCGTGATTTCGCAGTCCAACACAGCTTCACCATGGCTTATTCGTTGCACTCTGGGATTAATTCCACATTCTTCCCAGGAGATGATTATGGCAACTGGGTTGAGCCCAGCATTTACTACCAAATCGTAATGGACTTCAATGAATTCATGACAGAGGGCTTCAATGACATTCCAGGATATCCTGGCATCGAGGATGGTGCATCGCGTTCTGTTGATCGACATGCGTACTCAGGATATTGGGAAGACTGGATGTATGTTGAGCGTGGGACTACAGCTCCCATCACCTTCGAGCTCTATCATAATGCCACGGTTGATGGACCTGCTCACACCACGGTCTTCGAGGATAACTCCACACATTACATAGAGGAGTTCACAGGTATCTATGGCTACTTCGCTCCGGTGGAGTCTGCGATTGAGGACACATGGCATGATATGATGCCTGGCTTCGACTACCTGCTTGAGAACACCCCAATAATGACTGGCGCTAATCCTTCGGTTTCTGGAGGCTTGAATGAAGGTGATTCCGTTACCGTGGGTGTATCATTGACTTGTCAGAGTATTCTGTTTGATTCCACAGATCCAATATATGGAGGAATTGAACAGGGTGGTGCTACAATAGCTGGCATCACGATCTCTACTCAGATAATGGATGCTGGAGAAACTAGGACTGTATCAACGTCATTTGACCTGCCCGCGGATTTGGCAGGCATGCCAGTTTCACTCTATGTAGGAAACAACTTCACAGGGTACGTACACCTTCGCGTTTCACTTGGCCCTGCGCCTCCCTTTGACATGCTACCGATAGTTGCGGTTGCGAGTGTAGCACTAGTTGCGATTGTTATAGTGTTTGTCTGGAAGAAGACATGAGGCCGCCTTCTTCCTGTAGTACGATAATGAATCGGTCTGCTACATTCATATTCTTTCATGGGCTTATGCCACCAGCTATAGAGGGTTCTAAATGAGTGGGAATGAAGATGAACCATCACTCTCTCAATTTGATAGAAGGCAATTCCTTTACCTAAACCTAAGCTGCATCTTCGCATTTCTTGCACTGTTTGCTCTACTTGCCATTCCAATTTGGGGGTCTCTATTTACACTGCTCTTCCTAGTTGCAGCAATGGTATTGCTAAGGACCTGCTTCACTCATGAGGTAT
>JAEOTX010000256.1 GCA_016839605.1 Candidatus Thorarchaeota archaeon | reverse complement strand
TGAATATTCATAGTACAGTGAACTAATCCAGCTTCTTCTGAGTCTTTCAGAATCTTCAGGGCTTCTTCTTTCGTCACAGTCCTTGTCAGCTCGTCATTGTCATACGCATTTTCTCTCTTTGGCGCAAAGACAAGGCAGACAGATTTTGGATAATTGCAGGGCTCATCAATCAGTTCCTTCTGCGTTCTACAGATGCACTCCCTCACACCCCAAGACTTGGCGTTCTCAAGAAGGCTCTCTGCTTTTTCATAGGGATGAATCTCCAAGTCAGTTGTTATGGCGCTGTTGACAGGTATTACTTTGAAGATAGGGGGTTCAGTGGTGAAAATATCACCAATACCTTTAGCCGCATTGTAGTAATCCTCATAGAGCTTGGCAAACTCCTTGTCCATTCTGCCGAGCTGCTCTTCATAGATTCCTACAGCAAAAGGAATCAGGGCATATCTTCTTCCAGTGCTGGAGTTCCAAGCGCGAATCTGGCCTTTATGTGCCATGACTTCGAGGAGCGCCTTTAGCTCCGCAGGGTCGCGTTCAAGTCGTGCTCCCATATCTTCAATGGTTTCACCCATGAGCTTCATCTGGCTCGCCAAATCGGCTTCAGATGGTTCGAAAATCCACTGGAGTATCTTAATATGACTCCTATCTGGTACTGGGGGAAATCCATTTGGGATCTTGTCTAGGGTTGCTGCAAGTCTTTCGTATGCTTCATCTGACATCGTTGTGTTCTCCTCGTTCTTGACATTATGGGCATTCCAATGTAATTCCTAGAGGGCTCAGTTCCTCGTTGACCTTGATAATCGTTTCTTTGCATTTGTGACCTTTGCCCAAAAGAACGTGTGTCAAGGTCATTTGATAAGGTGGCAGAAAAGGTATTTTGCTAGCGTCCAATATGTTCTGGTAATCCTGCCTTATTTTTTCATCTTGAAGATATGCCTCCAATTGTGGCAGGGTGCTGCGATTTTCTAGTATCATATTTCGAATTTTCTCCAAAAATAGATCCTTCGGAACATTCACTGATTCGCCGAAGAACCGTTTGACGTTCTTCTCGAACCATTCGCGAACTCGGTCAACCCTGCAGTATGGGAGGACTACCACTTCTTCTTCGCCATAAGGCATTACACGGACCAGACTTCTCGACTCTGCAGAAAATACAAAATCGGGCAAATTACTGAAGCCTACGCCCGAAATATCTAAGCCCCTCTCCTGGAGCTCATCATTGAGCATAGGAAGTGTAAAGGGAGTTCCTTCATCAATTGCTTCTTCAACTACTCGAACAAGGAATTCAAAGGCTTCTCGGTTTTCTTCAGAGAGCTTGGACATCTCATCTGAGAGTGTGTCTGGGAGTTTCAGAATGGTCCCTGGCAGTTCTCCTTCTTTGACAATGTAGCCCTCGGAGTCTGCCCATCCTACAAACTCATTCCAGCTCAAAAATCCTAGCTCTCTCTCATTGAATCTAGGATTGAGTGAAGCCATGACGTACTTCACATTGCCAATACCTGGCTTATTTCCAGCCTCTGATATCGTCTGGACTGCTTCCTGAAGCTTTCCGCCCATGATGTGTCGCATCTCGGTAATGCTTCGGGCTCGCTCGTGGCAATCTCCGACATCAGGACAGTCTAATGAGATTCTTCTCAAAGATTGTATGTCAGTATACCTGGTCGCCAAATCCGTGAGCTCACTGGCTGTGATGATAGGATTGCTTATGACCCAGAGACCAAGTCCGCGTTGCCGGATTGCTCCCGCAATGAGCTTGAAATCACCGTCACCAGTAATCATGACATAGCAGGTTGTTTCAGGGTAATGGACCATGTGGTCCATTATGTATGTCGCCATTTTGTAGTCTGCTGCATTGTCCCTCTTATCAGGCACGTGGATCACATCGTAGCCCAGGTTATGCAGCTCCTCTGCCATCTGCTGACGATTGCTCCAATCAGCAAATGCGAAGGCCTTCACGATTGTACCAGCACCACGAATCCTCTCTGTCATCTCTCTATGAGTCCCGAAGTCTTCATGGACATTCTCGAAGTCCCAGAAGATAGAGAGATGATTCTTAGATTCAGCATCTGACATCAATCGCCACCAAGCATGGAGTGGTTATGGACAGGACCTATAAACACTACTGCATCGCTAGATTGTGGCCAACGGTGGTTGGTCATTCGTCCATGGACTTGAAACGCATCGCATGTACTCCGGAAAATGAGAGGAGAGGTTGTATCCGCATGGCATCTATATTGATTCGCAATGGGATTATCATCACACCAAGAGGAGAAGGAATGCAGGTCATCGAAGATGGAGCAATCGCCGTAGAAGATGGCATTATCTCTGCAGTGGGAGAAACCAGCTCCGTAGTAAACGAGTTCACAGGAGATATTGTCATTGATGCATCGCGTCATGCAGTGATACCTGGATTGATAGACGCGCATATACATTCCCCATTGAGCCTTCTTCGGGGTCTCGCACAGGATGTCCCTGAGAAGGAATGGATGCATAAGACGACGGATCCCTTTGCTAAGCACTATACCAAAGAGATAGCAATCATCGGTTCGAAACTGACTGTGATAGAGGCGGTTCGGGCAGGAACAACCTCCTTCTGCGACTATGGGAATCATATGAGCGATATTGTGGAACAGGTATACAAGAATGCTGGAGTGAGAGCCAACGTATGTTCCACGA
>JAEOTX010000064.1 GCA_016839605.1 Candidatus Thorarchaeota archaeon | reverse complement strand
TCCGTGATACAATGGATATGGCACAACATCTCATGTCTGTCCTATTGAAGGCTGAAGGTGTTACCGAGGTAACTGTGAAGGATTATCGTGAGAGAGCATCGTTGAAAGTAGGTATTGAAGAGTACCAAGGTGAATCTGGACCTTGGAGTATCGACATATGGCTCACGACAGATGTGAGTACGACCGGATTCGGTCTTGTTGATGAGTTGGAGGAGTCCCTCAATGAAGATATGCGTGAGGTGGTCCTCAGTATCAAACGACATTATCATATACGCGACCTCCTCCAGAATGGTCTTAGCAGTCTCATCTATCGAGCTGTGACAGAGGGTGGAGTTCAAAACGCCAATGAGTTTGAGCAATGGTTGGCACGAACTCAGCTCAGGAAGCAGGACAAGGATACAATTCTATCATCACTCACCCGCCGACCGAAGAAGCCGCCAAAGAAATCTGATGTGTAAACTTGAATCAGGTCGCATTTTTGCTTTCTCTTTCAGTATAATTCCCTTCTCTTTCATCTCTTCCTTAGAAGAATGAGAGAATTGAAGCAAGCAGCCATGCACAGATCAAGCTGTTCAGTATCGCTCCAACATAGTGGTTGCCAGTAAGGCGATAGATCCACATGGTGATTACAGTAGCCACTGCAAACCAAGGCGTGAACGCATAGAAGAACAGGAATGAGTACCCAATAATCCCTGGAACGAGTGCAGTTCCAGCTAAGAACCCACCTCCGAATTCAAATGCTATCAAGAGGACATAGGGGATGCACTTGATGAACATGGCCTTGAGCGTCCAATGTATTTGCGTCTTTGCCCATGTGTCCTTGGGAGCAGTCAATAGTGGACCAGTAAGCCACATCCCTTCCACTGCAAAGTAGATGAAGAATCCTACAAAATACAGGGGAACAAGTACCGCCTGACGGAAGAGCAAGTCATGGAAACCTGGCAGGAAGCATCTGAGGTCTAGTGCCAATCCTAAATCAACTAGCAGAGTCCAGACATAAAGCCAACCTACCACAATCACTCCCAATACAATACCTCGCACAAACTTCGGTAAGAAATCTTTGAAGCCATTCTCCAAACCAGAAAGCTGGCGAAGACCAGTCTGACCCCGAAAACGAAGCATGAGGAAAAGCACCAAAGCGGCAATCAGTCCACTGCCAATCATCCATGACATGACGGATAGTGAGTTGGATTGCGGCGAGGGTAGCACGAAGCTGAGGATCGTCCCTACAGCGAGGAAAGGAAAGAATGTTCCTGCACCAATTATGCCGTAGATCACTCCCTTTCCAATGTATGCCTTATTCGATGACGCTCCACCAACTGGTTCTCCTCTCAGACTCCTAAAGAAGGGCAACCCAATCAGAATCAACAGTAGTGGAAATATGGTAAGAACTGCTCCAAGAAGCCCCAGAAAGCCACCAACCAACCAAAGATGGTACAGGAGATCAGTACTTGGTAGCCAATATGAGTCCTCAACGCCATTCTTGAGGCTATCTTTCATCCATTCAATACTCTCACTGACAATTGCAGGGTCAATGGTTTCAAAGAGATGATTTGTCTTAGCCAAGAAGAGTTTCCTCGCAGTGCCCTCCGAAAAGTTTCCATATGTCACTCCTGGCTCCACACCAGTCACATTGAAGTATGAGTCTAGGTCTGTAGGCTCGCTAGGATAGGATGAGAGGGAATCAAAATCCCCAACAGCCACCAAAGTATTGGGTCCATAAGGCACAGTAGCTGAACGATAAACACCTGCTCCCACGAGTATCAGTGCATCGACAACCACGCTTGACTGGTTTATCGCTCTCCACGCATAGCCGCCACCCATACTATGACCAATGAGCCCCATTTCAGACTCGTCGACAAAGTCCAGATCTGCCAAGTATTCCAGTGCTGCAGTTCCAGCTCCCCCCTCACCCGAATCGGAGTTGCCGTGGCCATTTGCATCAATTGTTAGAACCACAAAGCCTCTCCGCGCCAACTCGATGCCAAATGCCATCAGCCATTCCTTGTTCTGTAAAGAGCCATGTATCACCACAACTCCGGGCAATGGGTCCGCAGCGGTAGCATAGACAGGTTTCTGTAAGGTGGAATGAATATTGGCACCATCTGCATCAGTGAAATCAACTTCTGAAACCATAACCGTTCCGAGGCCACTTTGGACACTGGCCGCCAATGTAACGCCAGAGAGAAGAATCAGAATACTCATAATCAGGACAAGATATCTAGGTCTTAGTCTTTGCAATGTAACTAGCTCCAATTATCAGGTATGTGTGCACGAAGTGCCCCGAGATTTATCTTCTATGATTTCCTCAAGTCAGGTATGCCTGAGTGGGAAGACATCTTCAAAGAACAAGGACGGGTGTTCACCAAGCCCCATCAAGACATGAAGAGAGTAGTTCAGGTATTTCATGAATATCATGTGAAGAGAGTCCTAGACGTTGGGTGTGGTTCAGGCCGTCATCTAGTCTATCTCTCAAAGGAGGGTTTTGAGACCTATGGGTTTGACGTATCTCAGGTCGCCATCTCTCTTGCTCATGAATGGCTCCAAGAAGAGGGTCTTCATGCAAAAATCATTAAGCATCAGATGGAGGAGAGCTTCCCATTTGAGGACTCGTTCTTCGATGCTGTGATAGCAACACAAGTAATCCATCACAATCGAATGCGTGAGATTCTTCTCACTGTAAGCGAGATTGAACGCGTCTTGCGGTCGGGTGGTGTACTCTTCGTTTCTTTTCCAATATTCTCCAAAGTGCCCAGTGAGGGGGACAAAGATTGGAAACTGGAACAGATCGAGCCTGGAACATACATCCCTCAACGTGGTCCAGAGGCTGGGATTCCCCACCATTATTTCACTGAAGATGAAATCTACAGGGTTTTTGCGAATTTTGACCTTCAAAGTATTCACATTGATGACACAAGTCACAGATGCGTTCTTGGAATCAAGAAGTAGTTAGCTCACTTTTCCAATCCAAAGGTTGGGAATATGAGTTCCTTCACCTTATCGATAGTCTCGTCGACTGCTCTCTTTACCTTTGACTCATGTTCAGCATACATTCTCTGTGGACGGTCAGTCCACCCACCTCGGGTTACCTCAAAACCATGTTTATGGCACAGCTCTATCCATTCTGCTGGAACTAAAGGGGGTAATGCGATGTCTGCAAGGTCTGCAAGCAAAACTGTCCAAACTCTCGCGGCCGCAACGGGATGATAGCCCCCTCCACCCACAATGACCAATTTCTTGTTTCCTAGATGGGCCAATTGGCGTATTGTCTTCGATAGACGATGATACGTGTCCAGATTCAGAAGTAGGTCCGAGAGAGGATCATCCATATGTGCATCTGCGCCTGCATTCCAAAAGACCAAGTCGGGCTTGAAAGCGAGCCATATTGGAACTATAAGTTCCTCAAATGCTTTCCAATACTCAAAGTCATCAGTGAGTGGAGGGAGGGGAATATTCACTGAATAGCCCTTTCCTTCACCAATTCCAATCTCCTCTGGGCGTCCAGTCCCAGGAAAGAAGCCCATGCTAAGCTCATGAGTTGAAATTGTCAATACCGTAGGGTCATGATAGAACGCTTCTTGTGTTGCATCGCCATGATGGACGTCGGTGTCCAGATACAGTACTTTCTTGTCAGGATACTTTTCTTTGAACTTCTTGATTGCTACGACTGTATCGTTGAGGTAGCAGAATCCCCCAGCATTTGAGCTATAGGCGTGATGAAACCCCCCAATGATTGACATTGCGTCCTCGAATTTTCCATCTGCAACACCCATTACTGCATCAATGGTTGCGCCAACAGGGTAACTGGCATACTTGTCGACCTGATGGAATACTGGGCACTCGTCAGTATCCAAACCAAACCGCGAGGAGAAAGCAGAGCCCATGTTTCCAAACAGCTCTAGGGTTTCAATGTATGAAGGGTCATGATAGAGGCCAAGCTCTTCCCGAGTGGCCAGTCGCATCTGATGAATGGATATCCTGTCACTCTTTAGCAGTCCCGACATGACAGGTAGTCCCCAAGTGATATCAAGACGAGGTCTATTCCAGAATGGATTCGGCTCCATTCTCATTGTGTCCAGCTCGTCAATCCCGTCCATCTTGAGCAGTTCTTCGGGGCTGAACACGGCTGTTAAGTGGGACAAACCTTCTCCTCCATCATTGAGCAGAGTGTCAGAATTGGCAATGGAGTTGATATTATTTCTGGTGCGTCACCATGTGGTCTCAATAGTTCTGAGCAAGTCCTTCTTATGCGCACT
>JAEOTX010000005.1 GCA_016839605.1 Candidatus Thorarchaeota archaeon | reverse complement strand
TCTTGGCTGTTGTACCTTTGACAAACGCCTTGATCTGTTTGTAATGGTCAAGAGCCTCCTCCTTAGTCAATAGTTCAATCTTGTTTTGAACGATGATTATCTTCTCAACGCCGACTATCTCCAGAGCGCGAAGATGTTCAGAAGTCTGCGGCATTGGGCAGGGCTCATTGGCTGCTATTACGAGGATTGCCCCGTCCATGAGGCTTGCCCCGCTTAGACAGGTAGCCATTAAGGATTCGTGACCAGGACTGTCTACAAACGATATCTCTCGAAGTGCTTCTAGTTCTCCCTGGCACTTTGGACACTTTCCATCCTTTGCTATGTGGGAGGTTGTGTATGCTTCCGGTTCAGGACATTTTGTGCACTTCATAAGCGTGGTCGCTGCATACCCAAGCCTGATTGAGATTCCTCGTCGTACCTCGTCTGAATGACGGTCTGTCCATTCTCCAGTGAGGTACTCCACAAGGGTCGTCTTACCATGGTCGACGTGACCAAGTGTACCAATGCTTATCTCGGATTGTCCTTCATACACTGATGTATCACTCCAATGCTGCGAGAAAAAGCATCTGGCTGAGGTTTAAGAAGTCTGTGGTTGACCCACAGGAAAACCTGTTATGCCGCCTTCATCACGAGCTCTTCGAGTGGGGTACTCCCTTTCTCTTCGATTCTCATGTTGACCTGAGATATGCCCAAGCTAAGCTCTCTACCTCGAACAGTCTTTCTCTTTGCCATTCCCTTTCTGTTGGACTTAAATCCCGGTGGCCCTTTGATCAAAATTCGTTTCTTTCCACTGCCATGAACATCTGGGCGTATCGGAAAACCTGACGCGTCACTCCCCCCAGTTATCTTCAACTTGTAACCGGGGAGGCCGAGCACGTCACCTTCCACAATATCACCCACCATCTTGCCAACTAATGCGTTGGTCTTGGCATCATCCAGTTCGTATTGGATGGCCTTTCCTTCTTCGGGGTCGGAAATTACTAGCTTGAATGGCAACTAACTGTTCGCCTACCTTGAAACTATACTAGGTGGTCCTAGGGCCTGTTCGGCGGCGTAGCCAGAGTGAATCACTTTATGAGGATTGTGGTCGGCCGTTCATTTTCAATTGGACAAACTTGAGTATCAAGCTGTCCGTCCAGGAACGGCACTGGATATCTTATCTTGAACATGAATAATGTTTCTGGCTGCATTGATGTCAGCATGGGAGTGCTCGTCGCATGAAGAGCAATAGAAGTACTCTCCACCCTTTCTCTCTGCAGTGGACCTCTCGTCTTCAACACGAACACCCCTCTCTCCGCACACATGACAGGTCTGAGATGTATACCTCGGGTTTACTGTCCATACGCTGTACGTTGAGTGCCCAAGAGCCTCCCGCATATACCTCACGGTTTCTATGACCTTCCCCCAGAGGTTTGTACTTAGGTTCCATGATAGATCCTTGGACCCGGCATGTGCCTGAAAGCTCCGAAGGTCCTCAAAGAACATCTTCTTGACACGATGCCGCTCACAGAACCACACGGCCTTGAATGCAATTATGCGAGATATCTCTGTGTCAAGTCTTCGGATCTTACGCCATGTTGCATCAAGATGTTTCATCTTCTTGAGGAGCAATCGGGGGTATGATTGTCCATGACGTTTTTTCTCCCAGTTGTTCTTCTTCTTTTCCACCTCTGACTGTAGGACCGACGCATTTCTCCTCAGTGTCATCCTCTTTCTCATGAGGGCATCCACTGAGATAAACAAGTCCACAAACTCGGTGTCTTTCTCTACTGAGAGAGCCACAGGAACTCTGAGACCCCTGTCAGCTCCAGCCTTGGTAGTATACTCTCGGTCACCAAGGACCTTCGAACTCACCAATCCATTGGGAGAATGGAATGGAATCTGTAGGATGACCCTATGGCCCCGAAGCAAAAGCATTGGAGGAGCGCTCCTTCGTATGCTCTTGAGTCGGTGAGCCTCTGCCTGAAGCGCTGCGATCCTCTCCGGGTCGTTCTTCCTTCTCTGGTTCAGTCTTGACAGATTATGGGAAACATGCTGAAACTTGATTGTGTTCATCAGTTGTTCATGCATGTCTGAAAACTTAGCAGCTCGAAACCTCAGCTGCTCTTTTCGGTGAAGGTCGCGTTCTCTCTCAGCGCTCTCCCTATCTGACATGGAGGCTCTTGGCAACCAGTCAAGGAATCGGAAGGTCATGGTGTTTGACTTGTAGGGGGAGCTATCATGATGGGTGCCATCTATCCCTGGAGGGAGCTTGAGGTGTAGGAGTATCTCGTTCTCTCTAACTGAGTCAAGAGTGAACCAGTAGCCCTGCCCTGTGGCGTTCTGTGTGCTTGCAGAGAAGTCCAAGCTCTGACTCCTCAATCTTGGAACAGTAAAGGGGTATCCTTTCTTCATCCAGCTCCGGAGTTTCGCCTTCACAAGACGCTGAAATTTCTCTCGTTCTGGTGACTCCTCAGCAAGGAGAGATACAACCCTTTTCCTCTGCCTTCCTCGCCAACTTATCTTTATGTCAAGTGCTTCTAAAATATGAGTGTCTAAAGCAAGACGAAGCTGTCTAAGTATTCCAAGAGTATAATGATAGCTAGAACCATTGTTTTTCACAGCTGCACAGTTGTTTCTAATCTTTCGAATTAGGAAGGAGGGAACTCTTCGCTTCCTCAGGAGGACAAGAGCATCATCCATAGACTCGTTGAGGGTATCTAATGCCGAATTTACGAGTCTTCTTCTAGTCCAGTCCGCTAGAACGACACGGCCCGCATGCTCCAAGGCATTCCGATGCAGTCGTTCATAGACCAGACTTTTCAACTCATCATTATGTTGATAGCAGAGGTCTCTCTCAGTACGAAGAAGGGTGTATGCCCATCCTCTGTACTCAGACAGCTTCTTCCCCAGTTGTTCTGCACGTTGAGGAGTGTTGTAGATCCGCTCAAGGATGAGATTCACTGCGGATATATACTTGTCAAAGTGAAGACTGAGTGTTTTGAGGTCTATCGGTGCGACTTTCTTTCTGGAGCCCTTGATAATCCCCTTGAGTGTGCACTCCTTATCAGTAATGCTAGAATAGGAGGGGTCAGGACCTCGCTCAAGTCCCTTACGAGATACTACTCTGTCCTCAGAGTTGAGAGTGAACGACTCGACAAGATAGCTCGACTTGGAGCGACCACAATTATATTTGCCAGCCATTTTGTGTTGCTTCTGCTTCCAGGGACGGCGCTGGCTGTCTTGCGTCATCGTCGTTTCTCCAGATTGGGGTCTGGTTCAATGTATATAAAGTCCCAAATCAAGGCCAGAAGTGCGTAATGTGGGGGTAGTTTCATCATCCTAAGAATAGAGTTGAGGGAATTACAGAAGCGTTAATTCGGTCATTGTGGTCGAACCCTGGGAAAAGCTAGCTGCAATCTGATGTCGTGACCATTAGCCTAGGACACAACCATTATAACTCACACTCTTCCTGACCCAACGAACCACCCCACGAGACTTGAACAGCATGGACCCCCTCATATTTCTGGCAATTGCAGCCATCATCTGGATTCTCATCTATGTCCTCGCTCAGTTTATTGGTTTTGATAAGCTCAATGAAAAAGGGTTCGAGGCAAACACGCCTTTCTTCCTTCTCATCAAGACAGAACGACTGAATGCGTTCCTCACTAAGTGGGGAAAGAAGTTCCCTCGCACCTTCTGGAACCTAGGAATCATTGTGGGTTTCGGAGGAATGATTTTCGGTTTCTACATCTTTGCTGATAATTTCCTCAAATTCTTCATACAACCAGCTCAAG
>JAEOTX010000063.1 GCA_016839605.1 Candidatus Thorarchaeota archaeon | reverse complement strand
TACTCCCCTCTTTCGTGAAGCATCCACGGCTGCTTGAGAGATGTCTATTCCAACAACTTCATGGCCTTTCTCTTGAAAGTGGAGTGCTACCCTTCCCGCACCGCATCCGATGTCGAGAACCTTTCCCTTTACCTCAACACTCGCAAGCTTGCCACTCTCATGCCATTCTGAGAAGGATGCAGTGTATTGGCTCCCCAAACTCTCAGTGGTGTATCCATCATCTCTCTCAATCTCGTGTTTTGCATCCTTGCCGGAAGCCGCATCGCTCATTATCATTCCAAAGATGTCGGGCATGGTGCATTTCTAGGATTGATTGTGGAAAAGGAATTCGGTCGACGATGTGAACCACACCGAATATGGCAAGCGTTAAATGAAATGACACTTACCTATACATCCGCGTGAGGGGAAATCATTTGAGTTCGCCACAACCTGATTCAGCTGCATATACCGTGAATATTACTGTTCACGGAGGGAAGAAGGATGCCGTAGAAGCATCCGTTAAGGAACACCTTGTTGGATCCGAAGACGTAGATATGTACCAGACATGGGTCAATGTCGCAGCTCTGCGTCGAATCGGTCTCATATTCCAAGGTGGTGTTGAAGCCTCTGGAGCAATCACCGACCTACTGTGCCTGATAACCGTCATAGGTGCAATCTTGATGATATTCGTGTTCTGGCAAGTGGTTGTCTTTTTCGCAGTGATACTTGTGCTGACACTATTGAGTGGGGGATCAGCTCTAAAGTATCTGAGAGGGACGTATATCACTGCTGAAGCAGCCAAGATCGATTCACACCGCTTGGAGCAATTTGTAATAGATCAGCTAAAATCCGGCAGCTTTGTTGGAATTAGTGATCCCGAGAAAGCAGTGAAGCTAGGACCCGCCACTAAAAAGTCAAACAGAGCGAAGTTTGCATTCACGACAGGTATCTACATCTCATTGGGTGTTGCTACAGTCTTCCTCATTGAAGAGGTGCTCTACTGGTGGTTCTTCCATACCTGGTGGCCGCCTCTCGAGTTTCTTCTGGTATTAGGTATTGGCTTTCTGATTGGAGTAATTGCTATGGACCTAGGAGTCATTCTTCGTTGGAGAGCTGCAAAGAGCATCAAATAATATCAAAGACAATAGCCCAAAATTCGCGCTCAGAGACTCCTGTTCGTAGGTCTTTGAGTTCTCCTTTTATTCTATCAAAGGAGTCCTTAGACTGGGTCTTCTTCGTTGCTTCGTGAGTCTTCTTGATTCGGTCTGCAATCTCACGAGTCTGATCTTGTGTGGCTTTAATCCCACCCATCTTGAGAAGGTATTCCACAAAGTGCCGACCAACGAACTTGCCAAGATGGAATTCCCGACTGCGGCCTACAATCAACGGACTAATTGGCTCATAGGTCATTGAGTGGGTCAACTGACCATGGGAGTGAATGCCGCTAGAATGAGTGAAGGCATTATCACCAGATATTGATTTGTGCAGTGGTAAGGGAATAGCAAAGTTCCTTTCCACAAGTCTGCTCAGTTGGTAGAGCTTCTCAGTGTCGATGCCAGTCTTGATGCCATAGAGCTGCTCCAATGCCATGATAACTTCCTCAAAGGCTGCATTACCAGCTCGTTCTCCATACCCATTGACACAGACATGCGGGTAAGTCGCACCCTCCTCTACGGCTGCTAGTGTGTTCGCATTGGCAAGTCCGAAATCATCATGACAGTGTACTGCAATTGGGACCTTGTACTTGCTCTTCTTCCAGAGGACCTTTTTGATCTCTTTCATAATGTGACGCATAACCTCTGGCCTGACGAAACCAACTGTATCCGCTACACAGATTTTGTCTGCTCCCGCATCAATGGCCGTCTTGTATGCCTGACATAGAAAGTCCATGTGACTCCTCGTGCTATCCTCTGCGATGTAGTCCACTATCATTCCATGATCTTTTGCGTATTGAACACATTCTGCCAGTCGATTGAGCATCTCATCTCGTGTCATTCTAAGCTGATACTTCAACCTGAAGTCAGAAGTCGCAATGAAAATGGGCACCTCTTTCACACCAGCCTCGATGCAAGCATCAATGTCTGAGATGACCGCTCGTGCAGGAGCTCCTACAACAGCATTGTCGAGGCCTTCTTTGGCAACCGCTGCGACAATCTCTTTCTCATGTTCGCTGACAGCGGGAAATCCCACAACAACGATAGAGGTTCCTACCTCATCAAGCATCTTAGCGATTTCGATTTTCTCATCGAGAGTAAGCGCCACGCCTGGGGTTTGCTCTCCATCACGGAGAGTCTCGTCCCAGATGAACACCTCTTTCGGAAGGCACTCAGGCTTTGTGCTTCCGACCTTGTTGTAGTTAACTGCCAGTCCGGCTTTTTCTAGAGACTCCATGGCCTATGACCACCTATGCTCAATCTATATGGGATAAAATCCCTTCTAATCGAATCGGTATCGGCCCTCTGAAGGGATTTTCCCTAGAACTTGATCGAGTGCCTCCACCTGCTTATCATAATCCTCTCTGGTTATGGTGCCCTTGTCGAATGTTGCCTTTGCCTTACCTATCTTGTAGTCCACTTTTGCTCTGTCAAGATGAGCTAATCTTAGAGCAGACTCAACTTGTGGCTTAGCTCCAGCTTTCTTTCCAATGCCTTCCAGCATTGGCATCCAGCAGATTTCCTCTACATGGAATGCGTATTCAAGACCCCGTTCCAATATTCGATCCCACAACGGACACGATTTCACGAGGATTTCCTTTCCTTTCAACTCCACCTCAAGACCAAATGCTGTGAATAGAGCAGTAGCAGTTCTTGCTGCAGCTTCTGGACCTTTTGCCCCATCCGCCGCTGCTTTCTCTGCTCCCATCTGTCTGAACCCTCCTGCATAGCCTTCATACATTGATAGTGCTCCTACATTGTCACGAAGTCCCCACCAGAGTCCATCCAAGAATGCGACAAAACCCTTTCTCAGAATATCAAGTTCGCTCATCGTCTTCACCTCTATTTCTTGAATGGCTTTCCCCACTTGTCAAGGAAGGCTATCTCTTCTGGCATCTGTCGTGGAGGTCCCAGTGTACGTTCTGATACTGGATATCCAAGAGTAAGACAGAGAATTGGCACCCAGTGCGGATAGGGGATGCCAAGCTCTTTTGATATTGCGCCAACATCATCAAAATGATCTAATTGGACAGAGGACACACAGCTTCCGATTCCAAGAGCCGCTGCAGCTAGTGCCATGTTTTGCATCATCATTGATCCTGCGATGACGGCATGCCTAGGTGACGACCAACCATAAACGCCGCCTGTACCTCTCAGAGTGGCCTGTGAGTTCCCCACATGCGTCTGGTCAATTGCTAGTACCAGAATCACAGGGGCTCCATTTGTTTCAGGCTCGCCTTTGATGTACTCGAACCGCTGGCCAGTAATGAGAATGTCAATGGTTCGTTCGAGGCTGACCTTAGATTCTATGTAGCCTAGACGGCGTTCTATTTCCTCTCTCGGGGTTGCTCTGCCAAACAACTCAATAGTCCTGTCCACAGCTATCTGGCCAATCAGCCTCTGCAGCTTCTTATTTCTGACAACTATGACTCTCCATGGCTGTTGATTCTCAGCACTTGGAGCATAGGCGCCAGCCTCAATTATCTTGTAGATTAATTCGTCGGGAACGTCCTTCGACGTCACATAGTCACGTATTGCCCGACGACTCTTGATCATCTTGATAGTTTCATTTTCATCCAAGATGCGGTCACTCCATCCAGTAGTGGTGCCAGATAAGGTGGCTCAAATATCAAGCACATAAATCATTACTGGAAGGACAACGCGAAGAGCGTTGAAGCGGTATGAGATTGCTCTCACACCGCACTGCCAAAATGCCCTAAGGAATAGGAGCGTCTTGGCCATCGTACTTGACTTTGAAGCCAGTGTCTAGATTGACACTCTCTTTCAGTATTCGGCCACTAGCAACTACTCGCTGAACTTGGTTTGTTCCTTCGTAAATCTGCAGAAGCTTTGCGTCACGCATTAACTTCTCTGCTGGATACTCGGAAATGTAACCATATCCGCCCATTATTTGGACTGCATCTATTGCGTTTTGCATAGCTGAGTCAGCAGCGAAGAACTTGGCAAAGGCAGAGTCCTTTGAGTTGTCATGCCCTTGATCAGCAAGCCATGCAGCATAACGAGTCAGATGTCTAGAGGCTGCTGTTCTAGCTCCCATGTCAGCAAGCAGGAATGAGATGCCTTGGAACCTGCCTATCGGTTGTCCAAACTGATGACGAATGTTGGCAAACTTTGCGGCTTCATCAAGAGATCTCTGAGCAACACCAGTAGCAATAGCGGCGATCCCTGCTCGGGTCTTGTCTAGGGTCATCATAGCTATCTTGAATCCCTCACCTTCCTTTCCGACTAGAGCATTCTTGGGCACCCTCACATCCTCAAAGATTACCTCCGACTGGACAGAGTTCAGTTGGCCAAGTTTGTTCTCTATATGCCCCATCTGGACTCCCTTAGTCTTGGGAACCATGAACACTGAGAGACCCTTGTGCTTCAGCTCAGGCTGAGTTGACGCAAAGACCGTGAACATTGATGCCTGCGGCCCGTTAGTGATGAAACACTTCAGACCGTTGATGACATATTCATCACCGTCTCGAACTGCTCTAGTAGCAACACCGGCAGCATCAGAACCTGCTTTCCTTTCAGTAAGGCAGAACGCTCCGAATTTTGCATCTTTACCAGTTATCAAAGGTTCAACATACTCTTTCAGCTGCTCTATGGTTGCCCCAATGACTAGTGGCGCAAAAGCAAGATTATTGCACATGATGGAAGTCGCTATCCCCGCGCAGCCATACCCTGTCGCCTCCGAGACAAGGGTTTCTGAGAACAACGAAAGCCCGGGGCCTCCTGCCTCTTTTGGAATGTGCAGATTCATGAGACCGGCTTCATAGGCTTTTTGCACGACTTCCTTGGGAAAATCGTTTCGTTTCTCAAGCTCGATGGCTTTAGGAGTGATATGTTCCTTAGCAAACTCCTTCGCTCTTTCAAACAGTTTCTCATCTTTCTCAGACAATGAAAAATTCATGATTGTCCACTCACTGCTTTCGACTTCAATTCCGCTATAAAATCCCTTGGTAGTGTTCCGAATTCCTCCTGTTAGTTAGAGTTTTTATAGAAGAAGTTCGGAGCTCGACCCATTGAATAACAGGTGGAATCCAAAAGGTGCCACTAAAGAATACAAGTATTGTAAGTGGAGCCCAGACGAAGTTTGGGTATCTAGATGGAATTTCTCAGAGAGAGATGTTTGCGGAGGCTGTCGACAAGGCGACAGTGGAGGTAGGCATCCCGAAGAAGGATATACAAGCTGCCTTCGTGGGTACATTCATCCCTGAGATGCTTATTCACCAGGGTCATAGTGCACCTCTGCTCTTGGACTTTGC
This sequence comes from Candidatus Thorarchaeota archaeon, assembly GCA_016839605.1. GTDB lineage: Archaea > Asgardarchaeota > Thorarchaeia > Thorarchaeales > Thorarchaeaceae > SMTZ1-83. Next base: position 4,163 of record JAEOTX010000063.1, on the reverse strand, counting down.
TGGATTGAGGGGTCTTCCAGCGACCAGACATGAGGCTGCTTGTGCATCTGGAGCTACTGCTCTCAGAGCTGCAGTCATGGCAATCGAGTCAGGCTTCTATGACACAGTTCTCGTAGCTGGCTCTGAGAAGATGACCTCGGTTTCTACAAATAGGGCAACTGAGGCTCTGGCTGCAGCAGCAGATGATATGTTTGAATCGAGTATGGGTCTAACATTTCCAGGTGTTTTCGCGATTGCTGCCGTTGCTCACATGGAGAAATATGGTACCTCTCCAGAGGACCTGGCGCTTGCTGCTGTAAAAGCTCACAAGAATGCTTCCACAAATCCTCTGGCCCAGTTTCAGAAGGAGATCACGCTTGAGAAAGCCATGACGCCGAGATACATTGCGTGGCCGCTCAGGCTGTTTGACTGTTCTCCTATCTCGGATGGTGCAGCTGCTATCGTTTTGACCTCAAAAGAAAAAGCAAAACAATATACTGACACACCTGTTGATGTGGTTGGAACTGGTCAAGCTTCAGCGTCAATGAACCTGTGTGACAGGGAAGACTTTACTTCATTCGAGGCATCAGTTTCTGCAAGTAAGACTGCCTACAAGATGGCTGGACTTGGTCCCAAGGATATGGACTTTGCAGTAGTACATGACTGCTTTACAATTGCTGAGATTATTGCCAGTGAGGATATCGGATTCTTCAAGCCAGGTGAGGGTGCTAAGGCACTTCGTGATGGTGTGACAGCCCTTGACGGTGACAAGCCAATCAATCCAATGGGTGGACTCAAAGCAGTAGGTCACCCAGTCGGAGCAACTGGTGTGAAACAGGCTGTTGTTGTTTACAGGGAGTTGATTGGAGAGGCAGGTGCGAATCAGGTAGCAAAACATGACACTGGATTCATGCATAACTTCGGTGGGACAGGTGCATCATGTGTGGTCAATATCTTCAGGAGGTCTGACGCATGAGTGAGAAACCAACAATAGAGCAGTACATAAAGAACATCGATGAACACAACTTCAAAGCCTACAAGTGCGTTGGTTGTGGAGCCGTCACTGCACCTCCTTCGGGGACCTGCTATAGCTGCGGTGGAAATGAGATGGACTGGACTACTGTGAGTGGCAAAGGAAAACTGGTTTCATTCACAGTCATTCACATTGCACCCGAGGAGTTCCAAGAAGAGGCTCCATATTTCGTTGCTATCATAGAGCTCGAGGAAGGAACTCGGATCACTACTCGGCTGATGGGCTTTGACCCAATGGCACCTGAGAATGTGAAGCTTGGAACCTCATTGGTCTTGGACTATGAGGATGGTAAATCTGGAAGAACATACCTGTCCTTCAAGCCTGCTTGAAAGGGATCATGGTCCTAGAACGGGGTCTCTGCTCGTTGGAGTGTGAGTCCCCGTCCCAATTCATTCGTAACCTTTTCATGCCTAAACATCTCCCAAACTACGCTGTAGATTCGGAGTCTGACCACATTGGTTGAGAAAAAGTATCGCGACCTCCTTCACCTATCTGTCCCGGATTCAAAAGCCCGTTTCAAACAGCATGCACACGGATTCAACGCCAGTTATGACGAGGGTCTACTTCAAGCCCATCTGCCCCCAACATCAGGCGTGCGGAACGGCGATGAAGTGCTTCTGAAGTCGATTGGACATGTGATGCCTGAACAGACTAGGCACGCCTTCGAAGCGACCGAATTTGTAAATGTGTTTGGCAGAGTCCTTACAGACCATTCCGGCCACACTCAATGCTTGCAGTATCTCTACGTCTGGGACTATCAAGCAGTCCCAGCCCATGAAGCTGACTACGAACCAATATTCGTCTTTCTTGACGGACCCAACAGGCATGCGATATATGACCTTGTTCACTACTGCTCCCGGCGCTTGGATTTGGGTCCATCCGGAAAAAAGGGTCCTGGACTAAGGATGGTCCCAGGCTGGCATTCGTTTCTTCCCGATTCCGAAATGGCTCCCAAGTCTAGAGACAAAGATCTGCATGTTCGCCCGCTGTCTGACCAACACCTAGAGACCTGGTGGACCATCCCTGAAAAAGAGCCAAGACTGAAGATTAAGGAGTACATGCTTGACCCTTTCCTTCTTGAAAGTCCCGGACATTTTCTCAAGAATCCAGATGATAACTCACGGACTATTTGTTGCACATTTCTAGAGATTGAGAGAGCACTCAGGGAGTACGAAGACCCACGTCAAGGCTTGATAGAGGGAATCAAACGGGCTTTCAATAGGTGCGTGGGAATTCTGGGAATACTAAGGCTGGTAGCTTTCGTTCAGCTTCTCAATGAAATGCAAGATGTAGGTCTTGTGAAGATGCCCACCCCACTTCGTGTGGGATTGAATCTAGCATCATTTGGAGAAATGCTTCGTGATGGATTTGTTTCGATGACAAAAGCTGGCAAGACTTTCTTTGACGGCATGGCTTCTTCAGATGATGACGAGAATGGTAGTGGGCCTAGTGTCAAAGGACCCATAGTATGATCCTAGTGATCATTCTGATTGCAATCGATTAGACCAGTTAGTACTCACTATGATGTAGATTGCAAGGATGACCAGCAACAGCCCAATCACCTCAAGGGATTTTGTAAAAGCGTTGTTGAGGTCCGTTCCTCCAAGGAGCAATCCTATCCAATCCATACCGATTTGTCCCGCCCATGCAATGGCAGTGAGAAACATTGTCTTGCCTAGCAATTGAGGCACAAACACCCTCCACCATGAATACTTTGCCGCGCCTAGAGGAACAAGTAGGACGTCATCGGGAATGGGAGTGACTGCAAGGAACCATAGGACCAATGGAGTGGTTCTGGGCCGTTTTTGAACAAAGTCGCGGAACCCATTCTTTTGGTCCTCGCTTATGAGTGCCCCTCCGCCATATCCTATCAAGTAGCTTACCATCTCGCCCAGTGCTGCTCCCAACCCAGCAACAAGTCCTACAATCATGGGATTGAATGCAAATACATCCAATGCAACATTTCTGAGACCTCCAAGGATGAAAGGAATCCCTACGTAGGGAAATGGTAGAAGGATAGTTGCACATCCTAAGAACGACACGACAAAAGCTCCTGGGTACCCAATCAGGAGAGTAAGGTCGACCAGCCAGCTATAGATGAGTTGTAGAGGGCCTAAGAAACCGGGAACGATGAGTATGATTGCCCAGTAAACCAACAGGACTGTTACCGATCCCAAGAATATCTTATCTGACAATCTCATCTAGCTCAAGAACACCATCGTTCATCCGAACTACTGCTGATAAGAACATTGCCACTTCTTGATTTTGGGAGATTGAGCATAATTATGTGGCAGATGACCACGCACAACAATCAGGACTTCTTTATCGCCTTCCCAATCGCTGGAGCTTTCTTCTTCGGTGCTGGCTTCTCCGGCTTGGCTTCAGGCATCTCGAAAAGAGCATCTGCCGCCGCAAGAGCCTTCTTTGCTTCCTCCGGAGTGAATTCCTTGAGCTCACCTGATTTAGCGATTCTTACGAGAACCAGGGCATCATAGTCCTTTGGCTGCATCTCCCATGACATCTCATACTCAGGATGCTCATTGACAACTTGACCGAGGAGTTCGACCCAGGCATCCTTTACATCCTCTATCCTGACATAGATGAAATCCATCAACGGAATAGTAATCTCTACTTGAAGCACTGAATTGTTCAAAATGAAGTAGTTCTCGATGTTCCAAGGCAAAGTCTAGCGCTCCAAGTCAAGGGGGATTTTTGTATGGTTGATAAACCTGTCTGCTCTAAATAAACAATGTTTGGACAGTCTAAAGCCCGCTAATCCTTTTTCTTCTTGTCATTCTTCTTTTTGTCTTCCTCTTCCATCAGAGCTACAACATCTGCAAGGAACTTGTCTTCTTCAGACAACTCCTTTGCTTTCTTTTCTTCGATTGGCTTTGGTTTTGGCTTGGGAGGTTCGACAACTTCTGGTTTAGGTTTGGGGGGAGGTTCAGGAGTGGGCTTTGGTTTTGGTTTGGGAGGTTCGACAACTTCCGGCTTAGGTTTGGTGGAAGGCTTTGGAGTGGGCTCCGGTTTTGGCTCAGGCTTTTCTTTAGTTGGCGGTGCCTTTTTCACTTCAGGTTTAGGCGGCTCCACGTGTGTATCAGTTTCATAGAGCGAGCCATCATCCTCTTCAGCAATGCCTAAGCCCTGCCTC
>JAEOTX010000255.1 GCA_016839605.1 Candidatus Thorarchaeota archaeon | reverse complement strand
GTAGCGCGAGTATGATACGTGCCCTATTGACCCCTCCTCTGGATCCGGCAAGTAGCCACCAGAGGAGTCTTCTCGTATTCATCTGACGCTTTGGGTTTTCTCTGCCCATTAATAAGTAGTTGTGGAAGCCTACCTAGCGTTGGGGTCTTCTTCCATCATCCCCCATAGGTTGCCTTCTGTGTCCTTGAAGTAAGCAAGCCAGCCAACCCCTTGCACAGCACCTTTGGACCTGGTAATCTCACCGCCATTTTTCTCAACAAGTTCTATGTATTTGTCAATGTCTTTGACATCGATTGTGTTCACAGTGATAGCTCCCTTCTTTCTTCCGATTCCTCTATCGATGCCTGGGGTGTTGGGGTCACCTGTCCTTACGTTCCAGTAGTCAATTGGTCCATCCCACTTCTGAATCTTCCATCCAAAGACGGTTTCATAAAATCCTATGGTGCGCTCGGGATCATCCGTGGCAATCTCGAAATGAATAACTCTTGGCATATATGGCAATTCTATTCAATTGCATTTCAGTTTCATGATTTGGAAAGATGACCCAGTAGCAATCTAGCTGAATCTGGGAGAAATTTGGGTGAATTTCTGGCAGATTCTCGGCCTATCTCTATATACCAACTCCTCTTCTTCATCGTAGATGAACAAAATGAATACCGTACTAGAAATAGAAAACCTTCAAAAAATCTACATGATGGGCCAAGTTCCGGTTGAGGCTCTTGCTGGCGTTAGCTTCAAAGTTGACCATGGCGAGCTTGTAGCTGTGCAAGGTCCGTCTGGATCTGGCAAATCCACTCTCCTCAACCTGATAGGAGCATTGGATCGTCCATCGGAGGGGAGCGTCACTATAGGTGGAATTGATGCAGCAACTCTGGATGATAATGACCTCGCAGAACTGCGTGAAAAGGTAGGCTTTGTCTTTCAGTTCTTTAATCTGATTCCTAGATTGAATGCTCGTGAAAACGTGGAGCTTCCTCTACTAGTTGCTGGTGTCGACAGAGAGGAACGACGAGCAAGAACAGAGGATGTTCTAGAGAAGGTTGGCTTAGTGGACAGAATGGACCACAAGCCCTCGGAGCTTTCCGGTGGTGAACGACAACGTGTAGCTATTGCTAGGGCATTGATAGCTGAGCCAAACTTTCTGCTACTTGACGAACCCACTGGAAATCTTGATACAAAGACAGCTGCTGAAATCATGGAGCTGGTCTCTGGACTGAACCAGGAGATTGGTGTCACAGTCATTGTTGTCACACATGACCCTGAAGTGGCGTCCTTTGCTAGGCGAATGATTCGCCTTGTCGATGGACTCATTGCATCAGACGAGGTGAACTAAGTGAAGGCACGTGACGTTTTCTCATACTCGTTAGGATCAATCAAGCTCAGGAAAATGCGTTCGGGGCTAACGACCTTGGGCATTGTGATTGGTATAGCAGCAATAATAGCCCTGATGTCTTTCACTCAGGGGTTCGAGGTGACTATTACCAATCAATTCTCCGAGGGCTTTGCAACAGACACGGTGACAGTAAGCACACAGAGCTTCTTCTTTAGACCCGGCGAAGGTGAGCCTTCAGACTTTGAGTTGTACGTGAATGACACTGACGCGATAGAAACATTGGAACTAGTTGATTCTGCATTAGCTGTAGTGACAAAACAGGTTGACTTGAATAGCACAGATTTGGAGTTATCGATGAGTGTTACAGGAATCGATTTTGATACTTACGCGTCAATATACAACACGGTCTTCGTAGCAGAGTCCGGGGTGATACCACTATCACCTGATAACACTGTTGTCGTCATAGGGCAATCAGTCCATGAGCCGTGGGATAATGGCACCATCTTCGTAGACGTGGGTGGTGAGATAACTCTATCAATAACAATCAGTGACAACGGTAGCTACCGCGAGGAGAATGTGACCCTCACAGTTGTAGGAATCCTTGAAGAGATTGGCATGTCATTCTCGGGACCAAGCGATACAGGCATCTACATACCAATAGACCTTGCAGTTCAGTTCTTTGAGACCGATAAGGCAAACTCTATCGTCGTCGAGCTGGTTGACGATTCTGATGCGACAATCAGTGCAGCCTCCGCAGCAATTGAGGACCTCTTCGATGATGAGGTTTCAGTTCAGACTGCAACTGCAATGCTTGACACGATCTCATCTGCTCTTGGTACTGTGGAACTCCTTCTTGGGGGAATCGCAGGCATTTCTCTGCTCGTTGCCGGTGTAGGAATCATGAATATCATGATTGTTTCTTTGATGGAACGAACTAGAGAGATTGGGATTCTGAAAGCAGTTGGTGCCAAGGGACGAGCAATTCTTACAGTCTTTCTGAGTGAGGCTCTCATAATAGGGCTGCTCGGAGGTGTAATCGGTATTGCTGCCGGCTATATCATTGCAATCTTCCTGTCCGGATTTCTCTCAGGTTTCGCAGGCTTTGGTCCTGCAGGCGGGGGAATTAATTTACTCGGGTCGGCATTCTCATCAATCACACCAGTGATTACGCTAGAACTAGTCGGGATGGCATTATTCTTCGGCATAGTTGTGAGTGTAGTCTTCGCTCTGTATCCTGCTCGTCGTGCGTCGAAGCTTAAACCCGTTGATGCACTCAGACATGAATAAACACGTCGTATGCAAGTATCTCTCCTGTGGGACAGTCTGCAGCATATTCACGCGGGTGCTGTGGACTGTCCCTTTTTTAGTTGCTAGCAGAACACTGATTACTCCGACAGAACCCCGCTAAGATATAGCACCCTTCAGGGGATTGGTGATATTGTCGTACAATGAGGAAGATGTCAATGAGATCTTGGAGCATCTCCGTCAGCACCCATCTGATTCCGAGAAATGGCATCTTCTTGGAGTGGCGTACCTCTCAATGAATAATCAAGATGAAGCAGAGAAGGCATTCCAGCATTGCCTGAAATTGGACAAAGATAATCCCTTAGCGCTAGGTGACTTGGGAGCCCTCTACATCATGAAGGGGAAGTCCAAGAAGGCGATACAGAATCTCGAAAAGAGTCTGAAGATTAGCTCTGATAGCCACGAGTACTGGCTGGCATTGGGTGTTGCCCATCTTCAAAGAAACAAATACAAGGATGCGTTGAGTGCGTTTGAGAACAGTCTGGCGATTAAGCCTGACTTTCACGACGCGCTTGTGTCATTGGGGATGACGTATATCAGAATGGAGGCTTGGGATGACGCCGCCATAACACTAAGCAGAGCAGACAATGTTTCTCCAGACAACTACGTGGTTCTAAAATC
>JAEOTX010000062.1 GCA_016839605.1 Candidatus Thorarchaeota archaeon | reverse complement strand
GATGTGAAGACACAACCAGATTCAGTCCCAGACTTAATGAAGTGAGACGATGTTATGATGGACAAGGAAGTTCCCAAGTGCAGACAGGACTCCTCAGTACTCTGTGACGACACATGCGTCTACAAGAGAGTCTTAGCAGTGATTGGGAAGAAACACACTCTTGACATACTCAGAGTACTGGGTTATGATCGGACTGTCAGATTCAATGCTCTACAGAATGAGATTCGGGGAAGCCCAAAGACGCTCACAGACCGTCTCAATGAACTCTGTTCTTTAGGCATAATCAAACGAGAGGCATTTGCAGAGATTCCACCCCGTGTGGAATATTCCTTGACTGAGAAGGGCCTAGACCTTAATCCAGTTATGGATGCATTGAAAGCCTGGTCATTGAAATGGGCTCCCCTAGGTCAAGAAGCGAAGTGATTACGTCGAACAGGCTGCTTAACAGACACGAGCATTCCCGAGTCTGCAGTCAAGGTGTAGACTGTTCACCGTCAACCATATTCTGTTCTCCCCTCTCAAGAATGGGAATCACATAGGTATGTAGACTCCCCGTCACTGGATCATGTGTGACTCTCTTTAGAACGCTGTTGAGCCTCTTCTCTACAGGATCTGTATCAAATGACCTTGTCAACAGCACTAGGTGTGCTCCTTCGTCCATGAGGAAGAGGATGGTCATCATTACCGTATGCGACATTTCCAAATTCTTGATACCTGAAAGAATGTTATTGGCCAAGTCTATTGCTGCCTTACGAATCATGTCGTTCCCAGGAACGCTCCTCTTATCATGAACGATGTAGCCTTTAGCCTCAAAATCAAGCTGTAGCCCCATGGACATTAGTGTATATGAAGCGCATATAAGCTCCCAAACAAATTGCATTTGCAGTGGAGCTGATTTGCTTGAAATGGGAAACGCCCTCTAAAGCCTTGATGGACCATCTTGTATCCAAGCTAGAGAATGTGGTATGTGAGAAAAGGAAAATGTTCGGACAATATGCTTTCTTTCTAAATGGGAACATGTTCACAGGGGTCTTTCAGTCCAAGATATTCCTGCGTTTCCCTCAAGAATCGAAAAAAGAACTCATGGAACTCCATCCCGAAATCTGCCATTTTGAGCCAAGAAAGGGACAGATTATGAAAGAATACGTCACAATACCACCAGAAATAGTTGCAAATGACCAGTTTTTGGCTCAGCTTCTAGACTCTTCAGTTGCCTATGTATCAGGTCTTCCACCTAAGAAGAAAAAGTAAGGTTGCTTCGAAAGCATTAAGTTGTAGTACTAGCCCGGTCTACAAAATGACCGATAGAGTTCTGATAGGATATGGATCACGCTACGGCACAACAACCGAAATAGCAGAAGCAATGGCCAAGACCGTTCAAGAGATCGGCGTTCAGGTAGACCTGGTCAATCTCAAGAAAGAAACTCCCCCTAGCCCCCTTCAAAACTATGATCTGGTTGTAATAGGAAGCGGGATTCAGGCCGGAAGATGGACAAAGGAACCACTGGAATTCATCAAGAACAACATCCCCGCATTGTCGGAAAACAAAGTAGCAATCTTCGTTGTTTGTGCATATGCAGCAAGTCCAGACAAATGTGACTTTGCTCAAAGTGAATTTCTCGACAAGATCGTTGAAGAGTATCCTAATCTTGCTCCAATATCTACAGGTCTCTTTCCCGGACTCTTCGATTTCAGTAAATACAACTTTGCAATGAGAGCCTTAGTCAAACGTATGGTGAAACAGGAAACGGAACCAGGTCAGGAGGTTCCTGAGAAAATCGATTTCCGTGACTGGGAAATGGTGAATGATTGGATAACAAAGCTGGTCAAATCATAGCGTCATTCTATCAAATTATCGGAGGCGAGTAGATGGAGCGGAGAAATGTCCCAATGATTCTCTTTGGGCTTGCAGCAATCTGGATTGTTGTTTCGGTCATGGTTACCATCTATATACCTGACCTACAGAGGCCCAATTGGATGCAAGTAGCTGACATTCTGGCAATTGCTTCAGTTCTAATCATTGTCTTCATTGAACTGGAACTGCGATTGAGAGCGGCTCAGAACGACAAGCATTAAACGAATCCGCATGAATAGATAAGGACAGTTCCCACATTAGCAAAAGAGGTTCATAAGAAGATGCCCAAACGGAAGCGTGCACTCCTTGCGATGCTTGCTGTCTTCCTGCTAGCTGTGGTGGCGACAGGTGTCTACATCAGCTCCAACTCTGATGGCGAACAAGAAACAGAAACGACCACAACAACAACTACCACAACGACGATGACAACAACTACTACCACGAACTGTACTGTTGGTTGACCACCTCCGCTGCTCGTGGCATTGCCTCCTAATCCTTAGCAAGTCCATGCGGCAGCGGGTCTGGCAGAAGGCATTTACTTGAGAAATCTCACTGAGATTACAATGATGTTGGTACGTAAAGCAATGCAGTACCAGCTGAGATGGGAGGAGCGGTCCCAAACTCATGGAGGTTCCTCATCAGGGTCCTAGTAGATACTATTCTACCTTAGTAAGGCAAAGTCCGTTATCCCAGCTCTGGTTTCTTGCCATTATGTTTGATGATGTTTTTTCAGCTTTGAAGAATTTCATTCCAAAAAGGAGATACTCCTTTGAGTGGCACTTTTTTAACGAAAGGTATTCCATATTGAGTTCGAACTGTTAACGTATTTGGGGAGATTGAATTTGTCAGATAAACGAGCAAGAAATACAGATCGCGATCTGGATAATGAAGTAGCAAGATTAGAGTTTCAGGCTGTCGCGTTTAGGAGAATTATTGAAAATGAAATCAATACACTAAGCCTAGAGCAGGGGATGAGCGTTCTTGATGCTGGCTGTGGAACTGGTGCAGTCAGTCGAACACTGGCTCGAATCGTCAATCCTGGGACAGTAACAGCCATAGATATCAACGACTTACTCATTGATAAGGCCCAAAAGCTTGCGATTGAAGAGGGAATTGATAACATTCGATTTGAGTTAGGTGATGTAAGAAATCTAGGCTTCTCAGACGCCTCATTTGATGTATCATATTGTAGAATCGTACTCATGGCGGTATCGGACCCTGTTAAGGCAGCTTCCGAGTTAAAACGGGTGACAAGGAGCGGTGGACAAGTCCTAGTTTCTGATATTGATGACGACTTCATGCTAGTATACCCCCCAATACCCACAATAATGGAGGTCTGGAGAAAGTATGTCAAAGTGGCAATGGATGAAGGCAGAGACCGATACATAGGACGGAAACTGTTCTCAATTCTCTCTCAGGCAGGTCTGAAATCCGTCAAAATCGTTCCAACCGTGCTTCACGCCACTCAAGACTCTCCCGAAGAATTGAGGATGCTGTCTTCTGTTCCACTTCGACTCATGGAAAGAGCAAAAGAACCCGTGATGGAAAAGGGGATTCTAACCCCTACCGAGTACGAAGCAGCTATGACAGAATATAATGAATTTCTCAATCATCCTGGTGCGTTTTTGCTGATGGGAACGCTTTTTGCAATAGGAACTGTGCCTTAAGGACTCTTGGCTAAGCCGCCTTGTCGAAACCGTTAAAAGCATCGCCAAGCGTGACACGCTAGCAGGTTCCCCCATTTAGGGGACCGTCTAACATTCAATAAGGAGAATCATACCCTTGTCGAAAGAAAAGGAACATCTGAATCTCGTGGTCATTGGCCACGTAGATCACGGTAAGTCTACAATGACCGGTAGACTACTGTACGAGACTGGTGCGGTCGATGAAAGGACGTTCCAGCAGCACAAGGAAGAAGCAGAGAAGCTGGGTCGTCCGAGTTGGGCTTGGGCTTTCGCCCTTGACCGCCTGAAAGAGGAGCGTGAGCGAGGTCTTACAATCGACATCGCTTTCTTCAAGTTTCTTACCGATCGCTATTACTACACCATCATAGACGCCCCTGGCCATAAAGATTTCATTAAGAACATGATCACAGGCGCATCGCAGGCAGACGTAGGTCTGCTGGTTGTATCAGCTAAGCGTGGTGAGTTTGAAGCTGGTGTTGGCCCTGGAGGTCAGACAAAGGAGCATGCATACCTGGCCATGACTCTCGGTGTCCCCTCATTGATTATTGCAATCAACAAGTGTGATGACGATTCCGTCAAGTACAGTGAGGACAGATACAATGAGGTCAAGGAAGAGGTAGAGGGCTTCCTGAAGAGCATCGGCTACAAGACCGATAAGATTCCATTCATTCCGACCTCAGCGCTAGATGCTGCAAACCTCAAGGAAAAGACTCCTGATTTTACACCATGGTACGATGGTCCATCCTTGCTAGAGGCGCTTGATTTGGTTGAGCTTCCACCGAAGCCACTCGACAAGCCCCTGCGCTTGCCGATTAACGATGTCTACTCTATCAAGGGTGTCGGTACTGTCCCAGTTGGTCGTGTCGAAACTGGTGTCATGAAGCCTGGTCAGCAGGTCACTTTCATGCCTCCGAACAAGACCGGTGAGGTAAAGTCCATCGAGATGCACCATGAAATACTCAAGCAGGCAATTCCTGGCGATAACGTCGGATTCAACATCCGAGGTATCGAGAGGAAGGACCTTGGCCGTGGTGACGTCGCTGGGCCTACTGACAAGCCACCGACAGTTGCAGAAGAATACACTGGACAGATCATGGTCATTCAGCATCCTACCGCTATCACTGTGGGTTATACCCCAGTCATTCACGCACACACTGCACAGGTCGCATGCAGGTTCGATAAGATTCTACAGAAGCTCGACCAGCGCAGTGGTCAGGTCCTCGAGGAGAACCCTGATTTCGTGAAGAAAGGCGAGTCAATGGTTGCAACCCTTATACCGCTCAAGCCAATGTGCATTGAGACCTACAAGGAGTTCCCACAGCTCGGCAGATTCGCAGTGCGTGACATGGGCATGACAGTCGCAGTAGGTGTCGTGACCAAGGTCAAAGCGAAGAAAATGGACAAGAAAGCTGCAAAGAAAGAATCCAAGTAGAGCGGATTCAGTTGATAATTCAAGAACCGGGCCACTCGGCCCGCGTTCATTTCTATTCTTTTGATGACGAAGAGTTTATCCTGTTACAGTTAGACTCTCAGATGTATTGCCATGCTAGACGATGACTCATACGACTACTACGGTGACCAGCAAGAAAGGACTGTAAGCCCTTCTCGTTGGGTGGTATTCATCCTTCTATTGATTATTGGATCCGCACTTGTGTTTGGATCCATCGTGAGTGCGCCGCCAGAAACGTACCTACTCTACATTGTATTCCTCGTGCCTATGGTTCTGCTATCACTCTACTGCGCCTATCGCTGGGCTCAGGGACGTCCTATTGCACCCACTGATGTTGCAGATGATGATAGAATCCTAGCTCAGATGCGTGCACACGCACTCCCCGCACAGAGAGTCGCTGACTTGGAAATGTACCGCTGTCCTGATTGTGAGATGTCCTTTGACCTCTCGAATGCTACACCTGTGGAAGAGAATGTTGTCCTCTGTCCGATTTGTGAAACCAGACTCTTCATAGAATAGTCCATAGCTATCTAGTAAAATCATCCGCGGATTAGACTCAAGAAGTCATACGAACACCGGTTGTTATCCAGTCACCAGCTTTCTGTCTTGCCTCTGCAATGTAGTTCTCATCTACTGCGCCAAACACTAGTCACAATATGTGACTCTATTCTGTGACCCTAATTTGTGGCTCCGCTATATATACTGATTCTGAGTGGTAATTCTTGTGAAATATCATGGCTCTAGCAACTAACTCCCGAATTTCATCCGTGAAGAAGAACAACAAGACCGTCAAAGTCCCAAGGACTCAGGCCGTCGCTTACGCTAATATGACCTTTATGAGGTGAAACGTTACAATGGCACTCGTAAGGATCAAGAAGAACCCCAAGAAGGGGCACGCAAAGCCTAGGATCTCTACCAGGGCTATCGCTCACGCTTACTTCTCGAGGTAAGTCAGGATGACTACTCCTCTTGCCACCACCGAATCTTCCCAGGGCAACACTTTCAGGAGCATCTTGAGCAACAGGGACTACTCTCGTCTCTGGGCGGGACAACTTGTTTCAAACATTGGCACAGCAATCAGTTCGCTAGCTCTTCTGTTCTATGCCTATAGTCTGACTCAGTCAGCATTATCGATGGCGATTCTAGCAATAGCTCAAACTGCTCCGGTGGTGATATTCGCCGGTTTTGTCGGCGTCTATGTTGACAGATGGAACAGAAAGACAATCATGATCGTGTCTGATATCGTTCGATCCATCCTAATTCTACTCATCCCACTCGCAGTATACTTTCCAGGAAACGTGCCCCCAATCTACTGGGTCTATACCTTGACATTCGCCTATGCAATTGCAAATGCATGGTTTTTTCCTGCAAGAAGTGCATCAATCCCGAATCTAGTAGAGGCTGATGAATTAGTCGCCGCGAATTCTCTCTCCCAGATGACATTCCAGGTCATACAATTGACCATTCCGCCGCTTGGAGGTGTGCTTGTCGCACTTTTGGCACCGGATTATTTCCTCGCTTTTGCCATAACAGCGTCAACCTTTGCACTCTCCGCCGCCTCACTATGGTCGATTAAGACATCTCTCGTGCCCAAGGGCACCATCAGCAAGGAGTCCATTCGTAAACAAGTCATTCAAGGTGGAAAATATGTTGCTGGGAATTCGATTCTTCAATTCTTCTTTATCTTCGCCATTCTACTGGCAGGTTCATCGGGAATCCTCAATGCTTTGATGATG
>JAEOTX010000061.1 GCA_016839605.1 Candidatus Thorarchaeota archaeon | reverse complement strand
TGTATACAATGAAGGACTTGCCCGTTCCTAGAAACACGCAGAGAATCATGAAAGATTAGAGGGCTGATCTTAATGCCATTCCTCTACCACGGACTGCAAAGGAAAGGATTCTGACATGTCATATGGTTGAGGGTAATCCTCTGAAATGGATCAAGCGAGGGAATCTCCCTAGCTTTAATGTGAGTGGCTATTTCAAAGTGTTTTCTCATAGATCTTGATGAATTCTGCATACTGATCTATGCCCTTCTGCCAGAACTCCTCTTTGGTTATGTCAAAGCCAATGTCTGCCGCTAGATCTCTGGGAGACCGACTTGAACCTGCTGCCAGTAGAGCCTTGAGTTTCGGGACGAATTCCTTGCCCTCTTCCTTGTAAAGCCTATACATCGCATAGACGAAGAGCTGTGCATACACATACGGGTAGTTATAGTATCGATAGTTTGGCATGTAGAAGTGCTGTTTCATTGTCCACCAATATCGCATGATAGGCAACCATTCAACAGAATCACCGTACATCTTGTCACGAGCTGCAACCCAAAGGTCTGAGATCTTCTCAGCATCTAAGAATTTGCCGTCTACGATTGCCTCATAGACACTAGTTTCAAAGAACACTCTGGCTGATACCTGGAAGCCAGTCTCACCAAACTCATCTAGTATGATGGAAAGGATTGCCTGCGTGTCTTCATTGGTCTTTGCATCAGCAAGAAGTTTCTCAGCAAGGAGAAGCTCACCAAAAATGGAACCTGTTTCAGCAATACAACTGCCAATCTCATAGTTTGAAACTCGCTGTGCACGCGTTCCAAGGTATGCATGCAGCGCATGTCCCAATTCGTGCGCCGAGGTGAATACATCACTCATGATTCCATTGAAACTCTGAAGGATGTATGCACTCTGCCCCTTATGCCATGTGGAACAAAAGGCTCCTGAAGTTTTGCCTCTACGTACCTCAGCATCAATGTGCCTTCGCTCATACATCTCATCCATCCAGTCGCCGCTCTCTTTGTCAAAGTCCAAGTATGCATTAACAACAAGTTTGCGTGATTCAGCCCACGTATACTTCTTTTCAGGTGCATTTGGTAGTGGAGCAGTGATATCCCAGTTACCCAGTTTTTCAAAGCCCATCACTTTCGCCTTTAGGCGCAGATATTTCTGAAGAACACCGACATTCTTCTCTATTGTAGTCATCAATGCATCGATAGTCTCTTCATCAACATCATTGGCGATTAGACTCTGTGTCATTGGTGTTGGCCATTTTCTTAGCTTCATCATCTCATGATGATCTTTGAAAACACTGAGCATTGAGGAGGACCACAATAGAGCATCCTTACTTAGAGTCTCATAGACAACTTGCTGTGCACGTTTCCGGATATGCCGGTCAGGATTTTGATAGAGGCCAAGTATCTCGCCGTATGGCATTGTCTTCATCTCGCCATCTATTTCAATATTGAAGGTTCGAGTCGCTAGCCAATCGCCAAAGAGCTTGTTCCATGCCTCAATCCCATTCAGGTCCTTGACGATTATCACTTGTTCAAGCTCCTCTGGAAGCATGTGGGGAATCTTGCGCTGAATTTTCTCCATTTGGTGTTTGAACTCGGATAACTCTAAAGCCTCAATTATCTCTGGCCTCTCTGAGATTAGCTCTCCTAGCTCTAAATCAACAAAAGCAGTGGTCTTCTGGACAAGCATTAAAGAATGTCTGACTTTCTCGAATAATTTCTGCGCAACATCGTCGGACATATCTGCCTGATAAGCAAGCCATGAGTAATTGAACGGACCCTCGTACTGCAACCAAATATCATCAATCTGTTCCACCATATCAAAGACCTGCTTAGCACTATAGTCCTTGATCTTCCCTCGGTGCTGGTCGCGAAATTCCTCAGCAACCTTTACCATAGCAGTCAGTCGTTCTGAGATATACCCAGGGTCGTCAAACTCGACCAACTGTGATAAGTCCCAAGTCATCTCCTCGATAACCATTGTATATCAGCTATGGACGGCGGAGTTTGGGTTTGCTTAATAGTTCTACGACATAGGCGAGAAATAGGAGTAGAGGTAGATAATGAAGAGGACGATTGCAAGAACCAATAGAACTACTTTGAGGACCAACCGTCTGACTGTTACCATATGGGCACCAATCCCACTACATCATCGACCAAGGTAAAGATTTCGGTAGCAGCCACTGCTACTCCTTGAGCAATGCTTCTCTTGTGGGTTTCTTTCTACTCTGACTGACGCCCCGCATGCCAAGAACTAACACTAGTGTGAAGACAATGATCATAGCCACACCGATTAGGAACTGGGGAGAAGCCAGACTATAGGAAATTGAAAAGGGACCAAGAAGGTCTTCGGGAGAGTGGGCTTCGTAGGAGAATGTATCGGTAGCATTGCCATACTGACCGATTACCGATACTGCAAAATAAAACTCCGAGCCTACGCCACCGCCTGCAAGTGTAAATGTTGCTGAAGCATTAACATGACTTCCACCTTCAGGATATGTTGTGAAATCGTGGTCATCTGAAGCAATTAACGAGAATCCGCTACCATCGCCCCCAACACTATGAACAGTCACTATAATTGAAGCGATTATTGTCCAGGATATGTTATCAATAGACGGCCAGACTGAAACCGCTACGGAAATGTCCTGAGTGAAGGGAGATTCCCAAGGAGTATCCGCACTGGCACTAGCATATACCACTACACTATCATCAGAGAATAATCGTTCTTCAAAATCAACTGCTGCCACTAGTGACGCAAGAAAGAGCGCAACAAGTACCATGGCTATTGCTTTTCTCATCAGATGGGCCTCTATCCTGATTGCCATTGAACCATTCTTAACTCTGACTACACAAGTATAAGATCACAGAATCTCCGCTAACCACTCCACAACACGTGTGTAAGCCTTGATTCTGTTCTCCAGCTTAGCCAAGCCATGCCCTTCATCTGCAAAGCGCATTAGCTCAACTTCAAGACCCTTTTCTTTCAGACCCTCATATATTTGGATTGACTCTGATAATGGTACTCGTTCGTCATTGTCACCTTGAATAATGAAGAGTGGTGCTGATATTCGTTCTATTTTGTTGCTCGGGCTGATGCTTTCCAGCAGATCCCTATCATGTTCAAGACTGCCATATTCAGATTCCCGTAGCTTTCGTCGCCAAGGTGCTGTGTTCTCCAAGAAGGTGACAAAGTTGGAAACACCGACAATATCGACTCCTGCTTTCCAGAGGGCCGGATGCTCCGTCATTGCAGACAAGACAGCAAAGCCACCATAGCTTCCACCGTATATCACAAGATTATCACCATCAATATCCTTGTCATTCTGCTTGATGTGGAGGGCCAAATGCTTGATGTCCATGATTGAGTCCAGACGTTTCTCTACATTGTCCGCGTCCATATACGACCTGCCATATCCGGTGCTACCCCTGATATTGGGAGTAATGACAGCAAAGCCAGCGGACAGATAGAATTGGAGAACCGGATAAAAGTCAGGAAGAATCTGTGATTCTGGACCACCATGGATCATAATAATCGCAGGCCATCCTTTCTCTGGATTTGAGCCTTTAGGAACGTAGCGGAAATATGGGATAGGAAGACTATCAAAACTGAGAAAGTTGTGGAGAGTAGTATTGACAAACGAGTTTGGATTAAGCCCTGCAGTTCTGGCAATTGTACCTGTCCAAGATGAGAAATCTTCCAAGTCTGTAATCCAAATATTCTTCGGAGATGTTGCAGAACTCATAGTTGTGGCCAGGTAGTCGTGGTTCGGAGAGAGATGCATTGCCCAGCTGTAACTTCGCTGGTCTCCACTTGTTATGACTGACCCAGGAGGCAGCTCGATTTGATATAGTCCTGTCACTCCTTCAGCTGAAAAGACACCACGCCATAGAGTCGTGTAGCCTCCTTCGTTATACGTGATGTAGGTATGACGAGAATCTGGTCGATATGTTCCAGCCTCTAGCTCGTGCTTCACCGTATTCTCAATTTCCTTTATGGGGATGAAATCACCACTTAGAGAAAGCACTGCCAGCCTTACAATATCATGGTTGTAGTCGGTCCCAACAAGAATATGTTCCTTGTCCAGCCATCTCATCGCAGACCACCGATTGGTCCTTGATTTGTTCAGCGATTTCGTGAGATTGGTTGCTTCACCCCCGATGATATCCAAAAGAAGCAGATTCTGATTGTTATTCCCGAAGTATTGCTCTAGTATCGCATATTTCTCATCATCAGATATAGTACCAACAGAACATATTCCCTCATCAGGTCGGTAGAGAACTTCTGGAGAATGCATCTTGAGTGGCAATCTTTGACGATATACATCTAATCGAGACTTGTCCGTGATGTTGGCCAGGTAAAAGAAGCTCCTTTTAGTGATGCTATTGATAATATGCTTGGCTTTAGTGTCTGATGAGTGCCATGTCAAATCCAATTCATCACTTATCATCCCAATTTGGAAGTTTTCGTTTCCTCCATAGTCCCGAGTGAAAATGAGGGTTCCATCGCTCAGATAGTGCGGGTTCGTACAACGATCTTTTTCAAAGGTCATACGCATTGGCCATAGAGCCTTGTCCTTCTCTATCTGCACTATGTAGACTTGGAAATATCCTGGAGCATCATATGCAAATGCTATCCTCGACCCATCTGGGTGCCAAGAAGGGCCTCCCGCTGTTTCTATTGCAAGGTACTTCTCAAATTGAGACATACGGCCAATTTCAAGAAGCAAGTCATGAGTCTTTCCCTTTGGGATGGTATCAGGGCAGTCTTAATAGCAGGCAGCAATTGATTTCGCATATGACAGACTTACGATTTGCGAAGAAGCAATACTTAGACCTCCGTGAGGCATTCATTAAGTTCCTCGGCAAATTCGAAGAGGAGAGTTACTTCTATCAGCCTACAGTCAAATCCAACTCAACTGCATGGATAGTACCACATATCTCAGCCTTCGAGAAATTAATGGTCACTGACAAGATTCCAGGCTATAAGTTTCAAGAGTTCATCACGGAAGAAGATGTTGCCAAGTATAGACCCGGAGCCGATGGCTTTGCATTTGGCAAAAAAGATATGATGAGTATTGATGAAGCCATTACCTTGCTTCTGAGAACCAAGGATGTATCTATCCGCTTTCTTGATGATATGATTGATGAAGCAACATCTGTGAAAGATGTTGATGCACAGGTTGCACTCGATAAGTATCTGTTCAATTTCTCACATGAAACTGAACATTATGGTCAATTGAAGTATTTACTCGGAACTTGGAAAAGATTGAATTCAGAGTAGTGGGAGTATATGCTCCCCGAACAAAGCAATCTGTTCTCTCTTGTCACCGTATGGAAACATGAGGATGATTTCCGTAACTCCCTGATCTCTATATTGGGCAAGCCTGTCAGCAACAGTTTCAGATGTTCCCCATAGAGATGAGGCAACTCTTTGTCTGTATGCCTCCTCAGATACTCCTCGTGCAGCTGCGCCTTTCTTAATCTTCTCCTCCATCTCGCCTTCTGATTCCAAGATGCGAGTCCATAGACCTACAGACTTTGCTATACTCTCAGGTTTCCTATCATGCTTTGCAGCAAAATCTGATAGTTGCTCGAAGATTGCTATTGTCTGTTCCGGACTAAATCCCCACGCGACATTGAGTCCATCACCATATCTAGCAGCCAACTCGATCATTTTCGGCCCGCCCATATTGGAGCCAACCCAGATCGTGGGATGTGGCTTTTGAACTGGTTTCGGAAAAGACACCAGCTCCTTGACCTGATAATGTGTTCCTTCGAATGTGAACTTGTCCTGAGTCCATGCGCCTCGGATGATTTCTATCGCCTCTCCTAGTTGGTCAGCTCTGGTATCGAAATCAGGGAACTCGTATCCATATGCGTTATACTCGAGCTTCTTCCACCCAGCACCAATTCCAAACTCGAGGCGCCCATTAGAGAGGACATCAATAGTTGCGGCCATCTTCGCATGCAGGGCAGGCATTCGATAGCTGCTACAGAACACAAGACTACCAACACGAATCTTAGCATTATCACGGACCAATGCTGCCATCAACAGCCAAGGGTCAAGAAGCTCTCTGTCAGTAGCATCTGCATCCAGCATGAAATGGTCTGAGAACCAGACTACTTCAAACCCATTTCCTAAAGCTGCGTCAGCTATCTCAAGAACATCATTGTAGCTGAAACCAAACTGTGGTTCAACCTGTACCCCAAATCGCATCTATTTTCTCCCCTTCAAGTTCAGGGGAATAGGTTGTAGGCCATATAAGTCTGATAACATTCAGGCCTTTCTTAGAACCAGATACGTGTAATGACCCATTCTGCTCAGTGTGTCCGATTCTGAATCTTTACCAATGAGTGA
>JAEOTX010000060.1 GCA_016839605.1 Candidatus Thorarchaeota archaeon | reverse complement strand
GCAAATGCCAAGAGCAGAATCCAGTACTGTCCTGAGAACAGGACTATCTCTGGTACAAGAACCCCCACCCAACGCCCCCCTCCTAAAACCGCAATTGCTGCTAGAATCACCACCATGAATCCGCCATATAGAAATCCGAATAGAAGCAGAACGCCAATTAAAACGCCACCTATTGAGAATAGGGAAAGGACCTCTTCTATGAAGCGAATGATGACCATCAACACCATGCTGACAAGTGTCGCGATTAACGCGGCTATTGCAGCCATATGTGGCATGAAAGGACCACCAGCAATCAACTGAAGCGCTATCAACGATACAACCAAGAAGATCCACTGTGAAATTTTGTTGAACCGCCACTGTTTCGTGGACATTGCGTCTTTGCTTTCCATTACTTGGCACACCTAAATCTGATCAATCTTTGAACCGATTTTTCTCTGATACGGGCTTGAAACATAATCAATAATCCTTAAACTAATACCAGATGTCATTCCATGAATTAGTGCTACTATTCATTATCATGGAATGGTTTCGAGAAGTAAGAAGAAGGACTCCATTACTCATCGGCAGGACTATCATCCACACATGCAGGCAGTGATACTACAAACACAGCTCCCTTTGAATGATCTCCATTAACTCTGTCAGTGACCTCAACGATCCCGCCAAACGATTCCGTTAGAGCCTGCACAACCCACAGTCCGAGACCAGTACCATCTGCACCTTCCATGAACCGACTGAACAGTGCCTCCTTTCTCTCAGGTTCGATGCCACGGCCATAATCAATGACTCGAACTTGGCACATTTTTTTGCCAAGCATGGTAGCGCTCTTTATTTCTACATCAATTCTTTTCTTCTCTTTGGAATACTTAATGGCATTGCGAAAGAGATTCATGAAAATATCAGTGAGGAGATCGTTGGCATAGACATAGCACTTATCTTCATCTATACTGATGAAAAACTCAATTTCTTCTGGAGAGCTTATCTGAATAACCTGATTCAAAGCTACACGAATGGAGGCCACCAAATCCATTTTTGCGATATTTCTCGAATGAATACTGGATGGTTGACCCAAATGCCTGACGTTTCTTATGAGATGGTCTGCTCTGGTCAGACTAAGTCCAGCTTCCTCAAGGGCTTTTCTTTTGACATCAGGCGTGGCATCATCTAGATTCATAATTCCGAGTGCGACTTGAATGGCCTGGAGGTAGTTTGTGATATCATGTCCCAACAGATCAGCATACACAGTAGCTTTTCGCTGCGAAGATTCAGCTTCAAACATACTTCCTAGATACAGCATCCCCAAAATTACTGGACCCACAACTAGTCCGGCCAGGAGCAAAAGCTCTGCTGCCCACCACCCGATCGTCCACGCCTCAAAAACGGCTTTGAGAATATTCCGTACTATCCATAACGATAGAAATCCAGCCGTGACAACACCAGCTGATTCCCAACCTCTGCTCTTTGTCGTAAGAAGATACTCGAGATAGATAAATGCGAACATCGCAAGGAGATTCGCTACTAGAACAATCGACGCCGCTAGAGGAGTGTTGCCAATTTCAGGAAGGCTCCATGTTATCAAATCTATTATTAATTCTCCAACCCAGACCAAAGAGACGACCAAGCAAATCCACAGTATTACCTTCTGTAATGAATATTCCATCGACTTTTGGTTAGATGGTCTCACAATGCTACTAGTTGCCCAAAACAAGAGGATAATGGATAATATACTTCCTATTAGATACGGAGGAATACGTTCATTTCCAGCTATTAGCATGTCAATAGGAGTGAAAAGCATCAAGTGCAGTTCCATATACGCCCAAGATATGAACAACAGTATCAGGGGCAAATACTCCGGTGAAGGATTTCTTTTCGAATAAGCGTATACCAGAACTGCGATTAGCCCAGAGAGAAATGCTGCCTCTCCGTGGGAGAGGTAATAAGCTCCCACGAATATGAATGAGCTTCCTGGATATGCTGACTCAGCAAGCACAAAAACAATGAATGGTGTGAAAGCTAAGAGGAGCAACGTAGCAATCGAGGCATCTGCCCGCCATCGACTTACGCCCAATTCCGTTTGCCATGGAACAGCGACAGACATAGTTAATGCGAAGAATCCACCTGCTTGCAGAGTGAGCGATAGAGTCCAAATGGTGGAGGGGAAGATTAGATTTAGGAGAAGGGGAATACTGGCCAAACAGAAAATTGCTGAGCTTAGTAAGAATAATATCAAATCGAATTTTTGCGATTCCTTCTGATACCTAATTACAATAATTCCCGTGAGTAAAAAGGCAGTGATGGCTATCAGAACACCAATGGACCCAATGGTGATGAGGAGTCCTTCCGAGAGAGAAACTAGCAAAAAAAGAAATGTGAAACCATAGAAGGAGAGAGAACCTACGATTATCAGGAGTATTAGTGCTGAATTTGCTCTGCTCGAGAATCTCTTGTTACTTAGGATGATTGCAAGCAAAAACATGACTGCGAGAATTGCAACTTCTATGATGTCACTTACAACACGTGCTGGGGTCTTCTCTATTACTGATTCCGGACTTTGCAGCAGAGAATCTACGCTGCTGCCAATGAATATGATACCCTGTGTTACCAGAGCTCCGAAGAAGATCATGTTCTGCGCTGATGGATCTCTTCTATAAGTGCCATAGACATAAGCTGCAGATGCTATTGCTAAGAAGGCAAGAAGCGAGTCAAATGCTGTAATTGATAAAGAAGATCCCCATATATCTCGGCCAATAATGGTCAACGCTACCGCTGAGACAAATGTTAGTAGCACACGTATGCCTACTTGTCCTAGAATTTTGCGGCTACTATTCAACAACACATATCGCCCTGTTGCAGATTTATTTCGCAGTTGGTTCATTTTATCAAAGTAATATTATGTTAGTCTCAATATACTGAAAGGAGGAGGGTACTCCAATCTTAAATGATTGTAAGATAGTATCCACACTTTGGGAGCGGATGTTTATATCCGAGAGAACTAACACTTGAAAAGAACTATCGAAATCTGGTGTTGCTCAAAATGCCTGAACTGCCTGAGCTTGAGGTAATCGCAAATAGACTCACAGAAAGACTATCTGGGTCTACAGTTCAGACAGTGAAAGTGCACAGCCATATTGTCATCCATGGGATAGCCACAGGCGAGTTTGAAGAGAGGGCAGTAGGTGAAACGTTTCAGTCCTTTAGACCCGATGGAAAGTTCATCGTAATGGAGTTAGATGAGTATGATTTGGTTGTGAATCCGATGCTAACTGGGCGGTTTCGCTTGTTGGAAACGCATCGCACTCCTACAAAGACAGACATGTTCTCATTAAGGACTGACACGGCTACTCTTTGGTACTATGACAGAAAGAGAATGGGCCGTGCATACCTTGTGCCAAAAGGCGACTATTCCAACATAGCTGGGTTCTCAGAGAGAGGTCCTTCTGCATTGGACCCCGCGCTTACGCTTGAAGTCTTTAAGGATCGCCTTCGCAGACATAGAGGCCAAATCAAGAACGTCCTTCGAAATCAACGATTCGTTAAGGGCATCGGTAATGCCTATGCGGATGAGATACTACTCTATGCAGGAATTCTTCCCTTTAGACGGCGGTCCACTTTGAGCGATGCGGAAGTCGTGAAACTTTACGAAGCCATGAGGACTGTTCTCACGCGAGTCCTTGAAATTCTATCCACCAGACACCTCAATGAATTAGGAACAGAAAAGCGAGACTTCCTCATGATTCATAACAGAGGAGGGGGAATGTGTCCTCTCTGTGGAGGTCGTGTGTCTGAGGTCACTGCTAATCGGTTCAAGACCAACTACTGCCAGACCTGTCAGAAGTGAGACGTAATACTAATCTGTCAGAAGTGCGTTTCGTTCTAATGCCACCCGGAGCCTGATGTCAAATGGAGAAGTGGGAAGAGGATTTTCTACGTGAATTAGTTGAATTGGACACTAACAGCGATGAGAAGAAGAACTATGCAGAATGCGCTGAAGTCATCAAGAAGTACTGTGAAGAGGCTGGCTTAACAGTAGAGGTGTTTGACTCTAAGCATGACGGGATGCCCCAACCGAACATTGTGGCGACACTTGATGTGGGTGCAAAAGAAACCGCACTCTTGTGTACGCATTATGATGTGGTCCCAGCTGGTGACGAAGAATCTTGGAAGAAGCCCCCCTTCAAGCTCACTATGGAGAAGGATAAGGCCTTTGGCCGAGGGGTTTCTGATAACAAGGGCAACATTGTTGCCTGCGTCAGTGCAGCCAAGGAACTCATCAAAAGGGGTACGTCGAAGATTAACTGGAAGCTACTTATCTCTCCAAACGAAGAGATTGGGGGCGCTTGGGGGATAGACTACCTGATTAATGGCTCACCAAAGATTAGGGGTGATTTCGGGATAGTCGTCGACTCAGGGCCTGAGTACGTTAGTATTGGTGCTAGTGGTGTTGTTTCAGGTACAATTACTATTCATGGCAGTCAGGGACATGCTGGATACCCATTTGCCTATGCTAATGCAATTCATCTCTCTGTTCCCTTACTGAATGTAATGCTAGACTATGTCGATGTGAGACGAAAGGTAGAATCGAAATTGCCTGCGCCCCCGGGCACGCCTCATCAGAACCTCTGGGGGCGATTCTCCATGACGATGTATGAGGCTGGCAGTAAATCGAACGTGATTCCTGGAAAGGCCGAGATCACTTTCGACTGCAGACTGGTTCCAGAAGAGAAACCAGAGGATGTGCAAGAGAGCATCAAGGAGTTTCT
>JAEOTX010000059.1 GCA_016839605.1 Candidatus Thorarchaeota archaeon | reverse complement strand
TGGAACAAGACCTTCAGAATCCTATCCACAATCCCCTATGCTGCCATTACACCACTCGGGCCATAGCTGTGTGGCCAGCGATGTCATGCTCATGATTTTGTCTTATTAGCTTATCCGTAGAATATCTGATAATCCGAAAGAAGAGTGAACAGAAGGGGGAGGATGAGTTGCTGAAAGAACCAAGTTTCATGGCCCTTCGCAATCCAGCAACTCATCCAGTTTAGAGGATAGAGCATAAAGCAGGTTTCATGATTTTACCTGTAATATCTCGAGGGATACGCCTTCAGCTGAGACTTTCTGATATAGTAGACTTCAGCATGATGAGGATGAGCTGGCATTTCCTGACTTGCCTTTGCCTTTCGTCTTCGTAGAGAGAACATCTTACATCAATCTATACATACACAATTTGAATATCAAATGCCGGTCAATGGCCCCTTTAGAAAATGGACCCATTCCATTGGTGCTGCACCATAAATCGCAGATAGTAGCACAGAAAAAGGGCCTATAGAGAAGGAGCAAGTCCCTATTGATATAGCCTTCACTTCAGGTTTTGGCCTTGATCATCTCTCTCAATTTTAGTTCAGCAGGATAGGGGAATTTCGCACTGGAATATGATACTAGAGTTGTAGTGGACTTGACGTACGGAAGTTCTCGGATTCGCTTAGAAATTGACTCAGCTTCATGAAGATCATCAACCATGAACTCAGCGAATACAATGGGTTCTAGAGCCGAAACGAATGGATCCCAGAACTCCAGCGGATACTCCTTGCGAAGCCATTTATCTAGATCTTCAATGGTCTTCTTCTTCTCATCCCACTCTATCTTCAAGTTTAGATTCACCAGACCTCCTGCTGCAAGGTCAGGGCGAGCCCTGAAATGGACAAAATCATCATCCATGATTTCTCTAAGAGCTCTTCGCACACTCTTAGGGGATAATCCGGTTTCTTGGGCGATGTCACTCATCAACATCCTAGGGTCTTTCAAAAGGGCACTTAATACCCTGCGCTGCAATTTAGAGAATTCAACCTCCAGAACTGCATCCTTGGAATCAAGTTTTCTTTGAGGGTGGAATCCAAGTTTTCTTAGAGGGTGGAATTCCACTGTGTGGACCTCCGGAAATCCTCTGAGAAATGATCCGAGCTCGTATAGCATCTCGCTTCCTTCATATTGGCCCCACACCAGATACGCTCCGCCGTTCACACTTGCCATCGTGCTGATATGACCCACCATTGGATTAGTGCCGATAGTGTTTACGAGTTCTTCGATTCGCTCTGTTCCATCAGTGATTACGATGGCCTGAAAGTCTTCTGCATCCATGTACTTATGGTTGAGAATCACTTTGAACTGCGATACAAATCCAGATTCAATGAGATTGTTCACTCTGTTTTTCACTGCAGTGGGGCTGAGTCCAGTCTTTCGTGCCAAGCTTTCATAACTTACTCTGCAGTTGCCACATAATTGGATGAATATCGATTTGTCTATGGAATCCATCATAGCTATCACCTGAATATAGATGGAGTTTAGTGAGTATGAATGCGTTTATGAAACGCCTCCATAATTGGATTTCTACTCTTGTATTTTTCCACTTCCATAAAGCTCAATATAGACGTGCTGATACTCCAAGAATGGAGGCTCAGAGTTGGATAGAATCGTTATGTTTGTCGACAATCATTCTACTGCACGCAACTTGATACTAGCCATTGTTTCAAGCGCAATAATAGTCACAATAATGGGAATTACTACTCAGTCCTTGGTGTATGACATCTATGGGGATGTCACAATGCCTGATACTAGATTCGTCTACTCCTACAGTGAGATCCTGGAGGTATTCAACACCCTTGGGTCCGAGGGGCTAGGGGTATGGCTGCTGGCACATTCTCTAGACTTCATATTCCCTCTCACATATTCATTTGCAATTGCTTTTGCAATCTCAATGATTGCTAAAAAACTCTATCCAGAAAGGACTAGTTTCAGAAGACTGAATCTTATCGGTTTACTGGGCGGAGTTGCAGATTACATCGAGAATGTACTTGTTGCATCCCAAGCACTTTCCTATCCCAATCTCTCTCCGCAGATTATTCAGTTTGCAAGTATCGTGACGACCCTGAAGTGGATAATCATAATGGTTGGATTCGGAATTGTATTTGCATTGCTCATCGCCCTCGCAATAGGCAAAGCACTAAACAGATCATCGTTTAACAGCTAGAACTCCTAAGACCCTCTCTTTCCTAGCAACATCCTTGAATCCTGCTTCGCGAAGACGTTTCATTATTCCTTTCTGCAGGTCTCGTTTCCTGTGTTTTGCTCCAGGAGAGCCCACGTAATGGAGGAGGATGCCCTTTCGTTTCAAGACTCTGAATAGCTGTCTATAGAAGTCGGTCGTGTATAGCTCTGGAGCCATAGAGAAGCGAGGCGGATCGTGCAGTATAGCGTGATAGGCATTGTCATCTATGTCTAGAATTCGTTCCGATGCATCTCCGTGAATGACCTTTACTCTTTCATCTGTAAACACCTTATGTGACCACGGATTCAATTTCGCAAGCTGAAGGACATCCTTGTCCTTCTCAATTGTGACGATACTGCGAACACCTCTCATCAGGCATGCAATACTCGCATATCCCAGACCTGTACAGATCTCAAGCATATCGATGCCCTTTCTAGCGCAAAGTTTTGCTTTCATGTTGGCATCTTCCATGGGAGTGATCTCTTTCACACGATGCATCAATACGCCATCAATCAGCAGTGCAGGAGCTTGATTTCTCGCAACAGGCATGAGCTTGTAAAAATGCATGCCTCTGATTGCAGCCTTGAATATTCCCTCACTGTTGATGAAATAGATTGATTCTTGGTCTGCAGAAATCTTCTGAAGCTGTTCGCGGCTCCAAGGTTCGTTTTCAAGTGAAATACGTGTAGTAGTTATGCCAAGGTCAAGGGAAACCTCAACCTCACTTAGTCCTTTACTATAAGCAGATAGAATATGGTCTGCTGAAAATGAATCAAGAAACAACACATCAGTTGAGGACTTCTCAGACGACATCCTGCTGAGAAAGCCATCAAGGTGTCAAAAGGCTGTCGTCATGGCATCGGAACCGTTATACTCAGATCCATTGCACAATTGCAGACAGCGCAGGAGGTATTCAGATGGCTCTCGATGAGCAGGGTTCAGATGATAGCGCAGTTGTCAATGAGTTGAATTCCATTCTTGAGATGGATATCACAGGCTTTTCTGGACATCCGATAGCATCAATGTCCACAATTCCTCACCACCTAGGAGCTGAAGTGTTTTCTAGGACAATGGAGAGAAATGCGGGACGACTACATAGCTTCAAGAGTTCAGCGATAGTAGAACAAGAGGTAATTGAGATGATAGCAGATCTCCTACATCTCGACATTCCTTATGGAACTACATCATCCGGAGGCACGGAGTCAAATATACTTGCTATGCTCGCGATGCGTGAATCAAAAAAGAAGATCAAGAAACCCGAGATTATTGCTCCAAAGACGGTTCACTCATCGATTGATAAAGCAGCTTGGATTCTAGGTATCAAACTCGTTAAGACTGGAATTGACAGACAATTCAAAGCAAACACTCGTCTCATCGAGAAGAGAATATCAGAAAATACAGTAGGCATCATCGCAACCGCTGGGACTACATATCTAGGACAGATAGATCCCATTGACGAGATTGGTTTGATTGCTAAACAGAATAGAATCCCCTTACATATCGATGCAGCATTTGGTGGATTCGTGATTCCCTTTTTGTACGATCTTGGGCTGGGGCATCATCCCTTTGACTTTGAGATCAAGGGGGTTACTAGCATAAGCATTGATGGTCACAAGATGGGCCTTGCGCCAATTCCGTCCGGGTGTCTCATTTTTAGATCCGTGCGTCATCTCAATGCAATCACAAGAAAAGTACCATATCTTAGGGGAGCGAGTTCGAAACAATCATCCCTTTTAGGAACAAGACCTGCAGGGTCAATTCTAGCAACATGGGCAATAATGAAGCATCTTGGCAGATCGGGATATAGAGAGATGGTGAGAGGCTGCATGAAACGGACTCAATTAGGAAAGGATAGAGTTGATGAGAACCCCCTCTTAGAACTAGTGATTGATCCTGTGATGAATATCCTTGCGATTGAGAGCAGAGAGGTCCCTTTGAACGTGATTGTTTTGAAGATGGAAAAACGCGGATGGAGGATGGTGACATCTCCATTGCCACACTCTCTAAGACTAGTCATTATGCCGCATGTGACTACAGGGGCTATGAACGCATTCTTCAACGACCTAGATGAAGTCTCCACAACTGTTCCCGCTGACTAGGCAGGAGGACTGAGTAGTTCTTTCAGTGACAGAATCTCTTCCTCAAGGTCGTTCATGCGCTTTGTCATCTGCATCATATTATGAAGCAACATGGAGATTAGATAGCCATAGTTGACCGAATAGCCCTTTGTTCGCTCAATGATGTTGGATTCTTCCAAGCGTCTCGCAACGTTAGTTATGGATTGCTTGGAAACCTCTCGTTCCTTTACAATATTGTCCACAGCCTCACGGACCTCCCCGGGTTCAATTGGATTCCCTTTCAATGGAGAGAGAAGAGTGTGCAGCATGACAAGACCAGCATTCATCCTTGGATTCATTAGTTTGGCAAATGTTCGATTTAGTTCCGCCTTCAACTTGGTGTGCCCCCGTAGCGTTGATGACTGTGTGCAGTAAACGCTTCGCTTGAGAAAAACCTTCTGGCTCACCCAGAAAGCTCTTTGATGATGAAAAACCCTGTAGAAAGCGTGGTCAGCGTGTACCATGTATATTTTCATTCTAATACGTCAAATGAGAGCCTTCAAAACAGTGAAAAGAAGGATTTTTCCTGAAAACGACAGTGATTTTGAATTGAGTAACGAACTGAACCGAGTGGTCTTTGTTGCAGTCATTCACACTGATATAGAGAGTGTTAATCGTGCCCGGGATGCAGTTAGAACGATTCAACCAGATGTTGTGGCTGTTGAGTTAGATCATCAGAGATACCAACAGCTCATCAATCCTGAAGAGACTATGGAAAATTGGGTAAATCCCAGTTCCAGTGATGCAGCTCAAGACCTTATCCAGCAAATAGCAGTTCTTGAGAAGAATCTAGGCGAAATGACAGGCTCAAATGTGGGCGAGGAGATGCTTGCAGCTATCGAAGAGGGTCGCAAAATCGGTGCAAAGATAGCACTCGTAGATAGACCGATGCATGCGACAATGCAGGCTATTGCCAAGGTGCCTCTTGACGAGATATACCGGCTTATGGGTGCAGTACCAGACGCCAAAAAGGACCTCCAAGAGGGCGATGGCACCGACATCTTAGCAATGCTCAAGGAGGAGGGAGCTATTGAGAACCTATTGAAAGATTTCAATTCAGAATATCCCAATCTTGCAGACGCGTTGATACACCAAAGAGACCTCTACGTGGCAAATGCACTCAGAAGCATTCTGAATGATGTATCTGGGAAGG
>JAEOTX010000254.1 GCA_016839605.1 Candidatus Thorarchaeota archaeon | reverse complement strand
TGAATTTCGTTTCCTCATGATTAGATAAGATAGAACCGTCGCAATCAAAAATAATCCTGAAAAGAACAATGCCATTTCAATCAACGGCAAACCACCCTCGCCATCAATTGAAGGAATAATCTGATCGCTTACGAGTGAGTCCGCAGGATAGAACTCACCATCCGGAACGTTTCCATTGAAGACAACCACCAAGTCATGTTCAGGTGATACATAGACTGCTTGCTCGTAATGTCCGTGAGCCGAGTATATTCCTTGACTTGGCCAATACCACCACTGATATCCCATAATCTCATAGCTGCCTCCCCAACCGGTGGTGATTCTAGGAACAGTGGCTTCAGTGACCCATTCCTCCGACACAATCTGCTCTCCATCCCATGTACCATTGTTCAGCATCAGATATCCGAACTTCGCAAAGTCACGTGCTGTGAGATAGAGACCCCCATCAGTATGGTACCAGCCTCCGGCCGCTCCCCCGCCTATTTGAGCCCAAAAGATAGTGTCAGTACCGAGGGGCTCAAAGAGATACTGATTCGCATATTCGAGGATTGACATGCCCGATTGAATCTCGATGATTCCGCCAAGGATTATCAGAGTTCCTGAGTTCATCCACCAACTCTCTCCTGGGTCGTTCCACATGGGACGGTCCAAGCAGTACTGGAGTGCATCATCGCTCACCCACATCTGACCAAGGTCATTTCGTGGGTCATCATAGGGATAATCGCCCTCGTGAAACTCCATCCCATCTGTCCAAGTGAGGAGATGTTCGATTGTGATGTTCATCTTTCGCTCGTCCACATTCTGAATGGTCCAATTGGAGAAGAAATCCATCATCTTCGAGTTCACACTCTCGATGAGGCCTTGGTCAATGGCGATTCCAACGAGCGTAGATGTGATGCATTTTGTGCATGATTGAATCATATGGATGTTGTCTGCGTCCCATCCCTCTCCATAGTACTCGTACACAAGATAGCCCTCTCTGACTACCACCACGGAATCAATGGCATAGTCATTACGGTCTATGGTCCGTTCAACTTCTGCTAGTCTTCCCGAATCCATCCCATGATCCTCTGGGACATCCACTATCCAGTCATCTGTCGGCCAATAATCTCGTGTGATGGATGCAGCGCTGTAATTCATCGATTCGGAGATGCTGTGTATAGCGGCACTTGATGATAATGGAATTGTTCCAAGTAGGAAGATGACAAGAAATGAACATACAAAGGTCTTCGGCGTGTCTTTCTGAACCATTTTCAAGAACCGTAGAGTCATTCGTCTTGTTGAATAAAAGCGGTTGTTTTGAAGCAACATCGCTTAGGCATCTTGAAGATCCTTTGTGAAGAGGACCACGATATTGTGTCCTCCAGTCCAGACCGTTGCATACTGAAATCCCATTTTCAAGACGTGTGGCACTAGCTTTTTAGCACATAGAGGAACAAGAGGCAGTCCCAGCTTTCCATTACGCGTTATGAATCCAGATAGAAGGCCCTCAACGCCAGCGGCTGCTCCGTACAGAATTGCCTTCACAAATGTGACCTCTTTTGTATTGGGGTCTCTATCGTGATACTCTAGCATGATTGTTTCATCTTGGAGATAGAACTTCATATCGGGTTGGGAGTCGAAGTAGTCTGCGGTGATGGGAGCATAGCTCCATCCAATGCATATCTCGTCCTTTGGGCCGTTAGGAATCCTCTTGAGCGCTGCCAGTGCCTCTTCGGTTGAGATAGGTTCTTGTTCGTAATCTCCATCCTCACTCCGAGGGATGTTCTCTGGACTGACCCATAAGGCAGTCATCTCGTGCTTACGCTCAAAACCCAGTATCTCCCCAATTCGGCAGGAGCCTGCATTCTCAGTCACTGTCTGAAAGCCCACTCGTTGGTAGCCCTGTTCTCGTGCAAGTGCTTCACCATGTTGAAACACCGCAGTCCCCACTCCTTTGCGTTGGTGATCACCATGCACTCTGACCGACTCTATCCACGCCAATTCCCACCCTTTGTTTCTGAGGCCGCCAACTCCAACAAGTAGTTTGTCTTCGAAGACTCCGAAGAGGGTGGTCTTTGGGTCTTGGAGGAGCGGTTCTGCAATATCTCCAATCTTTGGGTCGTTTCTTATGTCCATCGAGTCGGACAGCTCTCGGATTGCTGGAAGGTCTGTGAGAGTGAGATTGCGGTATCCAAATGTCATTCTGGATGGTACCACCCATGGTATTGCTGTCTTTCTGGTTGTATTTAATCGGTGCTGATAGCGCAGTGAATTAATCACTAAGTCATGGATTCTCTCAGATGAAGTCAATGATGATCTGAGCTAGTTCTTCACCCTTGTCCTCCTGCAGAAAATGGCCAGCATCCTTAATGGTGACATGTTCTCTGTTCTGAGCGTCAGGAATCAATTTCTGAAACAGACGCTCATTTCCAGCAGTGCTTGGGTCAACGTAGCACCTTGTTTTGGATGACCGGATGTGAAAAGACTCAAGTAGAAACTGCCCCATAACACCACTTGGACAGTGGACGCCAGCGTTCTGATGCCTTTCTAGGGTGCTCAACAGCTGCAAGAATCTTGGACAAAACTGGACATTGCTCAGATGTTCCTTTGAACAGTCCTGTGGGTCCTTATATGTTCAGGAAAGGAACTATCAGCTGTGGAGGCCTCTGAGACGAGAGCCAAGTCGCTGGAGTCCTACGCTGTCGCCGCCAGTTGGACGGAGACGCAAAACGCCTGATGGAGAGGCCGTTAGACGTCTTCGCAAGTCTTTAGGGATTTGCATGATGCAGCCTCGATGAAGCAGG
Source organism: Candidatus Thorarchaeota archaeon (assembly GCA_016839605.1). Taxonomy (GTDB): domain Archaea; phylum Asgardarchaeota; class Thorarchaeia; order Thorarchaeales; family Thorarchaeaceae; genus SMTZ1-83. The sequence goes on along the minus strand of JAEOTX010000254.1, from coordinate 217 downwards.
AACCGAACATCGGACCTGGATCTCTGTGTCCAAGAATGTCTAAGTTTCGGGCAACGGTTTGTGAGATTAGAGACCGAATAGGTGAATGAGTAGGATGAGGATAGAAGAAGTAAGAACGATGTATGAGGCTCAGCTTTTGAGAATGGCCAATGTGGTAGGAGTGATGATCGGATACAAGGTCAAGGCGGGAGAAAAGAGAGAAGCACTGAGCATAGTG
>JAEOTX010000004.1 GCA_016839605.1 Candidatus Thorarchaeota archaeon | reverse complement strand
GCCGTCTACGTATCCCTCGAAGACCCCTACGATTTTGTATCCAATACCTTGGTAGAACTCGGGTGCTTGAAATGAAAAGGTCCATGTAGATGATGCAGGATAGCCCTTTTCCCTCCCAATTCTCTCTACCTCCAAGACGAGTCTCTTTCCAAGGCCTCTACCTCGATACTTCTTATCGACCCAGAGAACCTCAAGATGCATGATACCAGTCAACATACTTGTTATCACGCCCCCAACGATATCTCCATCATTGTTTCTCAAGACTAGACTGATATCCGGTGGTTGGATATCCAAATCACCATTCGGGTGTTTTCTGTTATAGTCTTCAAATCCTTTCTGGATGATTTTCATCTCATCGTCAGTTGGACTGTCGTTGATAGCAAATCGAATAGGGTCTTTCTTGGAATCCATTCGGTTGCACCTCATCATCATACAGAGTGACTGATTGAAGTGCGTTTCTTACGCCACACAATGGTTGCAGCAATAATCACGACAGGAGTCCCACCTACTACTACTATAATCATGGGATCTAAAATGAAATCCTCTTGGACAATTGGTGTCAGATTCTCAAGATTCATCATGTAGAACCTATAATGGACCTTGTCAGGGACATCTGAAGTGAATGGATTATCTTCCAACCACTGCTCAACAGTATGCCCATCAAGAACATAGCCCAATTGAGTCTGGAAGACTCTATTCCGAGGCCAGGTTGAGAATGCATCGGCAGGTACCTCATCAGCATCAAACATACTCGTTTCCGACTCGACCATGTTACGACCCCAATACTGCAAGACTGCCTCGTTGAAAGAGTCATCTGTGACATGAACATCGATATTCACATCGTATTGGGCAGTTGGTAGTGTTGTGTTAATGAATGGTACAATTTCACGTACAGTTTCCAGTTCCATTTCAATGGCTTCTGCAACACTCTCCGCATTGGGTATGCCAGGGCCTACTATCCAGTCTACCTGCACATCCAAGGATGGTGCGTACTCTGTCCATCCATCAGATTTCCGTGGTTCACCTAACTCAGTAGAGAGTTGAGTGAACATGGACTCTGCATCGTTGAAGAGTAGCTTTAGTGTTTCCAAGTCACAATCTACCAATAAGTTCGGAACCGAGAAGAGGTCCTCCTCTAGCGTTTCAAGATCAGCATGTTGATTTGCATTCAAAGAGAAGCCCGAGAAATAACTGATTTCATCCAAATAGCGTCCCCAGAGCTGAAGCCCCTGTGCATTATTGATCAAGTCTTTGTCAAGATGGTCAAAGACCGTGTTCTGTTGATATGCACCCATGGTGCTTGTACTTGTGGACGCTGTAAACCATCCGAACTCCGAGTGAATGTCAGTCTGTCCGACGCAGTGTCCCAATTCATGGACAACTGTGGGAGTAATAGAGGCTCTTGGCTCATCTGGATTGCCCGCAAAGAAGTATGACGTTACAGCTCTCCCATTCAAACACCATGAATCAACTTCCGGGCATATCGATGGTAGACGACCCAGCCCCCCAATTGCAATGGGTGGGTCATAGAGTGCTGCCATCAAGGTGTATTCCTGAAGCATGACCAAAGTTGGCAAGATAAAGTCATAGTCATCATAGCCCGGATAAGTGGATATTAGATCATGAAGAATTACATCGCAACGAGAGATGTAGTCCTCATCAATCCAGATTGCGTCGTTTGCAGTCTTCTCTTCCATCAAATCCGCAAAATCAGCAACATTCTCATAATGGAACCAGAACAGCTCCGTGTTCCAATCAACAAGAGGGAATGCTTCGTTCAGAGCATCCTCAATGAGATTAGGATGTATTGCCCATTCCTGCATTCCAGAGTTGTCATAGACTTCATCCAGATCATACATCACAATGAGTGGTACAAACACCTCATACGCCCCCTCCAGTCTCTTCACGTAATCCAGTGCGCTGTGGTTTCGTGCCTCATCTACATATGAGTGTGGTTTCGCAAGTCGGGCAGTCATGGTTTCGTAGAGATACTCAAGTTGTCCAACAAGATCGTCTTCCATCAATGTCTTCTCATATTCAGCTACGGGCCAAAAGTCATAACGATACTCAATCCAATCAGATAGCCAATCAACAGCACCAAAGTCCAAGAAGTAGTTTCTACTGTCTGAAATGAAGCCGCGAAGCGGCAAGGAATGGGGAACATCAGTCAATGAAAAGAAGGGAATCCACTGATCCTCCTGATTCACATCAAAGCTATCGCCTAAATACCAGTAAGTCAAGGCCTGATCTTCTGTGGTTGCACCTGCCTGCCCTGCAATAGCAGTGCCTACAAGAAAGAAGATACTAAGAGCTGCGCAAATCCGGATGCGTGAGAATCTCATCCTAATCACTATTTCTTGAGTTGCCCGGGTATATTACAGCTCGTTCTAACGCATTCTGATTGACTCCTGTCATGTGTCGGTACAAAGGTTATGCCATTTCTTGATCTAGTTCAAATTGTGATAGAAATGACATGCACAACAAAGCAACAAACAATTTCACAAGTGGAAACCCTTGAACTCACAGAGTGTGAGGAATTAGTCATCTCAGAGCAGATTGACAGAGAGGATGAGAAGGCGAGGAACTTTCGAAAACATCTTGCACAAGAAAAAGCTCTCCAACAGCTCGAGCAGAGAAAAGCACACGCTCTTGCAGCAGTTCAAAGGATGTCATTCATCCGATAGATCAAAATCTTCGAATAGCGGCAGCCTGGCAGATTTGGATTTTAACGAACTGAACTAGCTAGCTTCACAAACAAGACTCATGCTGTCTTTCCGTTCATGAGGAATGCGTCGGAACAGCTGAATGTGTGGAATCAATGCTGTGATTATCTTGTTCTCGGCCTTTTTCAAGTGCTCCAAGAAAGTTGTTCTCGAAACCTCTTCCTTAGATGCAATTGTCTGAAGGTCAGACCCTCTTGGAAATCGGAAATAACCCTGTGCAAATGCAGTCAGGAGTGCATGCATCTGCTTTTCAGTTAGACCCGAGAACAGTGCATCTGCAGTGAGCGCTAGAGAACTGGCGATGTATCCATCAAATGGCTTCTTTCTAATTATTTCCACATCGAAACCATCATCTCTTAATTTCGAGAGAAGTTTCTTGGCATTCTCATGTCTAAATGCTATTAATCTGAGATGTTCCCAGCCGTTTTCATAGGCAATTGGTGGTATCAACAGAAGACTTGGATCGCCTAGATAGTTTTGTACCGTGCCAGGTCCTCCACATGCACACATCCTAGTGATGACATGAGTATTAGCACCATTATGTATCTCATCGACAATCTCAACAGCTTTGGTCATATCACTGCGTATTTGTTCGTAGTCTTCTTTCTTCGGCATGATTAGCTCCATGATGTCATGTCTGTCGTTGCACCATTGAAAGATCTTGACTGATGGGTTGTCTTTCGTGATTTCACTAAGGGGATTATCATACTTCGTTCTAAATACAACTTCGAATAGCGGCATACCACGACATATTCCACTGAACATTTATGAACTCTACCGACATATGTCGGTACTTGACACCATTGATTGACTTTGAATCGCACTCCCATTTGCCTGAAAATTCAAATGATATCATGACACCCTCACCCTTTGGAGGAGAAACTCATGACCGATGAGGAAACTCTCACAGACAAGACCTCTACCATTGTTACCTATCCCATCGCAGCTGCGCTAATGGAAGCACAGGAATTCATCATAGATTCCGCTGGATGGAACCCAATCAAGATAATTCAACGAGACTTCTTAGAGAGATTCTATACTCCGTGTAGAGAAGAGATTCCAACCATCAAGGAAATCAAGAGTATAGCACATCTTGATGCCGAAGTGGTCAACAAATGGCTTAAGGAGCACGACTTTGACATTCAACTCAAGCCCTTTGATGAGAGTGGCTTTGGAGCTGCTGGTAAGCTTGACCTACTGGGTCTTTGGCTGGTGAGGGGGCGACAGGCAACTGTGACCACAGATAATGGTAGTAAGTATCCGGGAGTTAGAATGGAAGGAGGGATTGCGTTCAATACAGTTGGAGGAAGTACAGATCTAGTCGTAGCCTTGGAAACAGGGGATCAAGATGTGGTCTACATGATGATGGCTGATAAAGCCCCATCAGGTTTTGCTATGGTTAGTTATGTTGAAGAAATCATGCAAAACATGACCCCTGTAGAGCGGGACTACGAGGCAGTGGTCTTTCCAATGATTGACTTGAATGAAGAAGGCGAATTAGAGTGGCTCATCAACTTCCAGCTATTGATACCCCAGGATCGGTTCCCATTCTACTTCATTCAACAGGCCCTTCAGCAGACAAAACTGAAGATGAATCAGGAGGGATACAGAGTCAAGAGTGTAGCAGCAGTAGCAATGATGCTAGGCGCAGCACTCCCAGAAAATCCACCCTATATCATAAATCGACCCTTCCTCATGTGGATTACTCGACCAGGGCTTAGCAGACCTCTCTTTGTCGCATATCTGAATACGGACGTCTGGAAGGACCCGAGCGGGCTTGATATGTAACCGTTCTGGCCAAGACTTATTGCTACGATGCTACCTGTGACAAAGGACCATC
>JAEOTX010000003.1 GCA_016839605.1 Candidatus Thorarchaeota archaeon | reverse complement strand
GCGTCATTATAGTCGAGCTTAGCCTGTGTTATCCTATTCTCAGTTCCAGTTATCTCATCGAAGAGTCCGATGTAGAGAGTACTAGCATATAGAGTAGGATAGTTCTCCTGCACTGCGATGAATAATGAATTGAGCTGGATATTCAACTGAGTTGATACATTTGCCTGCTCGCTTGGACTTCCATTAAGATTCAACCATTGCGTTCTCAGGGCTGTTATCTCTGCTAAAGTTTCAGCCTCGAACGATGTGTAGTTCTCAACAACTGTGACTAGTTGAGGAATCAACTCAACCTTGCGTTCGAACTGAATTTGAATAGCGCTCCATTTATTTTCAGCTTCCAGCTTGTGAGTGATTATATCATTGTAAGGCAAGATGACTACAGCAGCCGCACCAACACCAACAACCACAAGCCCTAGAAGTACAATGCACATTACCTGTTTACTGTCCATTCTTATTCCTCCTCATTTCACCATCGTGTGTATCCGCCACCTTCGGTCCGCCCTCCACCTGGCCGAACCCGTCCCGCACCTCGTATCACAATAGTCCCACCAAGTGCAAACACAATCCCATAGAATAATACTGCTAGGGAGCTATCCCACCACCAAGCAAACAATAGTGTAACAACAGTGAATGCCAGTGGCACAAAGCATTGCGGCCCTCTGGCCAAGCTTGCTTGCATCCAGATGAAACCAAACGACAGCATGAAGCCAATAATCAAACCGGCAATCCAGGGATTGGTATAACCCCATGCGCGAAATCCTTCTATACCGACCGGATCGCCCAAACCACTGACAACACTTGGATCATCCACAAATTCGTTGTAAAGCTCAACGATTCCCTCGTAGAAGCCATCGTACATGTATCCCCAATCAAACCATGCTGTGAAGTTGTCGCGTGCGATTCTACCTGCCTCAGCATCGGTTATCGCACCCTCCATTCCCCTTCCAATTTCAATCCTAAAGTCGTATGCGAAGTGTGTTTCATTGAGGTCTTCATAGTAGAAAGTCAACAAGATACCATTGTTGACATCCTCCTTCCCTAGACCCCAGTCATTGAATAGCAAGTAGGAGTATCGATTGATGTCATAACCCTCCAAGTCTGTGGTTGTGACAATATAGACCTCAACAGTCGTTTCTTCCTCGATATATCTACAGAGATCCTCAAGATCCATGTCCTCCTCTAGTGTCAAGACATATGCCCAGTCGTTGACCATGTAGCCGGTTGATGATGGAATGGCTGCTACAGAAGTAGCTAAAAAAAGAAGAACAAGTGGGGCTAATGCCAGCAGAAGCTTGCATCGAGAACTCTGGCGGTTTTTCATTAGCGAATTGGCTACAGAAGCCCCTTTTGTTTGTTAACATGGTGGATGTATATGTGAAAATCATATGATTCGCTCGAGTAATCCAGTGAACAAATCTGCAGTTGCTTCTGGAAGTCGACCCTTTGCAATCGCCTCAACGAATGCAGTTGCTGTCGCTTCTGTAAAACGAATATCAGCCAGATTGGAACCAAGATCTTCAATCACTGCTTGGAACTTAGCACCAGCTGTGGCTTCTGGAACAGCCATCATTGCCACATTGATCTCACCAGCCTCAAGAAGCTTCTGCAGCCTACGGGCTGAATAAAATGATGCCACACCTCCACTCCTGTCCCAGTCTTTGACGCTAGGAACATCAATGCCTACTTTTCTAGAGATAGAACCCTTGGTCAGAATCAGAACTGATGTTGATTCTTTGGTTGCCGCCGTGGCTTCAGCATCAAGAGAAACCTCGACACCGCCTTCACTGCCTGCAAGCTCAAGAGCTTTAATCATGGAGCTAATGACCACTGTTGGAGTGAGTACGACTACGTAATCAGGCTGCTCCTCTACCTCCTCTTCCTCTTTTTCAAACAAGATAGAATCCAGTTTGCTGATTGCGTTGCGAATAGCATCCCGCGGCACTCCTTCCGAATTCGCGAATATCTCGCTGACATCACTATCTGAGAACGGGAAAATTAGCCTAGGTGGAGGTTCGATATTTTGCTCTGTCCAGAACTCCTTCATGGTCTCTTCTATGAACTCGGTTACATCATCCCGCTCAAATGGTTGAAGGTGGACCACTCGCTCCATTCTTGACTTCATTGGACCATCTGCAAGTTCATAGATTCGGTCCCATATCTCTGTCAAACTCGATGCGATGATGACAACATTCCGAGTTTCATTATACAATCGCTTCAGAACCTCGAAGAACCTCCGTTCTGCTTCCTCTCCATGAGTGTTGTACGGACCCTCCATCTCATCAATGAACAGCAGCAGGGGGAGGTTGGACCCCTCAGCTATGAGCTTGAGGGTTGCCAGCGTGACATCGTCGTCCTCCAAAATAGTACGGACTCCGAGCGCTACAATCTCGTCATTACTGAGAGCATCTCCGAAAAGCCAACGCCGCGCCAAGTCGCTGTTCGCAGGATCTAAACGATATCTTAGCAGAGCCTTTATGACATCGGCAGAGATTCCAGGATAATCACATAGTAATCGCTCCAATGCATATGTATAGTCATAGGTCTCGTGAGTAACACCGCGAAGTCCGCCAAACTTCAACATCAGCATGTCTACTGCTTGGTTGAAGATGTCCTCACCTGCCTCGTCGACAATGCATGCGTGGATATGAAGAGGAATACGTATTGGTGCAGGAGGGGATGGTACATAGACTGCCAAGAACCGGCCTTTCTTGAAGTAATCCTCTCGGTCCTTTAGTGCCCAGAAAAGGTGGGTCTTACCCATACCAGCACTGCCGAGTATCGGCTGGAATCGCGGAATGCCATC
>JAEOTX010000253.1 GCA_016839605.1 Candidatus Thorarchaeota archaeon | reverse complement strand
CAAGAACTAGCAGCTTAGCATTCTTTTCCGGAGCCATTTCCATTGCTTGATCACATAACAGAATTTGATGATCGGAATTGTAAGCGCGAGCCCAGACAACGTTCTTCAATACTTTCTTTGGATCCATGCCATAAGGTTCCGCCATGTCTACAAGCCGCTCCGGTCTGAAAGTGCCCTCAGTATCAACATAGATAGCTGTGGCATCCAATCCTCCTTCATTCTCTGGTCGCTGAATCATCACAGCTAGTTGATGTCCCATCTGTGTCTTCCCGGACCTGAATGAACCATACATCTCTGTGATGCTCTGGGTCTCAAGTCCGCCTCCGAAAAGCTCGTCAAGCGCAGTAGAACCAGTGCTGATTCGTCCTGCTGTCTTTCGCCTCTCAAGAAGAAGGTCAGCTGTTTCAAAACCAATGTCGAGCATTTCACGTGCTGCCTTTATGATCTTAGTTGAAGTGGTCTCGCCAATAGACCCTGCAGCTGCTAGCTCAGATGGAGATGCTACTGCAATTGCCTCAACACTCCTGTATCCGGCCTCAGACAAACGCTTGGCGATTGCTGGCCCTACGCCTGGGAGATCAGTGACCATTATTCCTGACTCTCCCTCAGTACCGATCTCGACGACTTCCTCATCGACTTCGCCGTCCTCGAAATCCTCATAATCTACGGTTTCTTCTTCATCTGCCTTCTTTTTTGGTGACATCTTGAGGACCTCCCTCAATGCTTGGCGTCCATCCGCGCATCTAATGCCAAGCACGTGGTCATGCACTTGTCGGATTACTGAATATAAAAATGGCACTAGTCGAACTGCCGAGTGACCAGATATTAAACATCCAAGCATTATGCAAGATCCTTTGCCCTGAACATGATAGCGGAGAGCGAGATACAGACGAGTACGATTACAACAAGAACCCAACCTGAATTAAGTGGCGGCCAACCAGGAATGCTATAGCTGTAATCAACGAAGAGCTGTCCATAGTTTAGTATGTGCCCTGATAGAGAAAAGACAACTCCCTCAAAGAATATAGCTACAACACCGAGGAGCTGCTCATAGAGCGTAATGACAACGCCCCAAACCAGAGGCCTCTTCAGAGCTATGCCCAGTAACATGAATATTGCGCAGTAGACTGCATTGCAGACTGCACATACCAACCAGAAACCAGTCAGCATTTCAAATGGAATTTCATCTGATATCACAACTGAAACGTAGAAACCTGAAGTTACTATGATTGAGATGATTGTACCTGCTATTACTGTGGCAATGTATCGCCAAATGAGAATCTCAATTCTTCTCACAGGTCTGGTTACAAGCTGCACTATTGTATGGGACTCTATCTCATCAGACAATGCCGCTGTTCCAAGAAGCAGGCCAGACAATGGGATAAGTAGAGATATGTATAGAGTCTGAACAAAGTCACGGAAGAAGAATCGTGCAGGTGGAGGGACACCCCAAGCGACCATTACCACCACAGGCAATAAGCCTAGAATTGTCAGGACCTGACTCTTTCGACTCTTTATGAACGATGTCAAGAATAATGACACCAAGTAGATTCCTCTGATGAGCGTCCTCAGAGGTGGTGAGAGTTCTCCATCTTTCCGAACGGGGGTTTGTGTTGTTTCTGTTGACATCTTTGACACCTCATGATACAAGGAATTCGAACAGGCGTTCCACACTCTCCGATAGTGTGTCCAATTGCATGATTGGTGCCTTTTGTTCAACAGCCAGTCGTACAAGCTCATCATAGAATTGCTCTGGCTGAGGTGTTACCACTCTACATTCAAGCAGCTCATCTTTCAGCTCTATGAACGTGAGAGATTTAATCAGTCCCTCCATCTTCACAAGCCCACTAGCTATCTTCTTCACGTCATCTGCCAGGGACTGAAACTGGATCTCATGTGGATACTGGTAGAGAAGCTTTCTGATTTTGTCTGGGTCACCTTCTGCGACCGTCTGACCTCTGTGTATGAGAGTTATCCTATTTGCCAAATGTTCCAGCTCTTCAAGAACATGACTTGAAATGAGGACAGTAACGTCATTCTCTCTGTTGAGTCGTCTTATGAGCTCCATGATTCTCCTTCGACCAAGAGGATCAAGTCCGCTGAGGGGTTCATCCAGTACCAGTAGGGAGGGTGCATGTGTAAGAGCAGCTGCAATCTTAGTTCTCTGTTTCATTCCTTTTGATAGAGCGGATACTTTCCTATCAGCAAATTT
>JAEOTX010000252.1 GCA_016839605.1 Candidatus Thorarchaeota archaeon | reverse complement strand
GGTGTCATGTAGCCATTTGTCACAATTGTATTGTACATCCCACGCTCCCGTGCTATTCGAAACACTTCGAGGTTCCACTCAAGCATAAGAGTAGCCGCCTCACTGAACGATATTGACGTTCCATTGCTCTTTCTGTCCTGAGCCATGTTTACGAATTTCTCTGGACTCACATATCGGGTCAGCTCAGGAGTGGGTCTACGCTTGGATATATCGAAGTTCTGACAGAAGGGGCATGAAGCATTGCAGCCCCAACTCCCAACAGTGAGAGCCATTGTACCTGGAGCAAAATGAAAGAAGGGTTTCTTCTCGATGGGGTTGTTACTGATGGAAGAAACATTGCCAAAGACAAGGGTCATCACAGAGCTGTCGATATTTACCCTTGTACCGCACACTCCTGCACTACCATTATGAATAAGACATCTATGAGCGCATGTAAGGCATCTCACAGCTTCATCTTCCTTTTGCTGAAGGATTCCCGCACGTACTACTTGAGGATCAAACTGATCCACTCGAATCTTGGTCAAATTGACTTACCACTGTCTATTATTGCAGGCGCGGATTTAGCGGTTGTCATATCTAGCCTCATTACCTTCGTTTACGGATGAAGACTAACACCAGTGCAATTGCTGTGACAATACCTAGTCCAATTACAATATAGAGAATCGTGCTAGGAGGCGCACCTCCTATATTCAGGACACAAAGAAAACCGTCATAGTCCCCAGCATTGATAGCTTGGGTTGGGTTGACAACACCAAGGTCGTCAGAGGCGGTGTAGCCTGTGAATGCAACTAATTCTTCGTTCATGACATCGATACCCATGGCATAGTCACCATAACTTCCACCGACATAGGTCGCATAGATCAACTCGTCAGCAGCATTGAACGCAGCGAGAAACGCGTCTGATCCCCCTCGGTTATTTGACTGCCAGGGGTTGATAACAGGCATGTCATTAGATGCAGCTGGACACAGAATGATTACAGAATCATCCGAAAGAACTTCCATCCCATAACATCTGTCCTCAAGGCCACCACCAAAATATGTACTGAAGTGAAGCTCGCTGCCATCATTATTCAGTCTGGCGAGGAAGGCATCATAGCCGCCTTTGTCCTCCATGATTTGATTGGCAATGGGGAAGTCGGATGACCCTGTATATCCTGATATGATGGCATTGCTATCTGAGTCGAAGCTGATACCATCACCGAACTCCCATCCGTCACCGCCAATGAGCGTGCACCAGAGAATGGAATCACAGCTTGGAGTGAATTTCGCGACGATAGCATCCATCTGCCCCCCACCATACTCTTGCTGAAACGCACCCGCTGAAACAAGATCGTTGTTTCCTCCTATGCCAACGATACCTATGTTTCCATCAGCATCCAGTGCTACGTTGATTGCTTCCTCTTCTCCAGGCCCTCCGAAATATGAACAGAAGACCAAAGACTGTCCATCAGGAGACATTGATACTATCATCATATCCCTTACATAGCCTCCATAGGTCTGTTGAAGTACGCCTTCAGTGGTAGGAAGGTCATATGACCCGGTAGATCCCACCATCACATAATTCCCATTTTCATCTATCACGAAAGCATCCAGGGTTTCCACTCCCGAACCTCCAAAATAGGTGGAGAAGAGTACCGTTCCCTCAGGACTGAACTTTGTGATGAAGGAATCACTTGTTCCATTCAAATTCGCCTGGAGTGGGTTCAGTGTGAATAGATTGGTTGAATCAGAATGTCCAACAACTACCAAGTTGCCATCCTGGTCAATGTCGAGTGCCATTGCATAATCAGTTCCATCGCCGCCAAAATAGGTACAAAACTCCAATTCGTGTTGTGGATTGAACTTAGCAATGATAGCATCACCTTGCCCGCCGTATGACTCTTGGATTGCATTCTGAAGAGGTAGGTCGGTTGACTCTGTGTATCCGAGTACCCATATGTTACCATCATCATCGAAGCACACATCTCTAAGCCACTCTTCCCCACTACCCCCAAGATAAGTAAGGAAAGATACAGACATTGATGTTGGGTTCGACATCCCATATGATGCAGCTGCAAAGGTGCCTGTGACTAAAACAAGGATTGTGAGAAATACCTCATATCTCACGCCACATCACGTCCAGAATCTCAATAAATGCAGTATTGGTCACCCTAGATAAAAGACGAATGTTTCAAGCATCCTACGCCTTTCTTGCTCTAGAGGTCAGCTAGATAAGCACCGATAACATCACTTCGAGAAAAGAGGAATCGGAGGAGCATCATTCTAATGAAACGCAATGTCAAGAAAGCAAGCACTGATCTTCTAGCAACTACTGAGTGCAACCTTCTATCTTCTCTCAAGGGAGTCCGACCTGGTGACATTTACAAGCAAATACTCCCTGAAGTCAATCACATCGGGTGGATTTTTGGTCATTGCGCAGTGCATCTGGACTGGGTTCTCAGTCTTACGACAAAAACAACCCGCATCTTCTCTGAAGAAGTGAGTCATTACCATAGATATGGCACGACAAAATCAGAGATTCTTGATGAAGGGCCGCCTATCTCCTTCGACACCCTCGTGGACAGATATCTGGATGTATCTGAGTCGTTCTCCAATTATTTGGCAGAGATGGAGGAGGATGGGTTGTACGAGGGCTTCCCGGGTGAGGTAAGTGAAAACCTGCTACAGACAATATTGCGTGTCTCCCTCCACTTCATGGGCCACGCAGGCCAGATAGTACTCATCAGGCGTGCTCTTGGGAATCCAGGGTCCAGTTTCGTGTCTGGTGTGAAGAAGGAGTCTAGGCAGCAAATCATGGACGATTGGTATGACTGGTGGAATAATAGGAGAGAGTCGTTTCAAGATTAGGACTGCGTTCTAAATCCTGGACAAACCGTTCTATTCCATGGTATTATTATCAAATGCACGTAGTCTAATGTGACTCGGTAGGAGAATTCACCGTATAGGTGGGAAAAACACGTGGATCAAGTAGTCAGTGATTCGGAACAAGAATCTGTAGAGAAAGAAGAACCAAGCCCGCTAGACAACAAGCGATCTAAGGCATCAAGCATCATTGCAGCGATACTGCCATTTGTGCAGTCTATCCCCCCGCTCGCGGCTTGGGGAGCATTGATGACGGTACCCTTCATCGGTTATATTACTCTCCTCTTCACATCAAGTCCCTCTCAGTTCTTTGAGGCCATTGTCTTCATCTTCTTTGGCGGGTTTCCATGGGAGCAGATCACAGCAATACTTGGGATTGGTATTCTCGTCTATTCAATCGTTCATATGAGAATGGCCAGGAAGGAGGGGCTGATTAGGAGTGGTCCGTATAGTCTCGTCCGTCATCCTCAATATCTGGGCGTTATCCTCTTCACTCTCGCATTGACGACTCGCAGCTACTGGATTGGTAAGAACACCTTTGGCATGAGCTGGATCGCTCCAGAACTTACCGTTGCTATCTGGTTTGGCACTCTGTTTGCCTACATAATTCTGGCTCTAGTAGAAGAACTCCATCTCTCCAAGACTTTCGCATCAGAATATGAAGAGTACAGGGAAGAGACCGGATTCATGGTTCCCTTCGTGAAATCTCGGAATCGAGGCCTAGAGATTATCTTGTCAGTGCTGATACCAGCACTCATTCTTGCTGCAATACTCCTTGCCGTTCCTACCTATCCTCCACTACTCTAATCCGAGAGCCTATCTTAGTGAGATGATCTATCGCCCATTTTCGGAATTCCTCTTCTTGTTTAGAAAAGAAGGGATTGGAGATTTCGTTCTCATCAGTCGCTCTGGAGTCACTCGTACTGGTCCTCGAACATCCCAGTACTTATGCCTAATACCCCTAATTTATCAAATCGTCCTCGGTCAAACCCTTTTCCTTAACACATTGTGGACATACCATGCTCGTATCACTGGTCATCCTGTGGCAGAAGGAACAGATAGGTCGTTCACACCACTCACATTTGAAGAATCTATTGTCATCAGTAGCATCATGACCGCAGTTCGGGCAGATGTCTTCGGTCTTCTCCCTCATTCCAGCCAGGATTTTATCAGCAACCCTTCTCGTGTCGTCTGGCATGTTTCTTCACCTTTAACCAAGACGTCAACAGGTAGGCATGGTGCCAGATATAGTATATGCTATACTAGTTTGGCTTTGAACTGGCAGGATAGATGAGTTGTTCTCTTATGTCACAACGATAAGCAACTCGGGCCAGCTACTAGTTCCATTACGGTATGAATTATCAAATCCGATTTGCTGATTGTCATTGATATCAGTGGCTCTAATTTGTAGATAGATACTTCCCGCTTCGGAAAAACTGACATCAATCTCCCAAAACACCCATACATTGTCAGCATCCATCTGCTGAATTATCGGTGCATCATGCCAAGTCAAACCATTATCAACTGTATACTCTACTAGTTTGACACGAGTGCCGCCGAAGGCACAACCTCCCACCTTCAGATATTGATTCACACTCACTGAGCCAGCCCCTCCAGAAGGAAAGAATATCTTCGAATCAATTTCCATGGGTGGTGATGTATCCCATCCACGGTCCTCCCAGTAGTCTTCTAGGGGTCTATCAATCACTTCAATTCCAATTACCCAAGCAGGTTGTTTGATACCATAATATCCTGGATTCAGAATTCGCAAAGGAAATCCCTGTATGGGAGGGATTTCCACATCATTCATATACAATGCTCCAAGGACTCCATTGTTCCTCAATTGATCCAAAGTATGTGAAGCATAATAGTCATCAGCAGCTAGATATCTGACTCCGGTTGCGTTCTCTGAGATGCCCAGTGTTTCCAATAGATCATACACATTGAAACCTTTCCACACAGCAGTGGCTACTAATTTTCCATTCCTACTATTGCCAATACATTCAACAGTAAGAGGCAGCTCGGTCAAATTCAGCGATTGCAGTTCGTCTAAGGAAAACGATCTTGGATTTTCAACCAGTCCGAATACCTCAAGGAGATAGATATCCCGGTCTATTTCAGGAACGGGTCCAATTCGTGTTGTGAAGTAATCTTCATTGCTTGTAATGAAGTCTGGAAATTCTGAAGGATCATCGTTTTGGTCTGTTGATAATGGGTTTATGCTGATTAATATGACAGATAAGACAACCATTGCGATGATAAATCCTGATAGAATTTTGAGACCTTTTTCCATT
>JAEOTX010000251.1 GCA_016839605.1 Candidatus Thorarchaeota archaeon | reverse complement strand
CCTCCAGTGATCTTCTTTCCATCTGATACCGGAGCTGCCGCTGACGACTCAACATCAGCTTGTTTTCGTACACGTGACCACTCAATTTCGCGTGTGTCTCCATTAATCTCGACTGTGGCTTTGCTGCTCGTCCTGGACGTGACCTTAATCGAATGGTCAGTATAGGTATCATTGACACTCCATGACCCTTCCTCGGTTTCTTCGACCTTTAGGGTGAAGCTCTCATCGCCCACCTTGACTATCAGCAATCCCCCTTCGTCAAGCTTCTTGATTTCAACGGAGTAATTGCGGTCCTCGAGCTTGATATCATATTCAGAACTCATCATGGACCCCCCTGTCTTCTGCGGCGCATCTCGGCTCGCCTACCTGCTGATGCCCATGCGGAGCCTGAGCGTTCCCACTGCCCTGGGGCATGAGTCGTCCCCGAAGCATGTTGATCATCGATTCCAGCCCTTGCCCATCCATCTCCATGCAGCAATGGAGCACCAAGTCCACCAGCGGTCTGACCGCTCATGTGAAGAACCGATGCAATCATGGCAGCCTCCTGTTGAGCTGTCATGTCCCCTCTCGCTTTCTTCTGTGCTTTCCTCTTCAGGAAATCAAGGGCATATTGTGGAAACAACGCATAGGAAACAACGTCCCTTGGCAAATGGGGAATGTCCTTCAAGTCCTCCTCAGCCTTGGGAAGTTCTGGTTCTAGGAAGTCTGCAGGTCTTCGGTCGAGGACCTTTTCATCCCCTATCGCCTTCTTCTTGATTTCCGGATCAATATCAGCTGGCGGTCGACCATAGTAGCCGCGGACATATTGCTTGATCTCATGTGGAATCATACCATAGCGCTCACCAGTGACTACGTTCAGAGTGGCCTGCGTTCCAACTATCTGACTGGATGGCGTGACTAGTGGAGGATAGCCTAATTCAGCCCGGACTCGAGGCACTTCCTCGAGAACCTCATCGTATCGGTCCAATGCACCCTGCTCTCTCAGCTGATTGTCGAGATTAGACAGCATTCCTCCAGGTATCTGGAAGACCATGACCTGTGGGTTGACTCCCTTTAGACTTCCCTCAAACTGGCTGTAGCGACCTCGAATCTTTCTGAAATAGTCTGCAATCTCAGCGAGCAGGTTGAGATCCAAGCCGGTATCGCGCTTTGTACCCTTGAGACCTTCAACCATGGACTCCACGGCAGGCTGGGATGTAGTCATGGACAGAGACGATATCGCACAGTCGACAATGTCAACACCAGCATCTGCACCCTTGAGATAGGCCATTGATGCCATGCCACTTGTGTAATGTGAGTGGAGCTGTATGGGGATGTCAATTGCGTCCTTTAGCATGCTCACAAGTTCGAAGGAGTCCTTGGGAGAGATGAGTCCAGCCATGTCCTTGATGCATATTGAGTCAGCACCGAGGTCATATAGCTGTTTGGACTTCTCGACAAATTTCTCGTTGGTGTGAAATGGGCTCAGCGTGTAGCAGAAGCTCGCCTGAACGTGCCCGCCTTCCCTCTTGACGAACTTCATAGCCGCTTCCATGTTTCTGACATCATTCAGTGCATCGAATATTCTAAAAACGTCAATTCCAACCTTGACCGCCTCTACAACGAAGGCTTCTAGAACGTCATCGGCATAGTGACGATATGACACTACGTTCTGAGCTCTTAGCAGCATTTGGAACTTGGTCTTTGGCATAGCATCTCTGAGTGTTTCGACTCTCTCCCACGGATCTTCATCTAAGAAGCGCATCATGGAATCAAATGTTGCTCCGCCGAACATCTCTAGCGAATGATAGCCCACCTTGTCTATCTTCTCACAGATAGGCAACATATGCTCCGTTCTCATCCGAGTTGCTATCAGTGATTGATGCGCATCTCTGAGAGTTGTATCTGTGATCTTCAGTTTCGTCATTGCTAGCCAACTTCACAATACTGCGTGGTCCTTTTAGTAGTTCTGATGAGCCTTCGCACTGCTATCTAGCATCCGGCTAGAAAATCCAGATAGAGATTTATCGGCGAACTTTCACCATCCACTACATGAAACAGAGAATCAAGTTCGGTGCTAGATTGAGTCGTGTGATTTCAACGGTCGCTCCTGATAGTGAAAACATCAATATCACTCCGTACGAACGCATCCAATGGCCGTTGGTACGAGAGGTTGCTCAAGAATGTGAACGGCTCGGATTTGATTCGGTCATCATGCCGGACCACCCCATGGATGATGTTTCCCGTCTTGCTTGCTGGTCCACAATAGCCGCCTTGGCTGAATGCACGAAGCGAGTCACGGTTGGCACTCTGACCGTAAACACCATGAGGTACCTCCCTAATCCCTCCTTGTTCATCAAGGAAATCGCCACACTCGACCAGATTGCCGATGGTCGGCTGTACCCATTTGGTCTTGGCCTCGGTTGGACTCCTAATGAGTATAAGGCATTCGGATTTCCTTATCCAGCACACAAGATTCGACTGGCCCAAATGAAGGAAACTATCGAATTGATGAACCTGATGTTTTCTGAGGAGGGTAAGATCTCGTATGACGGGGAGCATTTCCAGGTCAAAGATCTAATTTGCGAGCCAAAACCAATTCAGAAACCATTTCCTATCGTTATTGGGGCGAGAGGGAACCGAACACTCCGTGTTGCTGCGAAGTATGCAGATCACATCGACATCTACGGGGGCATGAATCTAGACGATCTACAAGAACGACTCAACTTTGTTGAGAAGACCTGCGATGAGTATGGTCGGAACTTCAAGGAGATCGTATTTTCATGGGGTTGTTGGTTCTGGATCTATGAGAATGAAAAGGAGTTCAATCAATATGCCGCTGAAGTTAAGCGGTTGGCTGAATTGCCTGATAATCCATTCGTAGTACAAAAGGGGACCCCAGAAGAAATCGTTGAGATGTTTGAATCGCTTAAAGAAGTTGGAATCACCTACTTCACTCTACGGTTTGAAGACTTCCCCAGTAAACGCGGATTGCGACTCTTCGCCGAACATGTGATGCCTCAATTCAAGTGAGGGATGAGAAAGTGGAGTTCAAGGAAAAAGTAGTGATTGTGACTGGTGCAGCCCGAGGGATTGGAGCGACTACTGCCTGGGCATTTGCGAAACGCGGGGCGACATCCATTATTGTGGATATCAATGGTGAGGGAGCAGAAAAAATTGCAGCTAACATTCGGGCAGAAGAACTCAACGCAATAGCCTTCACGGTTGATGTCTCGAAGAAGCTTCAGGTAGATGTCATGGTCGAAGAGGTGTTCAACAAATTTGGACGGATTGATGTTCTTGTCAACAATGCCTACGTTTCTGGAGGATATACAATAGTCACCGAAACATCACAGGAAACATGGGACAAGGTGATTGCTGTCAACCTGACAGGTGCCTTCAATTTCGCTCAGGCTGTTGCTAAGAAGATGATTCCACAGAAATCCGGTAAAATCATCAACATATCTAGCGGCGCTGGAATCAATGGCAGTCTCTCCTCCGGAGTGCAGTACCCAGCCAGCAAGGCAGGCATGATAGGATTGACGAAGGGCTTAGCAGGAGACCTTGCTCCTTTCGGTATCAATGTTAATTGCATCACACCGGGGCTAATCAGGACTTGGGAACCTGAGGAAATGGCAGAGCAGGCTACCGGTTGGACTTTGGAAAAAGTCGAACGATATATTGAGGTTGAGGTTCCCCTGAAGCGTGTGGGAGAGCCAGAGGACATAGCTGAAACCATAGTGTTCTTGGCATCTGATGCCGCAAGCTATATCGTCGGTGAAGTGATCAATGTCGACGGAGGAGGCATGCTTGATTCAGTTGCGAAGAGGGAATCGCTCTTAGGCTTCTAATCGAGGATAGCTCACAGAAGTCGAATGAAATCATCTCGGACTAGAACCTCAATCCCCCTTGAGTCAATCCTGACCTTAGCCTCTAAAAGGAATACCTCGCAAAAGCGGAGCGCAAGGTTTACGTCATTTAGGTCCTGAGAACTTTCGAGAATGATTGACCATAGGCTCTTCTCATACCCAATCGAATTATCCATATCTTGTATCATATGTTGGCATTCGCCGTCCTGGCAGACCTTGGGCATATGCAGAGCTCCGACGAACGGGGATTTCATATCTAATATAGTGCTTTTGGTATATCAGACGGCTATTTGAATGAATGATGGCTTCATTAATTCGCTTTCATAACACGCGTATGGGAAACTTCAAGATGCGGATTGCTTGCACTGAAATGGATGACCATGTGGAAAGACCAGGCAATCGCTCACGTTGATGAGAGTCGCAGTCTATTGATTGACGTCAGTAAGGAGATGTTCGACAACCCAGAGGTGGCATTCAAAGAAGTCAAGGCTAGTCGTCGGTTAGCTAGTGAGTTGGAGAAAGCTGGATTCGTGGTCGAACTTGGAATAGCAGGGTTGGAAACTGCAATCCGTGCAGTTCATCCCGCTGAATCAGAGGGTCCGACGATTGCTATTCTTGCAGAATACGATGCGTTGCCAGAGTTAGGTCATGCTTGTGGTCACAATCTGATTGGAAGCGCTGCCCTCGGTGCGTGCCTTGCTCTTGGAAAAATCAAGAAGGATTTGCCAGGAAAACTGATCTTCCTTGGCACCCCTGCAGAGGAGGACATAGGTGGAAAGATTGCAATGGTCGAGGCGAGAGTGTTCGATGAAGTCGATGCAGCGATGATGTTCCATCCCTCGCCAGGATACACAGTGGTTGGCCGACAGGGTCTAGCTCTGACTGAGGTGAAGATTGAGTTCCACGGAAGACCTGCTCACGCTGCCGCGAGCCCAGAGAAGGGGATCAACGCACTAGATGCAATCATCCAGACCTTCAACGGCATCAATGCCTTACGTCAGCACATCAAGAGCATGTCTAGAATTCACGGTGTTATCACTCACGGAGGCGTCAAACCCAATATAGTACCAGATTACGCTGCGGCTGATTTCTATGTGAGGGCGCCGGAAGATGACTACTGTGCCGAATTGGTGAAGAAGCTTGAGAACTGTGCTAAAGGGGCTGCCAGCGCAACGGGAGCTACTCTCAATTATGAGGTCATCAAGCCATCCTATCAATCTAGGAAGATGAACAAGGCTATGGGAGAGGCGTTCACAAGGAATCTGGAAGCCATTGGTGAGCCGATGACAGATTTGCCAGAAGGAAGCGGCGGGTCTAGTGACATAGGCAATGTCAGCCAAGTTGTCCCCGCAATTCATCCATACATCTCGATAAGCGATAGAAGTGTTGCGGGTCACTCGAAGGAGTTTGCTGAGGCCTCAGTTTCGGACAGAGGACATGACGCAATGCTAAACGCTGCAAAAGCTCTCGCAATGACCGCCATTGATCTTTACACGGATTCGGAAATGATGAATCGAGTGAAGGAAGAGTTCCAAAAATAACCAAGCAGTCGCTCTATCTTATTTCTTACATTGGAAACCACACTAGCCTCTCCATGCGGAATTGATCTAGCATATGTTATGTGTTTAATACAAAGCTAAGCTATTGGGTTTTCTTCGACATGAGCAGAAAGGAGGTGAGAGAAAAGTGAAGTTCATAATTCTTGGCAACATCACACAGAAGGGAATTGAAACTATAAAGAGTGCAGGAAAACGTCAGAAACAAGCTAATGAGATTGCAGAGTCACATGGATGCAAAATACTGAGCCTATACTACACTATGGGAAGATACGATTGGGT
>JAEOTX010000250.1 GCA_016839605.1 Candidatus Thorarchaeota archaeon | reverse complement strand
TCAATGACCAAGAGGTCATGCTGTTCAGCAATCTCCATAATGCGGTCCATCTCGCATGGCATTCCGAATATGTGAACTGGCATGATGGCACGGGTCTTCTTGGTGATCGCTTCCTCTATGAGGTCTGGGTCGATGTTATAGGTGTCATACTTTACGTCTACAAAAATGGGAACAGCTCCGATCATGGCAATAGAATTTGCTGATGCGATGAACGTGAATGGAGTCGTGATGACTTCATCTCCGGGCTGAAGACCTAGAGCTTCCAGTGCTGTCGAGAGGGCAGTCGTTCCACTATTGGTCACTGTGGCAAACTTGGTTCCTACATACTCGGCAAACTGATTTTCAAACTCTCTTGAGACCTTGCCCTCAGCCAGCATTCCAGTCTCGAGGACCTTCTTTACAGCCTCAATCTCTTCTTTGTTAATTATCGGCTTCGCTGTAGGAATCATCAGAGCCACAGCAGCCTTGAAATCTGCCACCGTTAAAACGATTGTCTCAATCCTCGATTTCTTCAGCTTCTAAAATAGCCCTCTCACGCTTGATTCTCCGGTTCTCCACAAATCCAACGCCACCAACAGTAGCACCCATTATAGCAAGAGCTACGAGCATATACCAAAGATTGCCCAAGTAGAAAATCAGTGCAAGACAGAAACCACTGAGGAATCCCGTGATGGCTCTAACGAAATTCGTTGTCTTTCGTGGTGTGAGTCTTTGACTTACCCAGTCAACAACCGTAGCAAATCCTACTGCCATCGATATCATGAACCACAACCAATCAGGTTGCAGAATGGAGTTGAAGAAGAACAGCAAAATAAGCCCTAAACCAAGTCCACCATAGATGCCCGAACATCTGCCGCAGAAATAAATTGAATGCCCTTTGTATGAAACTCTGAGACAATGCCCATATTGAGAGGGAGGATGATGCGAGAGGAGCATGCTGAGTGTATCAAGTATTCCGCCATCAGACAATGATTCTGGGTCATACTCGAGCTCATCGGGCCGAATGGGCGCGTCTTGTTCCGCGGTCACAGAATTCCCTCAACGCCTTTGCATAATACACGACTTATCTCTGTTTGCCTATCACAATCTCAACATCAGATTATGATCGGAGGAACTCAAGCCCCTTCAAGACATTCTTTGCAGAAATGACCGCCTCTTCGTCATTTGCCTCGGACTCAAGTGTTTGCGAGGCAAGCGAAACCATGATTTCATGAAACCGATCATATTCGTCGTTATCTTTAACAAGATGCGGGAAGTAGGCCGCAACAATCAGGCTCTCAACCAAAGTTTCGTGCCAAATCTGGAACCTAACTGAAGCCTCAGGATTAGATTCTGAAGCAGATTTAAGGCGAGTTAGAACATCACATATTGCGGAAAACAATGGCAAATCTATTTCGGATGGAATTGGAATCATTCCCAAGTTGTTGGGCAAAAGATTGACAGTTAGACTGGCGTTGTTGGTCATCACAGTCCTGAAGAACCACGAAATGAGATTAGAGTTTAACAGCACGCAGGTTGCCTTCAGAAATTCTTCATTGGCATTCGTTATGTAGGTTGTTGAATTAAGGACCAAATAATGACCTGAATCATAGTAGGCGATCGGATGATCTGAGTTCTGCTGCACTACCACCTTCGGAATATCTTGCAGGTCTTTTCTCCCGGGTTTAGCAAGTTTAGCGAGATTGTGATTCAAATGCACGCTACTCCTTGCTGCATATTTAGCAATATCCCGCCCTCGAAGCAGAGGCTTCCAATTACCTTTCAATCTGGGTTCATCTGAAATGAATTGTCGATTGCATCCAGTTTCAATCCCACGCTTTATGGTGACAAAATCATGTAGTTGTGGCAAAGTAGACATGTGCTCCAAAAATGGCATTGTTTCAGAAGGGATGCTTATGAGATACCTGTTATTCCAGGATGATATTAGGTTGCGATAATCTTCTTGGTCAATAACCGAGGTCACCCGGCAATCATCAGATTTGGAATCATAGCTTGAAAGAGTGATCGTTGAAGGAATCCTTCTTGACCCCTTTTGCAGAACAACAATAGCTGTTTCTGCTGTCACCCCCCGAAAGACGCCAGGGCCACAATCTGAGAGATGAATCAGGTTATGGGTCTCTACAATCGACTGTCTAAGGCTACTGAACGTATCGAGCGTTAGAAGATTCTTGTGGATCAGATAGCCGAGAATGCCGCCTTGCTTCAATTGAGATAACGATGCCTGAATAAAGAGAGCATGTGTGTTGTATTCTCGTGAGGTAGAGTATCGTGTCTTGATAGCCTGCCTATACTGCGCTTCTCCAGAAGTGAGTCGCATATACGGAGGATTCCCTATCACGATATCGTAGTTCTGATTGCTCGCTTCCGAAACAAGGGTATCTGTGACTTTGAGGTTTGTTCTAGGAATCAGGGAAGGAACAGCCCCTTTGAGGCCGTAGAGAGCAAGCCAAAGTTGTGCTTCGGCGATAGAAACCGCATCCTCATCGAGATCATGTCCGAAAAGTGAATGCCTTAACAGATACGATGCTAAAACTTCGAGTTTGGTGGTTTCTACATTGATGGAATCGAGAACAATCGTTCTTGCTCTTGTTGAGATTCTTATGAGAAGCTCCTCAAGCATAGCGAAGAGAAATGTCCCACTTCCACAGGCATTATCCAGGATCCTAAGATCCAATAGTCCAGAGACCTTCGAATTGCGTTCCTGTGATTCCAATGCATCAAGAGAAAGATTGCTGATGCTGCATGCAAGACCATATGGAGTGTAATAGACACCCCGATTCTTTCTTCGTGCTTGACTCTTCAGTGCTTCAAATACTCCACCAAGAATTAGAATTCTGGTGTCGAGGAGTGATTCGTCATCCCGCTGCGCAAGGTCGAAATCCAAGAATATCTCTGAGGAGTCTTTGAGAATAGAAACCGAATCAACCTGCCGTCCGCCATACGTATTGGCAAAGAGGCTAAGCTTCCGATACCTTTGATCTGCTGGAAGTCCTTCAAGATCTCCATCAATCTCTTTGAGTATGCGTAAGAAGACTAGCTGTAGAATTTCCATATCTGATGGCTGACCAGAGGATTCACCTGGTGCATCTGAATTGCATTTCTTGAACTCAACAACTTGGCGAATAGCCCTCTGCATACTTGATTGGCTCACCATCTCTGAACCTCAGACTAATCCCTATGGAAACAATCTGCAAGATGTGTCTTTCGTATTTCAAGTTCGCCGCGCGCCGAAAATAGCACCTTATGCAAGATTAAGATTTCATCCTTTGTTAAAGTCACCCGATATGCATCAAATAACAGGACGAGAAGGACAGCATTAAAATGTGGGATTCCATCAGATAAGACCAATTTAACATCCGAATTGATGGACGCTGATGAAATATGGCCAATTTGCTATTAGTCGATATGGACAAATGTACTGGCTGCAAGCAGTGTTCTCTAGCTTGTTCTTTGACAAAGGAAGACCTCTTTGACCCATATAGGGGAAGAGTAAAGGTCTACAAGAAGGAGGATATTGCTCTTGGCATTCAGTTTCTCTGTGAACAGTGTGATACGTACCCATGCGTTGACTCATGCCCGGAAAAGGCCTTATCACGAGATGATGGGACAGGAATCATTACAGTTGATAACAACAAGTGCACAGGTCAGGCAAAGTGTGTTGAAGCCTGTCCTTACTATGCGATAAAACTTCATCCCGAAACCAAGAAGGCAATCATTTGTGATCTCTGCGATGGAGATCCATACTGTGCAAAGCACTGCGTACCTGGCGCAATCCAATGGGTGAAGGCTACAGATGACTTGTTGAAACAGAAGAAGAAACTGCGATCCGCAAGAATGGCCATGTATCGTGACCTGAAAAAGGAGGCTGCATAGAATGTATGGGCATCAAGGAAAAATACTACACGTGGACCTCTCTAATGGCAAGATTTGGAAGGAAGACAT
>JAEOTX010000058.1 GCA_016839605.1 Candidatus Thorarchaeota archaeon | reverse complement strand
CACATGACCTGTGATCTGAGTTCTTCCCTTCCGAAGCTCCTCATAGATGTCATCAGTAGTTTCAATGTCCTGAAGCCATGTCTTGCCATGGCCAACCTCTCTGCTGAAATGACCATCACTTCCAGCCGTAACGGGTTTGCCAAGCCGCTTAGCAAGTTTCTGAGCCTTCTGATTATGAATTGGAAGAAGGCATCTTGAATTAATGCCCTCGATGAGGTCTACATGTCTTCTGATGAGCTCGTCAGGCAGCTTATTCCTGACCGCAGTATGCTTTCTGAATGGGTCTCTTGGATGAGGCAAAATGGTCAGAGCATTCTGTGCATGGATGTCCTCAGCTATTTCTTCAAAGGTTCGGTTCTCGATTGGTTCGGTTGTGAAGAGCCCGATTAACTCGCCATGGTCTGATGACTTGTATTCGCATCCGTTGAGAAGGAATCTATCATTCTTCACAATTGGTTTTAGGATGGATGGTTTCCAATGTTCTGTAAGGGCCATGCCCCTCAGGCCTTTCTTCTTCATCAACTTGAAGAGCGTTCTGGGTTTGTTTAAGCCGTCCTTTGAGTATAGAGTATGAGTATGGAGATCAAAGGCAGAAAGGCGTGAGGTCATCTCAAGCACCTACGGAAAAGCCTCTGGCGGTGGGAATATTGTCAGGATGAAGTCGAACACTGGTTGCCAGAAGAACATGGTGAAGATTAGTGTACCTAGAAAGATCAAGGACCCTACAAGAATTCCCAAGTCCTTGAATGCTAGATGTGGCTTCCTGCCAACAGGACTCCCTGACTGAATAAGAAACACGTATCTTAGAATAAGGCCTGCAGCAATTGGAACTGTCATCATGACTGGCTGTGTGACTGGGTCTGGGAAGTTATTATACACGTAGAGTGCATAGAAGAGCACAAACCAAGTGGCTGACATCGTTATGCCTGAATCAAGTGTATTCTCAGTGTATTGGTCGAAAACTGGCTTGTGCTGTTCGGCATCTTCCCCTAGAAGCTGGAGTTCGTTCTTTCTCTTTCCAAATCCCAATATCAGGGCAAAGAAGAAGATACCTACAACAAGCCAAGAGGTGAATGGTACACCTATTAGAAAGGTGCCTCCTATTGCTCTTAGGATGAATCCGACCGCAAGAATCACGACATCAACTACCGCCCATTTTCTGAGAAAGTTATTGTAAAGTTGAGCATTGACAATATATAAAATGACGATTAAGAGGAAGAGGCCACCCACTGCTCCCACATGATAGTATCCGCTAAGGATTCCTACGCCATAGTAGGAGAGCCATAGACCTGCCAACATGAGAATCGCCGCTAGGAGGTATGCCATTCCCCTTGATGCCCCTCCTGACGGGAGGGGTCGCTTCTTTTTCTCAGGATGAGCAGAGTCTTTCTCTATATCTGATATGTCATTGATTATGTACCCTGCACTTGACACAAGACAGAGCGCGACGAATCCAAGAATGAGCAGCGGATAATTTGTCCAGTCGAATATAGCCGGAATGTTCTCCCATGGCCATTGCTGTGGAATCTCAACGAAAATAATCGCAATGAAAACAAGCAGATTCTTGTACCATTGCCAGGGTCGCATCAATTTGAGGTAATCCATAATCGCCATTTCTAGTCCTCATTTCTATTCTGAGTATGACCTCCATAACTCTCCCCATTCAGTTTCCTCAAGAAACCAATTAACCCATTTCTTACCTTTGAGTGGGAGCCAAATACCGTCATGATATAGGCCTGAAAGCTGTGTGGGTAGCCACATCAATGGGGAGCGAAACAGGAATTTCTCCATGCCTGGGAACTTGAGAAATCCGCGGTTCCATGTGATGACCGGCGATTTGCCTGGACTCATGTGGAAATTGGGGAGGTCTTCCCAAGACTCATAGTCGCCAACAATCTCGATGTTTTCAGGATCTGCACTTCCCAGACCAAGACTCTCTGCTATCTGGAGTTTGTGCACACTCTTCTGGTCCAAGCCCATGAGTCTTGTCTGCACAGTATCAGCAGCAACCATATCGTTTGTTGCTATCAGGATGTTGCCAATCTTGGGCACCATTGTCCGTGGCCCAGCTCCATCCCCCATGACAGTTCCATCAGTCAAGACAAATTCTGAATGAGATATGGTCTGTTGAAGTAGAAGCAGATCGACTAGCACTTCATGGATTTTCAGGTGAGCAAGGTGCCTTTTCTTGGTCAGATAGAGTCCAAACGAGTCTTTGAGAGCTCCAGTCATCTGAGTGTGTCCATGGGTTTTTACTGTTGGCAGGTGGATTATGTTAGTCCCGAAAATCTCCTTTGGAGCAATAATCTCGCCAAAGACATCCTCAAGGACTAGCGTCTTTTGTGGGAGCTCCACGTCGACATATGTTGCCTTGATAAGGGGGAGAAACTTGATTCGGTGCTTCTTCATCACTTGATACCAGTTGTTCCCCTTTGTGCCTGCATAGATGTTTGTGACCACGGTTTCGTTCTCAACTGCTTGTATGCTGCGGGGAGAATAACCATCCGCAATCATCTTCCGAAGAAGCCCATCAAACACATAGGGATTCGTTGAACAAGCGGGATAGAACTTTGACCAAGATAGATTGAGCTTTATTGTGGTAGCGACATCCTTTGAGACGTGCTTCTGATATTCTGCCTCATCGAGAAGACGTCCTATGTCGTCAAAGATTGTCTTTGGAGTGGTGTTTACAACAGCTACCTTGGGCATATGATACTCCCTCGAGGCGATTTAATCTCCCGCTATTGAGTCTTTTCGAGTGATTGATTGGTCGCATTTGGTGCCCTTAAGAACTTCTCTCTAATTGCAGTTTTGTACCATAAGAACAAGGGATCATATCTGAATCAAATCGATCTTTAGACCGTCTCTTAGATGTACTATCTTTGGTTTCACACGGTTGTTGTAAGCTGAACTAAAGACACTGATTAGTTTTCCATCAAAGAACGTTTGGACCCCCTCAGGAAACACTTGATGTGCCCTAAACATCAAGTTGAGTTCGAATGATTCCGCAAATTCATTGAAAGCTAGTCTCCCATAGATTCGCGAACCACTCCCTCGCCAATTAGGACTGAATCTGAAATCTCCCTCCGAGGGGTCATTCCAGGTCAATTGGAACGCGATCGGATTCTGGATTTTCTCATGGAATCGGTCCACTTCCTGAATCTGGTCAAGAGTTTCTACACCCTCAGGTATGCCTCCGTGACAGGAGAATATGCCATTAGAACTCAAGCCAGCTAATGGGAGAACTTTGAAACCTGAACAATAGATATCGAAGACATCTGGGGAGTATTTGCTTTTTACAGCATTGTAGAACCCATAGGTCCTGGCAATATCGTCAGACTCATGATTGCCCCTAAGCGCTATCACTCGCTTAGGATATTCAATTGCTAGAGAAAACACAAGATTGATGGTTTCAACCTGTTGTGGTCCTCTATCTGCATAATCGCCAAGAAACACCATTGAAGCATCTCGACTATCTTGCAGGAGCTTGTGAGCTGCCTGGGCGCTATGAAGTTCCCCATGCAAGTCACCAACATAGTACACATTTCTCCGTGGTGTTTCCACTACATTCAAGAGACCTTTGTATTGATCTCGTAAGGTTCCAACTAACTGCTCAATTTCTTCAGAGGTGAGGTCAGTCTTTCCCTGCAGGACTTGTTTGGCGAGATGCATTTCAAATTCATACTCTTTAGGAGCCCTAAAGAACTTGGCTCTTGATGCTATTTCCAGCCTAATGCTCCGAACGCCTTTTCAACAGCATCCTGTGGGGTCTCTGCCGGATGTACTACGTCAAGTCTTCTTTCATCAATCTTGGTCCCAGCTAGGCGTTTCGCCCAGCCGCCAGATGGTACAAGCGCGATGACAGGTTTGTCAGAGAACCATGCAATTGCCATCTCGCTCAACGTTCCTGCTGAGCCTGCAATTGCAATCACCGCATCCCCGGTTTTAGCGACCAGGAAATTTCTGGCATATCCCATACCAGTGGGAATTGCTATGTCGACATAGCTGTTAGCATGTTCTTTGATATCAGTGGGGAGTATGCCAAT